>NZ_JBZXEA010000011.1:385809-816160 GCF_058725345.1 Pseudomonas sp. DW-iso17 | reverse complement strand
TTTCGACTGCGCCGGAAGTGGGGCGAATTATAGACAGATATAATTCGCCGTCAACTCTTAATTTTGCTTTTCTATCAATAAGTTAGCTTCGGTTAAAAAACAGCCGGCATCCACTGCGCGTCTATATAGAAGGGAAGTTCAAATAACGCCCGCCTCCTTCAGTGCGGCCACATGAGCAGCTCCCAACCCCAAAACCCCCTGCAGCACCTCAAGCGTATGCTCCCCCAATAGAGGAGGCGCACTCCGGTACTCCACAGGCGTCTTGGATAAGCGTATCGGGCTCGCAACCTGGGGCACCGTCCCCGCCAATGCGTGAGGCAACTCAATCGCCAAACCCCGCGCCTGGACCTGAGGATCGGAGAACACCTGCGCCAGATCATTGATGGGCCCACACGGCACGCCCACTTGCTCCAGCTGCGACACCCACTCAGCGGTCGTCTTGAAGACCGTCGCCTGGCGAATCAAAGGAATCAGCTCCGCACGATTAGCTACCCGTGCGCGATTGGTGGCGAAACGCACGTCATCCGCCCATTGCGGTTGCCCAGCGACTTCAGCGAATTTACGGAACTGCCCGTCATTGCCTACGGTGAGGATGAAATCTCCATCGGCCGTAGGAAAATCCTGATAAGGCACGATATTAGGGTGAGCATTCCCCAGGCGCTTGGGCGGCGCCCCGGTTGTCAGGTAATTCATCGCCTGATTCGCCAGGCAAGCCACCTGCACATCCAGTAACGCCATATCGATATGCTGCCCACCACCATCGTGATCGCGATGAGCTAGCGCAGCCAGGATCGCGACGGTCGAATAAAGCCCGGTCAAGATGTCGGTCAAGGCTACGCCGACCTTTACCGGCCCGGCGCCTTCATCCCCTTCAGGCCGCCCGGTCAGGCTCATGAGCCCGCCCAGACCCTGGATCATGAAATCGTAGCCGGCACGCATCGCATAGGGGCCCGTCTGACCAAACCCCGTGATGGAACAGTAAATCAGCTCCGGGTTGACCTCTTTGAGGGATTCATAGTCCAGCCCATACACTGCAAGGCCGCCCACCTTGAAGTTTTCGATCAGGATGTCCGACTTGGCGGCCAGATCACGCACCAGTTTCTGGCCTTCCGGCCGCGTAAAGTCGATGGTCACCGACTCTTTATTACGGTTGGCCGACAGGTAATACGCCGCCTCACTGGTATTTTCGCCATCCGCATCCTTAAGGAAGGGCGGCCCCCAAGCGCGCGTGTCATCGCCGCTGCTCGGCCTTTCGACCTTGATCACCTCAGCCCCAAGGTCTGCAAGAATCTGCCCGGACCAGGGGCCCGCGAGTACTCGCGACAAATCCAGCACTCGCAGATGCGAAAGCGCGCCCATGCCCATGCTCCTATTAATAGAACGCTTGAAGACCGGTTTGCGCGCGCCCCAGGATCAAGGCATGCACGTCATGGGTCCCTTCATAGGTGTTGACCACCTCAAGGTTGACCAAGTGGCGCGCCACTCCGAATTCGTCGGAGATACCGTTGCCGCCCAGCATGTCCCGGGCCATGCGCGCGATATCCAATGACTTGCCACACGAGTTACGCTTCATGATCGAAGTGATCTCAACCGCCGCCGTCCCCTCATCCTTCATCCGACCCAGGCGCAGGCAACCTTGCAGGGCCAAGGTAATCTCGGTCTGCATGTCTGCCAGCTTCTTCTGGATCAACTGAGTGGCAGCCAGTGGGCGACCAAACTGCTGGCGATCAAGTGTGTACTGGCGTGCGGTATGCCAGCAGAACTCAGCAGCCCCCAGCGCCCCCCAGGAAATCCCGTACCGTGCCGAATTAAGGCAGGTAAACGGCCCTTTCAAACCCCGTACATCCGGGAAGATATTTTCTTCGGGCACAAATACGTTATCCATCACGATTTCACCGGTGATGGAGGCCCGCAGCCCCACCTTGCCGTGGATAGCCGGAGCGCTCAGACCTTTCCAGCCTTTTTCCAGGACAAAGCCACGGATGTCCCCGGCATCATCTTTGCCCCACACCACAAACACATCCGCAATCGGACTGTTGGTGATCCACATCTTTGCGCCGGTCAGGCTGTAGCCGCCATCCACTTTGCGTGCACGAGTAATCATCGCACCTGGGTCGGAACCATGGTTGGGCTCGGTCAGCCCGAAGCAACCGATCCATTCACCAGAGGCCAGTTTGGGCAAGTACTTCTGTTTTTGCGCCTCGGTACCAAACTCATTGATCGGCACCATGACGAGGGAAGACTGCACACTCATCATCGAGCGATAGCCGGAGTCGACACGCTCCACCTCCCGAGCAATCAAACCGTAGCTGACATAGTTCAAGCCACTGCCACCGTACTGCTCAGGGATCATCGCCCCCAGCAAACCGGTCTCGCCCATCTCGCGGAAAATAGCAGGGTCTGTCTTTTCGTGGCGAAAGGCTTCGAGCACGCGGGGAGCCAGCTTGTCCTGAGCAAATTGCTCGGCGCTGTCACGCACCATGCGCTCTTCTTCGGTGAGCTGTTGATCCAACAGCAGTGGATCGATCCAGTTGAAGCTTGCCTTGCCAGCCATGAATAAGTCCTCGCGGAAAAAATCAGAAGTCGTGGAACCAGACTAGGCGCGGTCAGCGCAGAGGGCAAACGAGGTTTTTGCATAGGCTTGTGCTAATTTCTCACTTCGTAACACTAAAAAAGCCCAGAAATGCGCTTTATCTGTGAGGGCAACGTACATGCGCAGGAAAATCCCCAGTACCACCGCGCTCATCAGCTTTGAGGCAGCAGCCCGGCACGAGAGCTTCACCAAGGCAGCCTTGGAGCTTTCCATCACCCAAGGCGCGATTTGCCGACAGATCGCCAGCCTGGAGGAGTTTTTGAGTGTCGAGCTGTTTCGCCGCTCACGCCGTGGGGTGAAGCTGACGGAGGCGGGGCTGTCTTATAGCCGCAGGGTTGCAACGCAACTGGACGCCGTAGAGCGCGACACCTTGTCGGTGATGGGCCAGCAGGGCGCCAATGTGATCGAACTGGCGGTGGTACCTACCTTCGGCACGCAGTGGCTGATCCCACGCCTGAAAGACTTTCAACATCAGCACCCGGAAGTCACGGTGAACCTGACGAACCGCACACGCCCCTTCCTGTTCGCCGATACTGAGTTCGATGCGGCGATCTACTTCGGGGATGCCGATTGGTCGGGTACGCAATCCCACCGGTTAATGGGCGAAAACCCGGTACCGGTATGCAGCCCACGCTTACTCGGCGACCGCACGCATTTCACCCCTCAACAGATCGCCGAGCTGCCTCTGCTGCAGCAGACCACACGCCCCTATGCCTGGCGCCAATGGTTCAACGCCCAACAACTGAACATCCCTCGCGACATGACAGGCCCTCGATACGAGCTATTCTCGATGCTGTCTCAAGCGGCCATGCATGACATGGGCATCGCACTGATTCCTCCCTTCCTCATACAGCGGGAGCTGAAGGAGCAACAACTGGTAATCGCGAGCACCGAAGCACTGACCAGCGAAAAGGCTTATTACCTGATGATTCCTGACAAAAAGGTCGAATCCGCCTCACTGCATGCATTTAGGGACTGGCTGCTCGACCAGTCAAGACGCTACAACCCATGTAAGTAAAGGACAAAGCGCAATTGCTGACTTTGTAGTCAGATAAATTAAGATCCTACAGATGTACGTATATGTCGCATTTAAACAGACTGTACTTGTCAGCCCAAAATAAGGCTAAAAGGCATGTATCTCATGGCTCGTAGCGACTCTTACCGGCCAATGCACGACTATTCACACTGGCAATGGAAAAATGGACCGAAAACGCCTGAACACCTTTAAAGACCTGTATTTAAAGAGGTTATTTCAGCTTGTTGCGACAATCAGTCACAGGGTGACTTGTAGTTAATTTTTCGTCACCCGTCATAATCCCTTGATGGCCGTAAAGTTCGCCTGCAAAATGCCGCGCCCCGCTGTCATTTCAGCGGGATCGTGCTGATCGGCCGCCCCAGTTGCGCCACTCGCGGTGCACTGGCCTTTTTACAAAAAGATCAAAAGCAAAAAGATCATGCAGGAGATTTGACGTGCACATTGGTGTTCCTCTCGAAACCCAGACCGGTGAAACGCGGGTGGCTGCCACCCCGGAAACCATCAAGAAGCTGATCGGCCAGGGCCATAAGGTCACTGTACAAAGCGGCGCAGGCATCAATGCCAGCATCGTCGACAGTGCCTATGAAACGGCAGGCGCCACCATTGGCAGTGCCAACGACGCGTTTGGCGCCGAGCTGATTCTCAAAGTGGTTGCCCCCAGCGACAGCGAACTTGCGCTGATCAAAAGTGGCACCGTGTTGGTGGGCATGCTCAACCCGTTCAGCAACGAAACCATCGCCAAGCTCGCCGAGCGCGACATCACCGCCTTCGCCCTGGAAGCCGCGCCGCGCACTTCACGCGCTCAAAGCCTTGATGTGCTGTCTTCGCAAGCCAACATCGCCGGTTACAAGGCCGTGTTGCTCGCCGCTCATCACTACCCGCGTTTCATGCCGATGCTGATGACTGCTGCCGGCACTGTAAAAGCCGCGCGCGTACTGATCCTCGGCGCCGGTGTGGCGGGCCTGCAAGCCATCGCCACGGCCAAGCGCCTGGGCGCGGTGATCGAAGCGTCCGACGTACGCCCGGCGGTTAAGGAGCAGATCGAATCCCTGGGCGCCAAGTTTGTCGACGTACCGTACGAAACCGATGAAGAGCGTGAATGCGCCGTCGGTGTCGGTGGCTACGCGCGCCCGATGCCCAGCAGTTGGATGCAACGCCAGGCCCTGGCCGTGCACGAACGCGCCAAACAGGCCGATATCGTCATCACCACCGCCCTCATCCCGGGCCGCAAGGCGCCGACCCTGCTCAGCGCCGATACCGTGGCGCAGATGAAACCCGGCTCGGTGGTCATCGACCTCGCTGCAGCCCAAGGTGGCAACTGCCCGCTGACCGTGGCCGACCAGGTCGTGGTGGAAAACGGCGTGATCATCTGCGGCCCGACCAACCTGGCGGGCGCTGTCGCCGCCGATGCGTCGGCCTTGTATGCGCGCAACCTGCTGGACTTCCTGAAGCTGGTCTTCACCAAGGAAGGGCAGTTTGAAATCAACCTCGAAGACGATATCGTCGCCGCGTGCCTGATGTGCCGCGACGGCCAAGTCATCCGCAAAAACGCCTAAGCAGGGATTCAGACGATGGAAGAGCTTATCTCCCCCGGTATCTACAACCTGATCATCTTTGTGCTGGCGATTTATGTCGGTTATCACGTGGTCTGGAACGTAACACCTGCATTGCACACGCCGCTGATGGCCGTGACCAACGCCATTTCCGCGATTGTCATCGTCGGCGCCATGCTGGCTGCCGCGCTGACCGTCACCCCGTTGGGCAAGACTATGGGCACACTGGCCGTGGCCCTGGCGGCGGTAAATGTCTTCGGTGGCTTCCTGGTCACCCGCAGAATGCTTGAGATGTTCAAGAAGAAAGCCCCGAAAGTAAAAGAAGAGGCGCCCAAGTAATGAGCATGAATCTCGTGACGACGCTCTACCTGATCGCGTCGATCTGCTTCATCCAGGCCCTTAAAGGCCTCTCGCACCCGACCACTTCGCGGCGCGGCAACCTGTTCGGCATGCTCGGCATGGCGCTGGCGGTACTCACTACCGTCGGCCTCATCTATAAGCTGGGGGCTGAACTGGCGACTGCCGGTATCGGCTACGTCATCGTTGGCCTATTGGTTGGCGGTACCGCCGGCTCGATCATGGCCAAGCGTGTTGAAATGACCAAGATGCCCGAGCTGGTCGCGTTCATGCACAGCATGATCGGCCTGGCCGCGGTGTTCATCGCCATTGCCGCCGTGGTCGAGCCGCAGTCCCTGGGCATCGTCAAGCACTTGGGCGATTCGATACCGGCCGGTAACCGCCTGGAACTGTTCCTCGGTGCCGCTATCGGTGCAATCACCTTCTCCGGCTCGGTGATCGCATTCGGCAAGCTGTCGGGCAAGTACAAGTTCCGCCTGTTCCAGGGCGCACCGGTACAGTTCGGCGGCCAACACAAACTGAACTTGGTACTCGGCCTGGCAACCCTGGGCCTGGGCCTGGCGTTCATGTTCACCGGCAATCTCAGCGCATTTGCACTGATGCTGGCCCTGGCCTTCGTGCTGGGTGTGCTGATCATCATCCCGATTGGCGGCGCCGACATGCCCGTGGTGGTGTCGATGCTCAATAGCTATTCCGGCTGGGCAGCGGCGGGCATCGGTTTCTCGCTGAACAACTCGATGCTGATCATCGCCGGTTCCCTGGTGGGCTCCAGCGGCGCGATCCTGTCGTACATCATGTGCAAGGCGATGAACCGCTCCTTCTTTAATGTGCTGTTGGGCGGTTTCGGCAACGCGCCGGATGCTGGCGCTGCGGCGGGCTCCAAAGAAGCACGCCCGGTGAAGTCCGGCTCCGCTGATGACGCCACCTTCCTGCTGACCAACGCCGACACCGTGATTATCGTCCCAGGCTACGGCCTTGCGGTCGCGCGGGCACAACACGCGCTCAAGGAGCTGACCGAGAAGCTGACCCACCACGGCGTCACCGTAAAGTACGCGATCCACCCGGTGGCGGGCCGTATGCCGGGGCACATGAACGTATTGCTGGCCGAGGCCGAAGTGCCTTACGACCAGGTGTTCGAGATGGAAGACATCAACTCCGAGTTCGGCCAGGCCGACGTGGTGCTGGTATTGGGCGCCAACGACGTGGTCAACCCGGCCGCCAAGAACGACCCGAACTCACCCATCGCCGGCATGCCGATTCTCGAGGCGTTCAAGGCCAAGACCATCATCGTCAACAAGCGCTCGATGGCCAGCGGCTACGCCGGCCTGGATAACGAGTTGTTCTACCTGGACAAGACCATGATGGTGTTCGGTGATGCCAAGAAGGTCATCGAAGACATGGTCAAGGCCGTCGAATAACACTGCGCCAGCGCAATACCTGAAACCCTGGCCTCACGTAGGCTGGGGTTTTTTTATGGTTCCCCCGCTCCGCGTGGGAACGCATCCAGGGATGCTCTGCGTCCCGCTTTGCACACACATGAAACCCGACCAAAGGCTCTAAATCGCGACCTGGCATTCGACCATGGTAGCGGGCCGAAACTTTTTGAAATCACTACACTGCCCACCTTGCTTTCCGTAGCCAGAGATAACAATTCATGTACCGTGATCGTATCCGCTTGCCTTCGTTGTTGAACAAGGTCATGAGCGCGGCAGACGCCGCTGCACTGATCGAGGACGGCATGACCGTCGGCATGAGCGGCTTCACCCGTGCCGGTGAAGCCAAGGCCGTCCCCCACGCCCTGGCCGAACGCGCCAAGACTTCGCCACTCAAAATCACGCTGATGACCGGCGCCAGCCTGGGCAATGACCTGGACAAGCAGTTGACCGAAGCCGGCGTACTGTCACGACGCATGCCCTTTCAAGTCGACAGCACTCTGCGCAAGGCGATCAATGCCGGCGAGGTGATGTTTATCGACCAGCACCTGTCGGAAACCGTCGAGCAACTGCGCAACAATCAGCTCAAATTGCCCGACATCGCCGTGATCGAAGCCGTCGCGATCACTGAGCAGGGCCATATCGTGCCCACTACTTCCGTAGGCAACTCGGCCAGCTTCGCGATCTTTGCCAAACAGGTGATCGTCGAGATCAACCTGGCGCACAACCCGAACCTGGAAGGGCTGCACGACATCTACATCCCGACCTACCGACCGACGCGCACGCCGATCCCGCTGGTGAAAGTCGACGACCGTATCGGCAGCACCGCGATTCCGATCCCGCCCGAGAAAATCGTCGCCATCGTCATCACCAACCAGGCGGACTCCGCCTCCACGGTAACGCCGCCTGACAGCGACACCCAAGGCATCGCCAATCACCTGATCAACTTCCTCAAGCAAGAAGTCGATGCCGGGCGCATGACCAACAAGCTCGGCCCGCTGCAAGCCGGCATCGGTAATATTGCCAACGCGGTGATGTGCGGATTGATCGAGTCGCCGTTCGAAGACCTGACCATGTACTCGGAAGTGTTGCAGGATTCGACCTTCGACCTGATCGACGCCGGCAAGCTGAGCTTTGCCTCCGGCAGTTCGATTACCTTGTCGGAGCGACGCAATGCCGATGTGTTCGGCAACCTGGAGCACTACAAGGACAAATTGGTGCTGCGCCCGCAGGAAATTTCCAACCACCCTGAAGTGGTACGGCGCCTGGGCATCATCGGTATCAATACCGCGCTGGAGTTCGATATCTACGGCAACGTCAACTCCACCCACGTCTGCGGCACGCGGATGATGAACGGCATCGGCGGCTCCGGGGATTTCGCCCGCAATGCGCACCTGGCGATCTTCGTCACCAAGTCCATTGCCAAGGGCGGCGCAATTTCCAGCGTGGTACCGATGGTCAGCCATGTGGACCACACCGAGCATGACGTGGACATTCTCGTCACCGAAGTAGGCCTTGCCGACCTGCGGGGCCTGGCGCCACGGGAGCGCGCTCGGGTGATCATCGATAACTGCGTGCACCCAGCCTACCGCGATGCCCTCAACACTTACTTCGATGCCGCCTGCGCCATCGGTGGGCATACGCCGCACATCTTGCGCGAAGCACTGAGTTGGCACATTAACCTGGAAGAAACCGGGCACATGCTCAAGGCTTGATGAATACAGATCCGGGCTGATGCAAATACAGTTTCATCAGCTCGGTGAACCCACCCGCACTTATGGAAAAAACTGTACTGCTGTACTGGTCATTTCCTACCGAAATATCCCACACACCAACTCAAAAATGCCTATTTCGCACCTTTTAAGTGCGCACAGGTACAGTTGCCCCAATTTCGTACCGTACAGCCTCGCTAAACAGTTAACTGGCCTCTCACAATACAGGTGAACTGTATCTAGAGAGTCTTGCCTCGGAGGAGGATCATTGGCATCAGTTAAACCACTACCTAATCCCGCCACAAGCGGAAGGATGTCATCATGGAACGTACACTCAGTTCCGAACTGTTCTTCGAAGAAAAAGCTGTAAACACCCAGGCTTCCCTGCCTTTGCGCGTTCTCGCCAACCTGATGTTGTGGCAGCGCCGCATCTCCAGCCGCCACCAGTTGGCTCGCCTGGATTCGCGCCTGCTGGCTGACGCCGGTATCAGCGAAGCTCAACGCTACGAAGAGCTGAGCAAGCCGTTCTGGCGCTAAGTGGCGCCCGCTGGCCCTGACCTGACGGGTCCACTGCCAGCACCCTGATTTGTCAAAGCAAAGCCCGCCCCGGGTAACCGGAGGCGGGCTTTGTTGTATCTGCGATAGCCCATTGGATTGGCTCGATTCAAGCACACAGATACAGTTTTAAATTTATAAAATATGACAGGTACAGTTTAATTACAGGCTTCCGAATAGCCCTGCACACGCCTAATATCGGTTCACCACGTGGCGAACCCTGTAGAGCGTGCGTCTGATGCTCGACAGTCCCAGTCCGTTTCATTGTGGCCGTTTCGCGCCACCTTATTATTCGTCTACAGGAGTTACCCCATGTCCCGTCTTCGCCTGCTGTGCACTGCCGCTGTGCTGACTCTGGCTGCCAATGCCAACGCGAGCAGCCTGATCATGACGACCGACTCGATCGTCGGCGCTCTGAAGGCAACCTCCGATGCCACGTCTGATGCCACTTCATCCCTGCGCGACAACAAGGTCGTACAAGCGGCCCGTGACGACGCCGCCAGCTTTGTCGCCAGCGAAGGCGCCATCCGTGGCGTGAAACTGGAAAGCGCCCTGGCCCAGATCCGCCAACAAGCGCCGCAATTGAATACCGCTACCGATACGCAGCTGGCACAGGCCATCCTGGCTATCTGACCCACGGCAACCAGACGGGAGCGCCTGCCGCTCCCGGATGGCTCGGCGCTGGCTCTCGCCCGGCCGTTGCGCTAGCCTTGGCGCTCGCTTTCAGTTGTCGAGTCCCATGGCTTTTTCATACCGTTTATTGATTGTTCCTGTACTGTTTTGCGCCTGCTGGTCACCCATGGCTTCAGCGTTGGATGTGTCCACCCAGAGCACGGTTGTCAGCGTGTATGCCACCAGCAAAGTGACCTCTGCGCCGTTCGACAATAAGTTGGTCCTGGCCGCTCGGGATGATGCTGCCGCTTTCATTGCCACTGACGGCCAATGGCGGGGCGCACGCCTGGAGTCCGCGCTGGACTATCTGCGCCGCACCCAGCCAAAACTTCATGCAAGCGACCTTGAACTGGCGCAAGCAATTCTCGTCCAATAATCATCGTTGTATTTCTATCTTTGTCATTGGAGTCACCCCATGCGTAGCCCGCTGATCGTCGCCGCCCTCGGCCTGCTGTTTTTGGCCGATGTCGCCCAGGCGCAAACCTTGAAGGCCACCAGCAACATCGTCGTGCGTGCCTCGGCGCGCACCATTGATTTCACCTCGGACACCACCACCTCCATCCGCGACTCCAAGATCGTGCGCGAAGCCCACGATGACGCCGCCAGTTTCGTCGCCACCAATGGCGAGATCCGTGGCGCCCAACTGGAAGCCGCGTTCGATACCCTTCGCACCCGCGTGCCAGAAGCGCGTGATGCCAGCGACCAGACCCTCGCCGAAGCTATCCTCGCTCTGTGAGGCGCCTCAAAACCTGGCTCCTGGCCGGGGCCGTGCTGCTGTGCGCGAGTACGGCCCAGGCCGGCCTGCAACTGCGGCTCAAGACCGAAGGCTTGAGCCCGGCCGAACAGCAGGCCAGCCAGGCATTGCTGGATGAAGCGCTGCGCTCCTTGCCGCCGCGCTTTGTCGAGCAATTGGACCGACGTATTGATGTCGGCTGGACCGACAAGATGCCTGACAACGCCTACGGCCAGGCGTCCCTGGTGTCCGAGTTGGACCTCAACCAGAACCTGCTCGCCAGCCTGACTGACGGCAGCGCCGCCACCCAGAAAACCAATCGCCCCCACGGTACGGTGCGCCGGGAAATGCTCGCCACCGTGCTGCATGAACTGACCCACATCTATGACCGTGCGCGCCTGTGGTCCCAGGACGAGCGCACGCTGATCCAGCGCTGCAGCCGTCAGAACAACATTACCGGCTTGATCGGCTTGCCCGACCAGTGCCGTGGCCAGAACGACCGCCGCTTTACCCTCAGTGACGACCCGCGCCTGCTGGACCTTGCCGGTTGGCCACAGTATGTGGGTCGGCGCGGCGAGCGTGAGCAGCACAACCATCAGGTAGTACGCAGCCCGGACATCTACGAAACCACCAGCCCGCTGGAGTTCGTGGCGGTCAACATGGAGTATTTCCTCCTGGACCCCAGCTACGCCTGTCGCCGCCCCGCGCTGTTCCGTTATTACAAGGATCACTTCGGCTGGGCCCCGCCTGAACAGGACACCTGCGCCAGTACCTATGCCTTCCTGAACGCGGGCAACGATTTCGCCAAGACGCCCCTGGGCCAGATCGATCCGGAGCGCGTGTATGAAATCGACTATCTGCTGGCCGAAGCCAACCAGAACCTGGTGAGCCGTTGGGGCCATAGCATGTTGCGCCTGGTGATTTGTGCGCCGGGCCGCCCGCGTGGCCCGGATTGCCGGCTGGACCTGGACCGGCATCTGGTGCTGTCCTACCGCGCCTTCGTCGGTGACGTCCAGCTGTCGAGCTGGGATGGCCTGGTGGGTAAATACCCGTCGCGGCTGTTCGTACTGCCGTTGGCCCAGGTCATTGATGAATACACCAAGACCGAACTGCGTGGCCTGGCGTCGGTGCCGCTGAAGCTCAGCCGCCAGGAAATCAACGACACCGTCGAACATGCGGCGCAGATGCACTGGAGCTATGACGGCAACTACTTCTTCATCTCCAACAATTGTGCGGTCGAAAGCCTGAAACTGTTGCGCAGCGGTAGCGCCAACCCGCAATTGACCGGCCTGGACAACATCACCCCCAACGGTTTGCTGGAAGTGCTCAGCGCCCGCGGCCTGGCCGATACCAGCGTATTGAATGACAAGCGCGAGGCACTGCGGCTGGGGTATCACTTCGACTCGTTCCGCGAGCGTTACCAGGCCATGTTTGATGTGCTGCGCAAGCAACTGCCGATCAAGCAGACCCAGGTCGAAGACTGGTTGTCCCTGGATGCGCAAGCGCGTCGCCAATGGTTCAGCCAGGCCGACCTGCGCACCAGCGCCGCGCTGTTGCTGCTGGAGCAGGCCAGCTATCGCAAACAACTGATGCTCGCCCAGGATGAGGTCAAACAACGCTACCTCAATGCCCGCGAGCTGAAATACGGCGGCATGGAGAAAGCCAACAACACGCTGCAGCAAATTCTCGCCAACAGCGGCTTCCTGAGTCGCCCGGCCGAGTTGCTGGACAGCGGGGGTTATGGCCTGCCGCAACCTTCGGAAGCCAAGCGCCTTGAATCAGAAAGCGCCGAACGCCAGAAACAGTTGCAGTCGTTGACCGGCGAGCTGGATAAGGAGGTGAGGGCGCTGCTCGATCCTTCCCGCGCCGCCGAGATCGCCGCGTGTGAAGCCAACCTCAAGCAGGTGGGTGAGCATTTGCGGGCCTTGCACAAAGCCGCCGGCGGCCTGGAACTACCCTGATAGTCTGGCAGCGACCACTATCCAAATGTGGGAGCTGGCTTGCCTGCGATGGCGGTGTCACAGCCATAAGAGATGTTGGCTGATACACCGCCATCGCAGGCAAGCCAGCCCCCCACATTTTGTTCTGCACCAACCTGAAGAATGATGCCTGCCCTTCATCAGCTGTTTTCTCAGCGAAAGCTGGCTGAAAGCTTCCCCGTCTAGGATCGCCCTCACTGCCGGCAACAGACCGGCTGTTAACAACAACAATGGTGATTCCCGATGTCCGCTCGTACCCGCCTGTTCGCTCCTACTCCACCCGTACGCCTCGTGCCTTTCGTTCTGCGCTGACCGCCACTCGGTCCGCCATTCCCTAGCCGCGCTACGCCTGGAGTATTCCTATGCTGACTTTCCTTGGCTTTGCCATGGTCATCACGTTCATGTTCCTGATCATGACCAAGCGCCTGTCCGCGCTGATCGCCTTGATCATCGTGCCGATCCTGTTCGCGCTGTTCGGCGGTTTCGCACCGAAGATCGGCCCGATGATGCTCGAAGGCATCACCAAGCTTGCGCCGACCGGCGTGATGCTGATGTTCGCCATCCTCTATTTTGCCTTGATGATCGACTCCGGCCTGTTCGACCCGGCCGTGCGCAAGATCCTCAAGATGGTCAAGGGCGACCCGCTCAAGGTGTCGGTCGGCACCGCCGTGCTGGCCCTGGTGGTGTCCCTGGACGGTGACGGTGCCACCACCTACATGATCTGCGTCGCGGCCATGCTGCCGCTGTACCAGCGCATCGGCATGAGCCCAAGGATCATGGCCGGCCTGATCATTCTCGCCGGTGGCGTGATGAACATGACCCCCTGGGGCGGCCCGACGGCGCGCGCCGCCAGTGCGCTGCATGTAGACCCGTCGGACATCTTCGTACCGATGATTCCGGCCATGGCCGCCGGTGTGGTGGCGATCCTGGTGATTGCCTACATGTACGGCAAGCGCGAACGTGCGCGCCTGGGTGAATTGCACCTGCAGGGCGACGAGATCGACCACAGCGAAATCAGCGTGTCGCAATTCCCCGACGCCCGCCGGCCGAAATTGATCTGGTTCAACGGCGCCCTGACCCTGGCGTTGATGTGCACCCTGATTGCCGGCCTGTTGCCGCTGCCGGTGCTGTTCATGGTGGCGTTCAGTATCGCCATGATCGTCAACTACCCGTGCCTGCAGCAGCAGAAAGACCGCGTCGCGGCTCACGCCGGTAGCGTATTGGCGGTGGTGGGCTTGATCTTCGCCGCCGGTATCTTCACGGGCATCCTGTCGGGCACCGGCATGGTCGATGCCATGTCCAAGAGCCTGTTGGCGGTCATCCCCGAAGCCATGGGCCCTTACCTGGCGGTGATCACCGCGCTGGTGAGCATGCCGTTCACCTTCTTCATGTCCAACGATGCGTTCTACTACGGCGTACTGCCGGTACTGGCCGAAGCTGCCAGCCATTACGGCATCACCGCGGTGGAAATGGCGCGGGCGTCGATCGTCGGGCAGCCCGTGCATTTGCTCAGCCCACTGGTACCCTCGACGTACTTGCTGGTTGCCCTGGCGGGTATCGAATTCGGCGATCACCAGCGCTTCACGCTCAAGTGGGCAGTGCTGGTGTGCCTGTGCATAATGTTCGCCGCACTGCTGATGGGGATTTTTCCGCTGTTCAGCACTCTATAATCGTACCGACTCACTCACCGCGCGGCGCTACAGCTTGCGCGGTTAACACTTGCTCAAAGGAATACACATGGAATGGCTGACCAATCCGGAAATCTGGATTGCCTTCTTCACCCTGACGGCTCTCGAGATCGTCCTGGGCATCGATAACATCATCATGATTTCGATCCTGGTCAGCCGCATGCCCAAGCATATGCAGGCGCGCACCCGGATCTTCGGCCTGGCACTGGCCATGGTCACGCGCATCCTGTTGCTGCTGTCGATCACCTGGGTCATGCAACTGACCGCCGACCTGTTCGTCGTGTTTGGCCAAGGCATCTCCGGTCGTGACCTGATCCTGTTCTTCGGTGGCCTGTTCCTGCTGTGGAAAAGCTCCCAGGAGATGTACCACGCGCTGGAGGGTGAAGATGAAACCCAAGACGAGCCCAAAGGCGCCGGTGGCAAGTTCATCTACACCATTATCCAGATCGCCATCATCGACATCGTGTTCTCCCTGGACTCGGTGATTACCGCCGTCGGCATGGTTTCCCACGTGCCGGTGATGGTTGCCGCCATCGTCGTTGCGGTATTGGTGATGATGCTGGCTGCCGGCACCATCAGCGAGTTCATCGACAAGCACCCGTCGCTGAAAATGCTGGCGCTGTCGTTCCTGCTGGTCGTGGGTACCGTACTGATCGCTGAATCCTTCGACGTACACGTGCCAAAAGGCTACGTCTACTTCGCCATGGCGTTCTCGCTGGCGGTGGAAGCGGTGAACATCAAGATGCGTACCGCCATCGCGAAAAAGAAGAAACAGCAGGACCCAGTGAAACTGCGCAAGGACATTCCGGGTCAGTAAATTTGACCCGCGAGTGATCGTTCCCACGCTCCGCGTGGGAATGCCCTCTCGGACGCTCCGCGTCCGCAAAGTGACGCAGAGCGTCACAGGATGCGTTCCCACGCCGAGCGTGGGGAACGATCTTCATGACAGTTTTGTTTCAATCCCAAGTTTAGCTATGCGATGCTGGCGCAGAGCCCATTCGCCAACTACAGCTTAGGTACAAGACGTAGAGCGGCACGCGGTAACTTTCCTTCGCTCCTGCTGGAGCGCACCCACACGGGGGGCCGAGCATGCTGACCTTGCTCAATCTGCTTTCCGCCGTGACCCTGCTTATCTGGGGCACGCATATCGTCCGAACCGGCATCCTGCGGGTCTACGGTTCCAATTTGCGCCAAGTCATCGGGCAGAACATGTCCAAGCGCTGGCTGGCATTTGTCGCCGGTATCCTGGTGACGGCCATGGTGCAAAGCAGTAACGCCACCGCGATGCTAGTGACTTCGTTCGTCGGCCAAGGGCTGATGAGCCTCACGCCGGCCTTGGCCACCATGCTTGGCGCCGACGTCGGTACGGCCTTGATGGCGCGGGTGCTGACGTTCGATTTGTCCTGGCTGTCGCCGCTGCTGATCTTCCTCGGGGTGATTTTCTTCCTGTCGCGCAAGCAGACGCGAGCAGGACAGTTAGGCCGGGTGGGGATCGGCCTGGGCCTGATCATCCTCGCGCTGCAATTGATCGTCGAAGCCGCCGGGCCCATTACCCATGCCCAGGGCGTGAAAGTCATCTTCGCTTCGCTGACCGGCGATATCTTGCTGGACGCCCTGGTGGGCGCGCTGTTCGCCATGATTTCCTACTCCAGCCTCGCTGCGGTGCTGCTCACGGCCACCCTGGCCGGTGCCGGCGTGATCGGCTTGCACGTGGCCATCGGCCTGGTAATCGGCGCCAACATCGGCAGCGGGGTGCTGGCGTTTCTCAGTACCAGCATGCAAAACACTGCCGGTCGCCAAGTGGCCCTGGGCAGCCTGTTGTACAAATTGATCGGTCTGTTGCTGATCATTCCGGTGCTTGACCCGCTCGTGGGCTGGATGGACGGCCTGGACTACAGCGTTCAGGGCATGGTCATCACCTTCCACCTGCTCTACAACGTCAGCCGTTGCCTGATCCTGTTGCCCACCATCGGGCCCATGGCACGCCTGTGCGAATGGCTGCTGCCGGAACGCCCCGAAACCAATGGCAAGGCCAAGCCACGCCATCTGGACCTGGCCTCATTGAATACCCCAAGCCTGGCCCTGGCGAACGCCGCCCGCGAAACCCTGCGCCTGGGTGACTTGATCGACAATATGCTCACTTCGATGCAGGAAGTGCTGCGCGGCAACCAAACCGCCGTTACCCAAGAAATGCGCAGCCTGAGCGATGACGTCGAAGCGCTCTACAGCGCGATCAAACTCTACCTGGCGCAAATGCCTCGTGAAGACCTGAGTGAACAGGACAACCGCCGCTGGGCCGAGATCATCGAGCTGTCGATCAACTTGAAATTGGCCGGTGACCTGATCGAACGCATGCTGCGCAAGGTCCAGCAACAGAAGACCTCGCAACGCCGGCAATTTTCCGAAGTGGGCCTGGAGGAACTCAGTGGCCTGCACAGCCAGTTGATCGCCAACCTGCGCCTGGGCCTGTCGGTGTTTCTCAGCGGCGACCCGGAAAGCGCCCGTCAATTACTGCGAGAAAAGCGCCGCTTCCGTGCCCAGGAACGCCGCCTGGCCCACGCCCATGTCAGCCGCTTGCAGCGCAAGATCGTGCAGAGCCTGGAAACCAGCTCCCTGCATCTGGAACTGATTGCCGACATGAAACGCTTGAACTCGTTGTTTTGCAGCAGTGCTTATGTAGTGTTGGAAACGTCCGACACTGGCGCGCTCTCCGCCGAAAGTATTGCCGACATCACCCATTCACCCTGAACGTACGCCCGCGAGCGAAGTCAGTTAACAATGGACCTCATTCGCCAGGAAGCTTGTTATGCGTCGCCTGTTACTCGCCTGCCTGCTCTTGGGCTCGGTACACACCTTTGCCTTTGACCGCCTGCAAGTCGAGGGCTACACCTTGCCCAACGGCCTGCAACTGCTGCTCAAACCGGGTACCGAGCGTGGGCACGTGGCTATTCGCCTGGTGGTTGGGGTGGGCCTGGACGACTTCGGTTGCGAAGAAAAAGAACTGCCGCACTTGTTCGAGCACTTGCTGTTCAGCGGCATCGATGGCGGCGGCGAAGGCGACCTCGAAGACCGCATGCAAGCCCTGGGCGGCGAGTGGAACGCCTACACCAGCAACGCCGACACTACTTTCGTGATCGAGGCGCCCGCGCAGAACCAACGCAAAGTACTGGACCTGCTGCTGGCAATCCTCACGCGCACGCAACTGACCGACGCTCATATCAACGCCGCCAAACAGGTGGTGGAGCGAGAAGACGGCGGCCATTATTCACACTTGCAACGCCTGCTGGATCGCCAAGACCTCGGTCACAGCGCCAGTAACCAATTGGCCGTGGAGTTGGGCCTCAAGTGCGCCGAACGCGCCGAGGTCAGCCACCTCACCCGCGACTCGTTGGAGAAGCTGCGCAAAGAATGGTACGCGCCGAACAACATGACCCTGATCGTCGTCGGCGATCTCGACAAACTGCTGCCCGCCTACCTGGAACGCACCTATGGTCAACTCGACCCAGTGGAGCCGAGCGAACATCGCCCCCTCCCGGAAATCCAGCATACCGCCGCCAGCCACCGCGACCTGATCCGCGGCTGGGTGGGCGATGGCGCCAAGCTGCACTGGCTGTTCCCGGAGCCTGTGCTGGACGACCAGCATGATGAAACCTACAACCTGCTCAAGGACTACCTCGACTGGGCGCTGTACCGGCAACTGCGCCTCAAGCACGGTTTGTCCTACGGCCCGTGGGTAGAACGCGAAGTGCTCGGCGGCGTTGGGTTCCTCAGCCTGAATGCCGACCTTGAGCGAGAAAACCTCGCTGAAGCCGAGCAGGTCTTGCAAGACCTCAAGGCCCAACTGCTCAAGGATGGCCTCGACCCAACAGTATTCACACGCCTGCAACAAGCCGCCATTGCCCGCCAAGCCTGGGCAGTGCAGGGCAACAGCGCACTGGCAGACTATTACTGGAGTGCGGCCGGCGACTACTCCAATGGACGTTTCAGCGACCCGGTCAAACGCATCAAGGCCGTGAGCCTGGCGCAAACCAACCAGGCCATGCGCGAAGCGTTCCAGCAGCCGGGCTACTGGCGCATCGAAAAACCGCTGTTGAGTTATGACGCCTTGACCTGGATCGGTGCGGGCCTACTGGGCCTGATCATCCTTGGTTTGATCGGCCTGAGGCTTTATCGCAAACCTGTTGAGTAATGAGGCACAGAATATCGGGCCAAGGCGTTATTCTGTCTGAGATTTTTCCCACAACCAGTGAACCGCCCATGCCGAACTTGCCGCCCCTCATCCAGCGCGTTATAGAACTGATCAAGCGCTACCCAGGGGTGATTGCACTCGGCGGTTTCATCTCGGGGGTGGGCAGCTTCATCCTGGTAGACCGCCAGCAGGGCATGGCCAGCTGGATCGCGGTGATCATGCTGGTGAGCTGGTTGTGGCTGATGCTGGAGAACAGCTTTACGCAACTGTTCACCAAAGTCTTCAATCGCGAGATCCCTGAACCGCTGCTGCGCTACGCCACCCAGATGATCCACCAGGAAAGTCTGTTTTTCGTCCTGCCCTTCTTTTTCGTCACCACCGCCTGGAACAGCGGCCAATCGTTGTTCACTGGCCTGCTCGGCGCAGCGGCGCTGGTGTCGATCATCGACCCGCTGTATTACAAATGGCTGGCGCCCAAACGCTCGCTATTCCTGGCCCTGCACACCCTGACCCTATTCGCCGCGTTGCTGACCGCGCTGCCGATCATCATGCACCTGACCACCGCCCAGAGTTACAAACTGGCGTTGGGCGTGGCCATGGTCCTGTCGATCCCGAGCCTGGCCGTCAGCCTGCCGCTGCGTAGCCTCAAGGGCTGGGCGATGCTGCTGGGGGTAACGGCCGCCATCGGCTGCGCCGGCTGGTTCCTGCGCAGCTGGGTACCGCCCGCCACCCTGTGGATGACCGAAGTCGCCATCAGCACCCAACTGCAAGACCGCACGCCGGGCGACGACCTCAAGCAAGTCACCTCCGCCCAATTGCGCAGCGGTGGGCTGTATGCGTACACCGCCATCAACGCACCACGCGGGCTGGATGAGCGGATTTACCATGTGTGGAAATTCAACGGCCAGGAAGTCGACCGCATTGCCCTGGACATCCATGGTGGGCGCAAGGAAGGCTATCGCGCCTGGACCCACAAGCAGAACTTCCCCGGTGACGCCGTAGGGCGCTGGCAGGTGCAGGTGCTCACCGAAGACGGGCAAGTCATCGGCGTTCTGCGCTTCAAGGTGATAGACACAGCACAAGCGGACAACCCAAAGTAAGCCGGATCGTGCTATTACGTAGCAATTGTGGATAGCCAAACAAGCTCGGAGCTTATGACCACTCGCACGACGGCCGGCGCGGCCCATCTAGATACGTCCAGCACCCCGCCTTCGCTACGGATTACCGGCGACTGGACGCTGGCCCACTACGCCGACCTGAAGAAGCTGTCGGCCGCACTCGACGGCCAATACGACGCCGGCGCCCGCATTGACCTCAACGGCCTCGGCGCGCTGGATACCGCCGGCGCCTCGCTGCTGGTAGAGCTGCTGGGCCCTGCACGCATCGAACACTCTGCCGAACAGACCGATTGCACCCTGGCAGCCGCCGACCGTGCACTGCTCAAGACCGTCTACCGCTCCCTGAATGACTTTTGCGTACCGATCAAAGAGCCGGAAGAGGCCGCCGGCATTCAAGTGTTGGCTCGCATCGGCCGTGCATTAGACACGGTCTGGCAAGACGCAATGAAGCTGTTGGGCTTTATCGGCCTGATCCTCGAAACCTTCGCCCGCGGCATTTGGCGGCCCAAACGCTGGCGCCTGACGCCCATGGTCGCCCACATCGAACAGACGGGCCTGGATGCGGCGCCTATTGTCGCGCTGCTGACCTTTCTGGTGGGCGCCGTCGTGGCCTTCCTCGGCGCCACTGTGCTCAAGAGCTTCGGCGCGACGATCTTTACCGTGGACTTGGTGGCGTTCTCCTTCCTGCGTGAATTCGGCGTATTGCTCACCGCAATCCTCATCGCCGGCCGTACCGCCAGTGCGTTCACCGCGCAAATCGGTTCAATGAAGGCCAACGAAGAAATCGACGCCATCCGCACCCTGGGCCTGGACCCTATGGAGCTGTTGGTATTGCCCCGCGTGTTGGCGCTGCTGGTGGCGTTGCCGATGCTGACCTTCCTGGCGATGCTCTCGGGGATCGTCGGCGGCGGCGTGGTGTGTGCGGTGGCCCTGGATATTTCGCCAGCGATGTTTCTTTCGCTGCTGCAATCGGACATTGGCGTGCAGCACTTTCTGGTGGGCATGGTGAAGGCGCCGATCTTTGCGTTTTTGATCGCGGCCATCGGCTGCCTGGAAGGTTTTAAAGTCAGCGGCAGTGCCGAGTCGGTCGGCGCGCACACCACGTCCAGCGTGGTGCAATCGATCTTTGTGGTGATCGTGCTGGATGCGGTCGCGGCGATGTTCTTCATGGAGATGGGCTGGTGAGTCGTCTACACCGTGCGCCCACTGAGGCGGTGATTGAAGTACGTGGCCTGTGCAACCGTTTCGGCAGCCAAAGCGTGCATGAGAACCTCGACCTGGATTTGTACAAGGGCGAGATCCTGGCGGTGGTGGGGGGCTCTGGCAGCGGTAAATCCGTGTTGTTGCGCAGCATCGTTGGCCTGCGGCGCCCCAGCGAAGGCGAAGTGCGGGTGTTCGGCAAAAACCTGCCGAGCCTGCCTGAACATGAACGCTCACTGGTAGAACGCCGCTTTGGCGTACTGTTCCAGAAGGGCGCGCTGTTTTCCTCGCTGACGGTGACCGAGAACGTGGCTCTGCCATTGATCGAGCACGCCGGCCTCAGCCGCGCCGATGCCGAGCACCTGGCGGCGGTCAAGCTGGCCCTGGCGGGGTTGCCGCTGTCGGCGGCCGACAAATACCCGGCCTCGTTATCCGGCGGCATGATCAAGCGCGCAGCTCTGGCCCGCGCACTGGCCTTGGACCCGGACATCCTGTTCCTGGACGAACCCACCGCCGGTCTCGACCCGATTGGCGCGGCGCAGTTCGACCAACTGATCCTCACCCTGCGCGATGCGCTGGGCTTGAGTGTGTTCCTGGTCACCCACGACCTCGACACGCTGTACACCATCACCGACCGTGTGGCGGTGCTGGCGCAGAAGAAAGTGCTGGTGGCCGACGCCATCGATGTCGTTTCGGAAACGGACGACGCCTGGATTCACGAATATTTCCACGGCCCCCGGGGCCGCGCGGCATTGGATGCCGCTCAATCGCTCAACGAGGTATGACATGGAAACCCGAGCCCATCATGTGATGATCGGACTGTTCAGCGTAATTGTGGTGGTCGGCGCGATGCTGTTTGGCCTGTGGCTGGCCAAGTCCAGCGTCGATACCGCCTTCCAGGATTACGAAGTGATCTTCAACGAAGCGGTCAGCGGCCTGTCCCAGGGCAGTGCGGTGCAGTACAGCGGCATCAAGGTGGGCGACGTGATCAGCCTGCGCCTGGACCCCAAAGACCCACGCCGCGTCCTGGCGCGCATCCGCCTGGCCGGGCAAACGCCAATCAAGGAAGACACCCAGGCCAAACTGGCCCTGACCGGTATCACCGGCACCTCGATCATCCAGCTCAGTGGCGGCACCCCGCAGAGCCCGGAGCTCAAGGGCAAGGACGGCAACCTGCCGGAAATCATCGCGTCGCCATCGCCTATCGCACGCCTGCTCAATAACAGCAACGACCTGATGACCAGCGTCAACCTGCTGCTGCACAACGCCAACCACCTGTTCTCGCGGGAAAACGTCGAACGCCTGAGCAACACCCTGGACAACCTGCAACAAACCACCGGCGCCATTGCCGAGCAACGCGGCGACATCAAGGTGGTGATGCAGCAATTGATGCAAGTGAGCAAACAGGCGGGCGCGGCGCTGGAGCAAACCACCGTGCTGATGCGCAGCGCCAATGGTTTGCTCAGTGAACAAGGTAAGCAAGCCTTCGGCAGCGCCGAGCAGGCGATGAAATCCCTGGAGCAAAGCACCGCCACCATCAATACCTTGCTGACCAATAACCAGGACTCGGTGAACAGCGGCATGCAGGGCCTCAACGAACTGGCGCCAGCCGTGCGCGAGTTGCGTGAAACCCTCGGCTCGCTGCGCGCCATCTCCCGCCGTCTGGAAGCCAACCCCAGCGGTTACCTGCTGGGCAGCGACAAGAACAAGGAGTTCACGCCATGAAGCGTGCGTATCACATGATCGTCCCCATGGCCCTGGCACTGGTCAGCGCGTGCTCGATCCTACCCAAGCCGGACCCTTCGGACGTGTACCGCCTGGCGTCCACCCAGCCGGCCAGCCAAGGCACGCCGGTGAGTTGGTCGCTGCGCGTGACCAAGCCGCAGACCAGCGAGTTTCTCGACAGCCCGCGCATCGCCGTGGTGCCAGATGGCAACTTGATCAGCAACTACGCGAACTCGCGCTGGAGTGACCCGGCGCCGGTGCTGCTGCGTAATCGCCTGCTGGATGGCTTCCAGCGCGACGGGCGCGTGACATTGTTGAGCACTGACGAGACCAACCTGCAAGCCGACTATGAACTGGGCGGGCAGTTGCAGGCGTTTCAGAGCGAGTATCGGGGCAAGACGGTGGAGGTGGTGATTCGCCTCGACGCGCGATTGGTGCGTGGGCGTGATCAAAGGATTATCGCCAGCCGTCGGTTTGAAGTGAGGCAGCCGGTGAGTGACACCCAGGTGCCAGCGGTGGTGGCTGCTTTTGGCCAGGCTGGGGATCAGTTGAATAAGCAGGTGGTGGATTGGGTGGTGAGTCAGGGCAATACAGCACTGAAACCTTGAGGACCTCATCGCAGGCAAGCCAGCTCCCACAGTCTGATTTGTGAACACAGTCAAAGTGGGAGCTGGCTTGCCTGCGATAGCGATTGTAGCCTTAACCAAAAAACCAGTAGCACACCGAAACAGCCGCGACCACACCAGCAAACTCCGCGAACAACGCACACCCCACCGCATGCCGAGCCCGCTGGATCCCCACCGAACCAAAGTACACCGCCAACACATAGAAAGTGGTTTCCGTACTGCCCTGAATCGTCGCCGCCACCAAGGCCGGGAAGCTGTCCACACCCTGGGTCTGCATGGTCTCGATCAGCATCGCCCGCGCCGCGCTGCCGGAGAACGGCTTGACCATCGCGGTCGGCAGCGCGTCGACAAAGCGCGTATCCAGGCCCGTCCAGGCCACCACATGGCGAATCCCTTCCAGGCCGAACTCCAAGGCGCCCGAGGCACGCAACACGCCAACCGCACACAGCATCGCCACCAGATAGGGCAACAGGTTCTTGGCCACGTCGAAGCCTTCCTTGGCGCCTTCGACAAAGGCCTCGTACACCTTGACCTTGCGCAACGCGCCGATCACCAGGAACAGCATGATCAAGCCAAACAGCGTGAGGTTGCCCAGGATCGACGACAAACCGGCCAGCGCTGTGGCAGACAGGGTCGCCAGCAGCGCCATGAAGCCGCCCAGTACCAGCGCGCCGGGGATCAGATAGGCCAGCACCACCGGGTCCCACAAACGCAGGCGCTGCATCACCGCCACCGACAGCAGGCCCACCAGCGTCGAGGCGCTGGTGGCCAGCAGGATCGGCAGGAACACCAGCGTCGGGTCCGCAGCGCCTTGCTGGGCGCGGTACATGAAGATAGTCACCGGCAACAGCGTCAGCGAGGACGCGTTGAGCACCAGGAACAGGATCTGAGCGTTGGTCGCCGTATTGGGGATGGGGTTGAGCTCTTGCAGTGCCTTCATGGCTTTCAGGCCGATGGGCGTGGCGGCGTTGTCCAGGCCCAGGCCGTTGGCGGCAAAGTTGAGGGTGATCAAACCGATCGCGGGGTGCCCGGCGGGCACTTCCGGCATCAGGCGGCGAAACAGCGGGCCGAGGGCCTTGGCCAGCCAATCGACGATCCCGGCTTTTTCGGCGATCCGAAGAAAGCCCAGCCATAACGTCAGGGTACCGAACAGCAGCACCATGACTTCCACCGATAATTTGGCCATGGCGAAAATGCTTTCGACCATCGCCGCGAAGATCCCGGCGTTACCGCCCACCAGCCATTGCGCCAGCGCTGACACCATTGCCACGACAAAGAAGCCAAGCCACAGGCCATTGAGCATCAGATAAATCCCCCGAAAGATGGGGCGAATGATAACGGGGCTGGCAGAAACGACAAACCCCGGAATTTTCCGGGGTTTGTTTTCGATCAATCTGCAATCAGCTACGGGTGGCTTGTGCCGTAGGCAGGGCTTCCTTGCTGCGCCAGTGCGGCAAGGAATTCCAATAGCGCTCGCCCTTGGCGTCGTCGTACATGCCTTCCCAACGGGAGATAACCAGTACGGCCAAGGCGTTGCCGATCACATTCAGGGCGGTACGCGCCATGTCCATCACACGGTCGACACCGGCGATAAACGCCAAGCCTTCCAGTGGGATGCCCACGCTGCCCAGCGTCGCCAGCAACACCACGAAGGACACGCCCGGCACGCCGGCGATGCCTTTGGAGGTCACCATCAGGGTCAGTACCAACATCAATTGCTGGCCGATCGACAGGTCGATGCCATACAGCTGGGCAATGAAGATTGCTGCGATGCTCTGGTACAGGGTCGAACCGTCGAGGTTGAACGAATAACCGGTCGGCACCACGAAGCTGCAGATCGCTTTCGGCGCGCCGTAGGCTTCCATCTTTTCGATCACACGCGGCAGCACGGTTTCGGAGCTGGCGGTGGAGTAAGCCAATACCAACTCATCTTTGAAGATGCGGATCAGCTTGAGGATCGAGAAGCCGAACAGGCGGGCGATCAAACCCAGGACCGCGAAGGCGAAGAACAGGATCGCGACGTAAACCAGGATCACCAGCTTGGCCAGCGGCAGCAGCGAGGCGAAGCCGAAGTTGGCGACCGTCACCGCGATCAGCGCGAATACACCGATAGGGGCGTACTTCATGATCATGTGGGTGACTTTGAACATGCTCTCGGACACGCCCTGGAACATGGTCACCAGCGGCTCGCGCAGCTCAGGCTTGAGGCTCGACAGCCCCAGGCCGAACAGCACCGAGAAGAAGATGATCGGCAGCATCTCGCCACGGGCAACAGCGGCGAAGATGTTCGAGGGGATCAGGTTGAGGATGGTTTCGATGAACGCATGTTCATGCTGCACTTCGGCGGCAGTCGCCTGGTACTTGGAGATATCGACGGTACCCAGGGTACTCATGTCGATGCCAGCGCCTGGGTGGAACAGGTTGGCGAGCAACAGGCCCACCACGATGGCGATGGTGGTGACGATTTCGAAGTAGAGGATGGTTTTGACGCCGATACGACCGAGCTTTTTCGCGTCGCCTACACCGGCGATACCGACGATCAGCGAAGAAATCACAATCGGGATCACGATCATCTTGATCAGGCGGATAAAGATATCGCCCGCCGGCTGCAACACATTGCTGATCCACCAGGCCTTTTCAGCACTGAAATGGTTGAGTACTGCACCGATTGCAATGCCCAGTACCAAACCGATGAGGATCTGCCAGGCGAGGCTTAGCTTTGCCTTCTTCATGTCATTACCCTTGCTTCAAGTGGACTTACGGCAAATGCGCCAGCTGCAACGCTCGAAAGCGAAAAAGTGTGTGCATCTGCCTCCATGGAAGGTCACCGCAGCGTGGCCGAAATGGCTTACTGGCAGGCGAAAAAAGGCGCAACTATTCCCATGCAAGGGAGCGACGTCTAATGCCGTAAACGCCTACCCCATGCCGAATCGGCATGGCTTTTTTTGAAATAATTTGTCCAAACGGTCAGTTCGTATCTGCCATTCCGGCGGGTGAATATGCCGTTGAGCGGCTAAATCAGGCTCGCGCAGAGATACTGGACGACTCGGATTGATTGGCAGAAATGTCTGAGAAATCCATCACCTAGCGCCAGAAAGATCCTATAGCGCCGATGAAAAATTCTCGATAGATGGTCACACCGACATACCCGGTAATGGTTGGCCAGAGGCAAAAAGCAAAACGGCGGCTATGAGCGGCATGAAACGCGGGGATGAGAGTCGTAAGCCCGCCGCAAGTTCAGCAAGCTTGAGGTCTTGTGAACTTGCGTCGCAGCTTTTCGCCTGACCCGGCCCTTGCGCAGGTACTCCCTGTACCCGTAGGTCACGCCGATCCTGATCGATCAGAGCAACCCGGCCCCCTAGTCATGCATCACTCAAGGAGCGATGCAAACAGAAAGAAGCACAAGGGCTTCCTTCTATGGACGCCAGCTCCGTCAGACGGAACCTAGTACCAATTCGGGTCTTTCTTGAGCTGCTCCATCAGCAGCTTTTGCATACCCTCGTCCGGCTTACCGAGAAAACGGTAATCGGCGTGCCGTGTCGGCGACTTGTCCGCTGGCAAACCAGCCGGGACTTCCACCAACATGGCGTAGGCATCTTCCTTGTCGAGGCTGAAGGCGACGATCAGGCGCTTGTTCAGGCAGGTGTCTGCGGTTTCGCAGAGCGGCCCGACCAAATACTTGTCGCCATCTTCCTCAACGGCATTCATTTGCTCGGCCGTGCCCGACAGGTTCATCACCCATTCGGGCAGGCGTTCCTCTTTCTTCACCACGTCTTGCCAGGTTTCACGGTACTGCGGATCCGCGCTGAGCAATTCGTTAGCCCGGGATTGGCCGTCATTGGCGGCCAAGGCAAGGCCACTGCCGCCCAACAGCAGGGCAGCAGCAAGGGCTTTAAAAGGCAGGCTGACCATATTCAACCTCGGCCTTTGCGACCAAAGAAGAACGAAGCGATAAACATCACCAGGAAGACCACAAACAGGATCTTGGCGATGCCGGTGGCGGTGCCCGCGATACCACCGAAGCCCAGGACTGCGGCCACAATGGCGATGATCAGAAATGTGATTGCCCAACTCAACATGGTGATTCTCCTTATGCTTCTATAGGGGTAACAGCGGTGATGCCGTGCAGTCGCTCAACATAAGCGACGTTTTTTGCCTAGAACACCCAACGGTCATGGGCCGGCAGTTCGTCCAGAGTGGAACCCTGATCTACCAGGCTCAATTGCGGGGCAGTCACATCGGCGCTGGCGCTGCCAATGGAACGGAAATGGGTCTGGGTAATGACGGGACGTTCAAATTGCGGGGCTGGCTGCGCACGCTCCTGCCAATGCTGCAACTGCTGGCCGGCAATCAACGTGACCATCAACGCCAGGCTGGCGAACAGGCCCTGCTGCAAGCGCAGCGGCGATACACGCAATTGGCTGAAGCTTTGGCGAGTCATACAGCATTACTCCCGCATTCTGATTATTCGTTCATGACGCTCTTGAGGGAGATATTGCAGAGTGCATGCCAGCTTTATTGCAAAATAAAACCTAATAAAATCAATAAGTTATACTTGATCGATGGAATCATCGCCTAGCATCCTGCACGATGCCTCGGTATAGGCCGTGCGAAATGCACGATGCCCAGTAGACGGAACCAGACACTTGGCGCACACATCGAAGGGTCGAAGAGCAATAAGCCCTGAAAATGTCCGCAAACCACGTCTGTAGGAAGGCGCGCAGATAGCTGCACGAAGAAGCCTTTTATGAATCAGAATAAACCATGCAACTTGCCCGATTATTCCGGGACTAAACACCATCACATTTATAGTTAAGGAGTGCGGGACAGATGGATTCAGCCAAGGAACTTCAAGGCCGCATTCTTTTAGTGGATGACGAATCCGCGATCCTGCGCACCTTCCGCTATTGCCTGGAAGATGAGGGCTACACCGTCGCCACCGCGAACAGCGCCGCGCAGGCCGATGCCCTGATGCAGCGTCAGGTGTTCGACCTGTGCTTCCTCGACCTGCGGCTGGGCGAGGACAATGGCCTGGACGTGCTGGCCCAGATGCGCGTGCAGGCTCCGTGGATGCGCGTGGTGATTGTGACCGCCCATTCGGCTGTGGATACCGCCGTGGACGCCATCCAGGCTGGCGCCGCCGACTACCTGGTCAAACCTTGCAGCCCAGACCAATTGCGCCTGGCTACCGCCAAGCAACTGGAAGTGCGTCAGCTCTCAGCGCGGTTGGAAGCACTGGAAGGCGAAGTGCGCCAGCCCAAAGACGGCCTCGACTCCCATAGTCCGGCCATGATGGTGGTGTTGGAAACCGCGCGGCAGGTGGCCGGAACGGACGCCAACATCTTGATCCTCGGCGAGTCCGGCACCGGTAAAGGTGAGTTGGCCCGGGCGATACACGGCTGGAGCAAACGCTCGAAGAAGTCCTGCGTGACCATCAACTGCCCCTCACTGACCGCCGAACTAATGGAAAGCGAACTGTTCGGCCACAGCCGTGGCGCGTTCACCGGCGCCAGTGAAAGCACCTTGGGCCGAGTGAATCAGGCGGACGGCGGCACGCTGTTTCTCGACGAGATCGGCGATTTCCCCCTCACGTTGCAACCCAAGTTGCTGCGGTTTATCCAGGACAAAGAGTATGAGCGCGTGGGCGACCCGGTCACTCGCCGCGCCGACGTGCGCATCCTCGCAGCCACCAACCTGAACCTGGAAGACATGGTGCGCGATGGCCGGTTCCGTGAAGACTTGCTCTACCGCCTGAATGTCATCACCTTGCACTTGCCGCCGCTGCGCGAACGCAGTGAAGACATCCTGACCCTGGCTGACCGCTTCCTTGCCCGCTTCGTCAAGGAATACGCGCGCCCGGCACGCGGCTTCAGTGATAATGCCCGCGAAGCGCTACTCAACTATCGCTGGCCCGGCAACATCCGCGAACTGCGTAACGTGGTGGAACGCGCCAGCATCATCTGCCCTCAGGAAAAGGTGGAGATCAGCCACCTGGGGATGGCCGAGCAACCGGCCAACAATGCACCGCGTATCGGAGCGGCTTTGAGCCTGGACGAGCTGGAAAAAGCTCATATCGGCGCCGTACTTGCGACCAGCGACACGCTGGACCAAGCGGCCCGCACACTCGGCATCGATGCGTCGACGCTGTACCGCAAACGCAAGCAGTACAACCTTTGAACAGGACTTTATGAAGCTCGCGATGAAACTGCGCACCCGGTTATTCCTGAGCATCTCAGCGTTGATTACCGTGGCTTTGCTGGGGTTGATCCTGGGCTTGGTCAGCGTCATGCAAATGGCCAAGACCCAGGAATCGTTGATCCGCAGTAATTTCATCACCCTGGACCTGGGGCTCAAGTTGCGTCAGAGCCTGGGCGACCAGTTGATCATGATGCTGGAGAAGCGTCCCGACCCAGACGCCCTGCAAGCCTCAAAGCAGCATTATTTCGATCTGTTGGACCAGGGCATCGCCCATGAACAGGCCGACGGCAAAAACCATGGTTTCAGCCAGGCACGCTCGGATTACCAGAATCTGCTCAATGCGTTTGACCAATCCCAACAGGCATCACCGCCTGCGGGCAGCAAGGAAAAGCTCACCGAAACCTTCAACATACTGCGCAACGGCTTGATTGCCGAACACAAGCGAGCGCTGGAAAATATCAGTACCAGTGAGCATAAATCCCGTGAGCGCGCCTTGTTGATAGCGGGCCTGCTCGGGCTGGTGGGGCTCGCGGTGCTGATCATCGGTTTCGTCACGGCCCATGGCATCGCCCGGCGTTTCGGTGGTCCCATCGAGGCCCTGGCCAAGGCCGCCGACAAGATCGGGCAGGGCGACTTTGAAGTCACGCTGCCGATCTCCTCCGCAGCGGAAATGAACCTGCTGACCCGCCGTTTCGGCATCATGGCCGAAGCGTTGCGCCAACATCAGGCCACTAACATCGATGAGCTGCTGGCCGGCCAGCAGCGCCTGCAAGCGGTGCTCGACAGTATCGATGACGGCCTGTTGATGATTGATCGCCAAGGCTGCCTGGAGCACCTCAACCCTGTGGCGCAGCGCCAATTGGGGTGGGATGAGGAACGGCTGGGTCAAGGGCTTGGCGAAGCCATGGGTCGCGCGGAAATGGATGAACAGCTGCAACTGGTGCTACGCGGCGGCAACCTGGAGCGGGCCCCGGATGATCTGGAGGTGGAAGTCGAGGGTGAGTTACGCCTGCTGACCTACAGCCTGACCCCGGTTAGCCATACACAGGGGCACATTCTCGGGGCCGTGATGGTGCTGCATGATGTGACAGAACAGCGCGCCTTCGAACGGGTGCGCAGCGAGTTCGTGTTGCGCGCCTCCCATGAGCTGCGCACCCCGGTTACCGGCATGCACATGGCCTTCGGCTTGTTCCGTGAGCGGGCCAAGTTCCCACCGGACTCCCGCGAGGCGGACCTGCTGGATACGGTCAATGAAGAGATGCAGCGCCTGATGCAGTTGATCAATGACCTGCTCAACTTCTCGCGTTACCAGAACGGCCTGCAAAAACTCACCCTGGGGACGTGCGATGTCACCGACTTGCTGGAGCACGCACGGGCCCGATTTGCTGAGCCTGCGAACGCCCAGCACATTGAGTTGCTGGTAGAAGCTCAACCTGAATTGCCACGGCTGTATGCCGACCAAGTGCAACTGGAGCGGGTGCTCGACAACCTGCTGGGTAATGCCCTGCGCCACACCGCCGAAGGCGGGCAGATTCGTCTGCAGGCACGACGGCATGGTGAGCGGGTGATTATCAGCGTCGAGGATAACGGCGAAGGCATTGCCTACGGCCAGCAAGGGCGGATCTTCGAGCCCTTTGTACAGGTGGGCCGCAAGAAGGGCGGTGCGGGCCTGGGCTTGGCACTGTGCAAGGAAATCGTGCAATTGCACGGCGGCCGCATGGGTGTGTACTCGCGGCCGGGGCAGGGTACGCAGTTCTATATGGCATTACCCCTGTAGGAGAGAGCTTGCTCGCTCCTACCTGTACACCATCAGCGGTGATTCAAGGCCCGCAGGATTGCGGCACTTTCAGCATCCGGAGTGCCATCAAACAGCGATGGCCGGAAGCGCATCTGGAACGCGGCGATGACGTGCCGCGTGGCCACATCCAACTCGCCAGTCTGCGGCGTCTGGTAGCCCAGGCGCGCCAGCTCTTCCTGGAACCAGGTAATGCTTGGTAACTGCGCGGCGTACTGCACCTGGAACCGGGCCACTGCCTGGGCATCCGGCCACACGGCCAGACCTTCTGCCGCCAAGCGTTTCCAAGGGAACAACGGGCCTGGGTCCAGCTTGCGCAGTGGGGCGATGTCGCTGTGCCCGATGATGTTCTTGGGGTCGATGCCATTGCGCTTGCTGATGTCCTTGAGCAGCACGATCAGCGACTGCACCTGCGCTTCGGAATACGGGTACCACACACGCCCCGTGGGAGTATCACTGAACCCTGGGTTGACGATCTCGATGCCGATGGAGCTGGAATTGAGCCAGGTGCGCCCCATCCACTCGCTTTCCCCCGCGTGCCAGGCGCGCTGGCTTTCATCCACCAGCTTGTAGATGGTGCCGGAGGCGTCGTCGCCGATCAGGTAATGACTGCTGACCTGGCCATGGGTCAACAGCGCCAGGGAACGTTCAAGGTTGGTCGAGGTGTAATGCACCACAACGAACTGCACGCGGTTGTCGTGGTTAACCGAAGGATGGCTGGTGTTCAGGCGCGGGCCACTGGCGCAGCCGGCGAGCAGAAGAAACGCTAAAGCGATATACAAGGATTTCATGGCGAGAGGCATTACACTGAAAGACGATAATGCAACAGTGTAACGTACGGCTCACGGCCAAGCGGTCAAATTACAAAATGGAACATCTTTTATGCCGCCTGCACCTGATTACGTCCCGCAGCTTTTGCCCTGTAGAGCGCTTCATCGGCACGCTTGAGCGCCAGGTCACTGCGCTCGCCGGGTTGAAACTGCGCCACGCCCATGGACACCGTGATCGTTACCGGCTCACCCTTGAAGTGGAACGGGCACGCTGCAATAGCCTCACGCAATACTTCACCTACGGCCAAGGCATCCGCCAAGGCCGAGTCGGGCATTAGCAGCACAAACTCTTCACCCCCGAAACGCGCGATGAAGTCCGTCGGCCGCAGGCGCTTGCTCAGCACATTGGCGATGATCTTCAAGACTTTGTCCCCTGCCAGGTGACCGTAGCCGTCGTTGATGCGTTTGAAGTGGTCCAGGTCGAGCATGGCCAGCGACAGGCTGTTACCGCGCTGATGCCAGGCGTTGACTTCGTAATCGAGGCGTTCGCTCCACGCCGCACGGTTGGGCAACCCGGTGAGCGGATCGAGCAAGGCCTTCTGGCGTTGTACCTCCAGGTGCTCGCGGTAGCCCTGGGCCTCCTGCTCCATATGGGCCACGCGTTCAGCCAGACCTTTGAGGCGTGCGGCCACTTCCTGTTCGCGCAGGTCACGCTGTTGCTGGTGTTCATCCATGGTGCCGAGCAAGCCTTCAAGATGGCTTTCGAGCACCTGCTTGAGGCTGTCCAGGTCGGCAGCGTCCTGCACGCTGCTTTGCAGGCCGTCGACCTGCTCGCGAATCTGCGTGTCCAACTCCCGCGCGGCCAGGCTGCTGTCGGCGTGGCCCTCGCTGGCGACCTGCAGATGACCCTGGAATGCCTCGAGACGCTCGTTGAGCTGCTTGAGATAAGCCTCGAACTCATGCTGGCCACTGTCGGTGACCGCCAGCATCAGCACGGCCAGGTCATCCAGGATCGGGAGCAGTTCGTACCAATTCAAACCATGGGCGAGACGTTCACGCATCGCCTCGGCCTGGGGCTGGTGACGTTCAGGCAGGGAAAGGTCTTCCAGCAGGCCGAGCAAAGTGCCTTCAATGTGCTTGGCCACCGAACTATAGGACGGTTCAGGCGAATCAGGCAGGGCGTAGGTGCCGTCCGGTTGCAGTTCGTCGGGCTCGGGACCTTCCAGCACAGGGGGCAGCGACAGGCTGCCGATGGTGGTTTCATCCGGCGTTTCGACTGGAACCGGCGGCGGTTCGATAAAGGCGGCGAGTGCGCTTTCTTGAGCAGGCTCCGCAACCGGAGGCGCCTGCACGTCGGGTTCAGATAATTGCGCAGGCGCCGCAATCGACGGCAGCTCTGGAGCGTCGAATAACGGCGTGTCGCTGGCGACCTCTTGCCCTCCGGCCGCTGCAACAGGCGCAGGCTTCAAGGCCACGGGCGTAGGTGACAGCGGTGCAAAGGCACGCAAGGCTTGGGTCAATTCTTCCGATTGCGCAGGTTCTTCCGGTTCGGGCGCGGGTGTGGGCGCTGCAGGCTTTGGCGGTGCCAATTGCGCTGCCGGCAGTGGCTCCGCGTCAACCGGGAGCGCTTCACTGGCGGCCTCTTTACTACCGAACAGGCGTTGCAACAGACCCGGGCCTGGGCGTGCGGGTTCGCCTTCAGGCTCCAGATTATTCAGCGCCTGCCCCTGCAGGCTGCTCAGCTCACTGAGCAGCAGCGGTATCTCCCGCGCTTGCGCCACGCGACCATCGAGTTGCTTGGCGAAGGTTTTCAGCGGACGAGCCACCTCGCGGGGCAGCGGCAGCTTTTGCAACTGGGTGACCAAGGCGGTGAGCGCGGCGCTGATCTGGTCGACGCGGGTTTCGCGGCGCTGCTCCGAATCCAGCACGGCCTTTTCCAGGCGTGGCAGTAAAGCGGCGAGGGCAGCATCCATGTCGTCCGTGCGAACGACATCGCGCATTTCCTTCATGCATTGGTCGACAGCTCGGTCGGTGCCTTCGGCGGCCAGCGTGCTGCGCACCAGCCCGCGGCGCAGCAAATCGAGGCGGGCAGCCCAGCGGCGTTCGAGTTTGTCTTGTTGCTCGATGCTCTGGAGGTATTTCTCTTTCCAGCGCTGGGCGTCGTCGCTCATGCAAGGGGTCCGCGAGGGCCTGGGCTCAACGCGGGTAATGCATCAGCCGTGAGCGAACCCGGCAGACGAATCTCTACCGCGACCGGCAGGTGATCGGAAATGGGCTGCGCCAGCACTTGCACACTTTCCAGTGTGAGGCTTGGGCTGAGCAGGATATGGTCAAGACAGCGCTGCGGGCGCCAGCTGGGAAACGTGGCTTCGACTTGCGGCGCCAATAACCCAAGGTCGCGCAGCGGAGAATTCTGCAGCAGGTCGTTGGCATGGGTGTTCATGTCACCCATGAGCACCTGGTGCTTGTAGTTACCAATCAATTCACGCACGTAGGCCAGTTGCAGGTTGCGCGTACGCCCCCCGAGGGCCAGGTGCATCATCACCACCACCAAGGCTTCCGGGCCTTCGCCAAAACGCACAAGGATCGCCCCGCGCCCTTTGGGGCCTGGCAAGGGGTGATCTTCAATAGCCGTGGGTTTGAGGCGGCTGAGTACGCCATTGCTGTGCTGCGCCAGGCGCCCCAGGTTGCGGTTGAGTTGCTGATACCAGTACGGGAAGGCGCCCAGCTGAGCCAGGTGTTCCACCTGGTTGATATAGCCGGAGCGCAGGCTGCCGCCGTCGGCTTCCTGCAGCGCGACCAAGTCGAAGTCGCTGAGCAGGTCGCCGATTTTCTGCAGGTTACCGGTACGCCCCTTGTGGGGCAGCAGGTGCTGCCAGCCACGCGTGAGGTAATGCCGATACTTCTCGGTACTGTTGCCCACCTGGATATTGAAACTGAGCAGGCGCAAGCGGCTATCTGCCGGCAGGCCTGTGGACTCCAGGTGATGCTCGTTGACCTGCGGTTCATGCAGGCCAACGACACGCTCGGTACCCCAGCGGCGCATGGCGAGCCCCTTACTTGGCAGCGCGTTCTTTGGCAATCAGTTGGTCAGCAACGTTGAGGGTCGCTTCAGGACCACCGGTGCTGCCCAGGTCGAAACGGTATTTGCCGTTGACGATCAGCGTTGGAACGCCTTGCACGCCGTACTTCTGCGCGAGTTCCTTGGCCTGTTTGATCTGGCCCTGGATAGCGAAAGAGTTGAAGGTCGCCAGGAACTTGTCCTTGTCGACACCTTGAGTAGCAACAAAGTCAGCCATTTCGTCCGGTTTGGTCAGGCGCTTGCCCTGTTTCTGGATCGCTTCGAAGACGGCGTTGTGGACCTTGTGCTCAACACCCATGGCTTCCAGGGTCAGGAACAGTTGGCCGTGGGCGTCCCATGGGCCACCGAACATGGCGGGAATGCGACGGAAATTAACGTCCTTGGGCAGCTTTTCAGCCCATGGGTTGATAGTCGGCTCGAACGCGTAGCAATGCGGGCAACCGTACCAGAACAGCTCCACCACCTCGATCTTGCCGGGTACCGCAACCGGAACCGGATTAGACAGCTCAACATAGGTTTTACCGGCTTCAAGCGGCACATCGGCAGCTTGTGCGGTCATGCCGAAGAGGCTGGCAGTGACGAGAGCGGCGCTGAGGATCAGATTACGCATGCTTTACTCCTGGACAAATAAAGTCGCCTCACGCGACCTTTGTTGTGACAGGTCTACGCGGACATGAGTTCGTTAGTGTAACGGCAGCGGCCACAAAAAAGGGCGGCCTGAGCCACCCTTTTTATGCTTGCATCGCGGGATTAATCGAGCGTTAACGCCCAGCCCCGTCAGTGCAGGCCCTGGATATAACTGGAGAGGGCTGCGATGTCTTCGTCGCTCAGCTTGCGAGCGATGGTGCGCATGGTCATGGCGTCCCCATCGTTGGCCCGGCCGGCTTCTTCTTTGCGAAAGTCGGTCAACTGCTTGGCGATGTAGGTGGCGTGCTGGCCGCTCAGGTGCGGGAAGCCTGCGGCAGCGTTGCCTGCGCCATTGGGCGAGTGGCAACCGGTGCAGGCAGGCAAGCCTTTTTCCAGGTTACCGCCACGGAACAACTGCTCTCCGCGGGCGACCAGTTTAGGATCGGCAGCTCCCACGCTGCCCTTCTGGCTGGCAAAATACGCCGCGAGGTCCGCCAGGTCCTGATCGTTGAGATTGGTCAGCAGGCCGGTCATTTCCAGCACCGTGCGCTTGCCGTCCTTGATGTCGTGCATCTGCTTGCTCAGGTAACGTTCACCCTGGCCGGCCAGTTTGGGGAAGTTCGGCGCCGGGCTGTTACCATCCGGCCCGTGGCAGGCACCACACACGGCGGCCTTCGCTTGACCGGCAGTGGCATCACCTTTGACGGGGCCCTCTGCAGCGACGGCAGCGCCTGTGATGCCCAAGGTCAACAGCAGACTCACGATCAGTTTGTTCATCAGCTAATCCAACTACGGCTAAGGGTTTAAGAGTTATCTACCGGGTTTACTCACCATCAAATCAATGACGGCCTGGTAATCCTCAGTACTGCAGTCCATGCACAAACCACGCGGCGGCATTGCCTTGAAACCCTGGGTCACGCACTGCGTCAGCCTGACCATGCAAACTCGGTTGATCCTGTGTAGCCTGAGCGCCGTAAAGCGAAATCAGGGCAGCAGAAGCGAGCAACCGTCGGTCCATACATCGACCTATTCAGGGTTTGAGAGCGTTTTGCGTTCTAATGCGCAATAAAGGTCTTTCGCTCCCGTGAACCTCATCCTTCGCTGGGACAAAGCACACACAAAATCTGCGGCATTATATACTGGCGCTACTGAAACGGAAACGACACCGCTTGCCGCACCCTTTCTCGGCACCGCCCACATCGGAAATCTCATGCAACTCAAGAACCCCATCCTCGGCCTGTGCCAACAGTCCACCTTCATGCTCAGCGCCGCCAAAGTGGACCAATGCCCCGATGACGAGGGCTTTGAAGTCGCCTTTGCCGGCCGTTCCAACGCCGGTAAATCCAGCGCACTGAACACCCTGACTCACGCCAGCCTGGCGCGCACCTCGAAAACCCCGGGCCGCACGCAACTACTCAATTTCTTCAAGCTAGACGATGATCGGCGTCTGGTCGACCTGCCGGGCTACGGTTATGCAAAAGTACCTATCCCGCTGAAGCTGCACTGGCAGCGTCACCTTGAGGCTTACCTGGGTGGTCGCGAGAGTCTGAAGGGTTTGATTCTGATGATGGATATCCGTCATCCAATGACCGACTTCGACTTGCTGATGCTCGACTGGGCTGTCGCCAGCGGCATGCCGATGCACATTTTGCTGACCAAGGCCGACAAGCTCACCTACGGCGCAGCCAAGAACACCCTGCTCAAAGTGCAGTCCGAAATCCGTAAGGGCTGGGGCGATACCATCACGATTCAACTGTTCTCCGCCCCCAAGCGCATGGGCCTGGAAGAAGCCTACACCGTACTGGCCGGCTGGATGGAATTGGCGGACAAGGGCGCAGAAATCGCCGAATAACTTTTCTGCGGGCAAAAAAAACCCCGGACTTCTTTTGGGGAGGGGAAGTTCGGGGTTCAAGTTCCGGACCGCTAGGGCGGGGTCCGGAATTATCTGCCAACACTTAACACAACATAGGAGCATTGAAGGGCTTCACCACCCATTCAGTAACTCTGAGTGGCAGTTCACAGGTTAAGTTCCGACAGGCTCAAAAAACTATTGGAAATAACTGACCCCCGTTTGCGCTCTAAACCGCTTCGCCACCACTGGCGATGATGGCAAAGCCGCAGAATCAGTGCGCCTCGTCCCAGTTATCGCCTACGCCTACGTCCACCACCAAAGGCACGTCCAACTGCGCCGCCGCGCTCATATGCTCGCGAATCTTCTCGCTGACCTGCGCGACCAAGTCTTCACGCACCTCCAGCACCAATTCGTCGTGCACTTGAAGGATAACCTTGGCATCCAGGCCCGACTCGGTCAGCCAGTTATCCACCTGCACCATGGCTTTCTTGATGATGTCCGCCGCCGTGCCCTGCATCGGCGCGTTGATCGCCGTGCGCTCGGCCGCCGCGCGCTCCTGGGGCTTGTTGGAGTTGATATCCGGCAAGTACAGCCGTCGTCCGAAGAACGTTTCGACATACCCCTGATCCGCCGCCTGGGCGCGGGTGCGCTCCATGTATTCGCGCACCCCTGGGTAGCGGGCGAAGTACACATCGATGTAAGCCTTGGCGGTCTTGGTATCGACGCCGATGTCCTTGCCCAGCTTCTGGGCGCCCATGCCGTAAATCAGGCCGAAGTTGATCGCCTTGGCGCTGCGGCGCTGGTTGGACGTGACCTCATTCAACTCGACCTTGAACACTTCGGCCGCCGTGGCCGTGTGCACGTCCAGGTCATTGCGGAAGGCGTTCATCAAGCCTTCGTCCTTGGACAAATGCGCCATGATCCGCAGCTCGATCTGCGAATAGTCCGCCGCCAGCAGCTTGTAGCCCTTGGGCGCGACAAACGCCTGGCGAATGCGCCGCCCCTCGGCGGTGCGCACCGGGATGTTCTGCAGGTTCGGATCGCTGGAGGACAAGCGCCCGGTCGCCGCGACGGCCTGATGGTAGGACGTATGAATACGCCCGGTACGCGGGTTGATCTGTTCCGGCAGGCGGTCGGTATAGGTACTTTTGAGCTTGCTCATGCTGCGGTACTGCATCAGTACCTTGGGCAGCGGGAAATCATCCTCGGCCAGTTTGGCCAGTACTTCCTCAGCCGTGGATGCCTGGCCCTTGCCGGTTTTCTTCAGCACCGGCATGCCGAGCTTCTCGTACAGGATCGCCCCGAGCTGCTTGGGCGAACCCAGGTTGAATTCTTCACCGGCGATCTCGTACGCCTGGCGCTCCAGCTCGACCATCTTGTTACCCAGCTCGATGCTCTGGATGCCGAGCAGGTCCTTGTCTACCAGTGCGCCCTGGCGCTCGATGCGTGCCAGCACCGGCACCAGCGGGATCTCGATGTCCGTCAGCACACTGGCCAGGGTCGGGATCGCGGCCAGTTGCGCGTACAAGTGTTGATGCAGGCGCAAGGTCACGTCGGCATCTTCGGCCGCGTAGGGGCCGGCTTGCTCAAGGGCGATCTGGTCGAACGTGAGTTGCTTTGCACCTTTGCCGGCGATGTCTTGGAAGCTGACCGTGTCGTGGTCCAGGTACTTCTTCGCCAGACTGTCCATATCGTGCCGCGTCGCGGTGGAATTGAGCACGTAGGATTCGAGCATGGTGTCGAAGGCGATGCCGCGCACGGTAATGCCCTGGGCAGAGTCGCCGCCAATGGCGCAGTTGGCCAGGATGTTCATATCGAACTTGGCGTGCTGGCCCACCTTGAGTTTGGTCGGGTCTTCCAGCAGCGGTTTCAGGGCCAGCAGCACGGTGTCGCGATCCAATTGATCCGGCGCGCCGATATAGGAATGGGTCAGCGGGATGTAGGCGGCTTCATGGGGCTGCACAGCAAACGAGACCCCGACCAATTGCGCCTGCTGGGCGTCGATGCCGGTAGTTTCGGTGTCGAAAGCAAACAACGGCGCATCGTGGAGTTTTTTCAGCCACACGTCGAAGGTGGCCTGGTCCAGAATGGTGGTGTAAACGGCCTCTACCGGTACCGATATAACAGCCTCGACCGGCATTTCGGCGGCAGGCGCAACTTCGCTCGCCGATTTGAGCTCGACACGCTTGGCATCGCGCTGGATCTCGTCGTACCAGCTTTTGAACTCAAGCAGCGTGTACAGCTCCAGCAGCTTTTCGCGATCCGGTTCGATCAGGTGCAAATCATCCAACCCGATATCCAGCGGCACATCGATCTTGATCGTCGCCAACTGATAAGACAGGAATGCCATCTCCTTATGCTCATCCAGCTTGGCCGGCAGGGTCTTGGCCCCACGGATAGGCAGGGTCGGCACAATATCCAGCTGCTCATAAAGCTCTTTGAGGCCGCCATTGACCCCTACCAGCAAGCCGGAGGCGGTCTTGGGGCCAATGCCCGGAACGCCGGGAATGTTGTCGGACGAATCCCCCATCAACGCCAGATAGTCGATGATCTGCTCCGGAGCGACACCGAATTTCTCCTTAACGCCCTCGATGTCCATCGAGCTACCGGTCATGGTGTTGACCAAGGTAATGTGGCCGTCCACCAACTGCGCCATGTCTTTGTCACCGGTCGAGATCACCACCGGGCGGCTGGCGGCCGCGCTGCTGCGGGCCAGAGTGCCGATCACGTCATCGGCCTCAACGCCCTCGACGCACAGCAACGGGAAGCCAAGAGCGATCACGCTTTGATGCAGCGGCTCGATCTGCAGGCGCATGTCATCGGGCATGCTCGGGCGGTTGGCTTTGTATTCGGCGTACATCTCATCGCGAAACGTCCCACCCTTGGCGTCGAAAACCACGGCAAATGGGCTGTCCGGGTACTGCTTGCGCAGGCTTTTGAGCATGTTCAACACGCCCTTGACCGCACCGGTGGGCAGGCCTTTGGAGGTGGTCAGCGGTGGCAGCGCGTGGAAGGCGCGGTACAGATAAGAAGAACCGTCCACCAGGACGAGGGGCGCTTGGCTCATGAGCAGGATCAACCTTTTCGGCGGGTCAGGCGCTAGAATAGCCGGACCAATGAAAACAAAGGGACAAGGTTATCATGCGTACATTCAATCGCCTGCTGTTGACCGGTTTGATTGCACTCGCTCCGATGGCTGCCACGGCGGCAGACAGTGCCCCTGGAGGTGATCCGGAAGTTACCATTCGCACGGAAGGCGACAAAACCATCCAGGAATACCGCCAAAACGGCTTTCTGTACGCAATCAAAGTCACCCCGAAGGGCGCACCACCGTACTTTCTGGTACGTGCGGACGGCACCGACGCGAACTTCATCCGCTCTGACCAGCCGGATATGCTGATCCCGTCATGGAAGATCTTCGAATGGAAATGATTTCTTAATTTTAACCGGCGCTGCCCACCGCAGCGCCCGTAACGGCAGTTTTAACCATGTCTGTGTTCACCCCCCTGGCTCGGCCCGAGCTGGAAACCTTTCTCGCCCCTTACGGGCTCGGCCGCCTGCTTGATTTCCAGGGGATTGCCGCCGGCAGCGAAAACACCAATTTCTTTATCAGCCTGGAACAGGGTGAATTCGTCCTGACCCTGGTTGAGCGTGGCCCGGTGGCAGAAATGCCGTTCTTCATCGAACTGCTTGACGTGCTCCACGACGCCGATCTGCCTGTGCCGTACGCCCTGCGTACCACCGACGGTATCGCTTTGCGCGAACTCAAGGGCAAACCGGCCTTGCTGCAACCGCGCCTGGCGGGCAAGCACATCAAGGAGGCCAATGCGCAGCATTGCGCCCAGGTTGGCGAACTGCTCGGCCACCTGCACTTGGCCACCCAGGGCGAAAAGGTACTTGAACGCAAGACCGACCGCGGCCTGGCGTGGATGCTCAGCGAGGGCGCGCAGCTTATTTCGCACCTCAACGAGGCCCAGCAACGCCTGTTGCGCGATGCGCTGGCCGAGATCGACGCTCACAAGGCTGACATCCTTGGCCTGCCACGAGCGAATGTGCACGCCGATCTGTTTCGCGATAACGCGATGTTTGAAGGCACGCACCTGACGGGCCTGATCGACTTCTACAACGCCTGTTCGGGGCCGATGCTCTACGACGTGGCAATCGCCTTGAATGACTGGTGCTCGGATGCCGATGGCGTGATTGACGGTCACCGTGCCCGGGCGCTGCTGGGCGCTTACGCGGGGCTACGAGCGTTTACCGCGAAGGAAGCCGAGCTATGGCCGACCATGCTGCGCGTGGCGTGCGTACGGTTCTGGCTGTCCCGGCTGATCGCGGCCGAGTCATTTGCCGGGCAGGATGTGTTGATTCACGACCCGGCTGAGTTCGAGCATCGCCTGGCGCAGCGTCAGCAGGTCACGCTCCATCTACCGTTCGCGCTTTAAAAGACCGACTCGGTCAATGTGGGAGCTGGCTTGCCTGCGATAGCGGTATCAACTGAGCCAACGCTATCGCGGGCAAGCCCGCTCCCACAGGAGTTTTGTGTTACCTGTTAGAGCGACTCCAGGCAACCGGCCAGATCATTGCCGAGTTTTTCCAGCACCTGCTCATAACCCTGCGCGGTAGCCGGCGTATAGCCACCCAACGCATCCAATTCCGCCAACTTCACCGGCAACCCGGCCACCAGGGTTTCGGCCAAGCGAGGTCGCAACGGCGGCTCGCTAAACACGCAAGTCTTGCCCACTTCCTGCAAACGCGCGCGCATCGCCGCTACGTGCTGCGCGCCCGGCTGCACTTCGGCGGCCACGCTGAACACGCCAGCATGCTTCAAACCGTACGCCTCTTCGAAGTAATCAAAGGCTTCGTGGAACACGAAGTATGGTTTGCCATCAACGCCCGCCAAACGCTGCTTCAGGCGCGCATCCAGCGCGTTCAGGCGTTCTTCGAAGGCCTTCGCATTGCTCTGATAACGCTCGGCATTGGCTGGGTCGGCAGCGCTCAGATCGGCCGCCATCCGAGCGGCGATCACACGTGCATTGACCGTGGACAGCCACAGGTGCGCATCCACACTGCCTGGGCGGTGATCATGGTCATGTTCGTCGGCTTCATCGGCATGTGAATGGCTATCTTCGCCGAAGATGCGCAGTTTCATGCCTGGCAGGTCCTGCACGGCCACCGTTGGCGCCGTACGGCCTTTGAGCACACGCGGCAAAAACGTTTCCATGTCCGGCCCGATCCAGTACAGCAGGTCCACCGACTGCACACGCCGTACGTCGGATGGGCGTAAAGCGAAGTTGTGCGGCGACGCCCCCGGCGGCAGCAATACCTCTGGAACAGCCACGCCGTCCTGCACGGCAGCGGCAATCAGTTGCAACGGCTTGATGCTCGTCAGTACCTTGACCTCGGCCTGAGCGGCACCCGCAACGAACAAACTGGTGACAAATACGACAAAAACGGGAAAAAGTCGGGACACGATGACCACTCGATGGCGTAGGAACGGGTAACATAATAACGTCTCTATCAAATATCTGTCGCCGCTCATGCCTAAAACACCGCTTGCCAGCCGTCCCCACGACCACTCTCACTGCGTGCACACCGCATTGTCAGAGGCCGACACCCTGTGCGCAAAGAAAGGCTTGCGCCTGACTGCCTTGCGTCGCCGGGTGCTGGAGCTGGTGTGGCAGAGCCACAAGCCTTTGGGCGCGTACGACATTCTGGGCGTCCTCAGCGAGCAGGACGGCCGCCGCGCCGCACCGCCCACCGTTTACCGTGCATTGGATTTCCTGCTGGAAAACGGCCTGGTGCACCGTATTGCCTCGCTCAATGCCTTTGTCGGTTGCAACCACCCGGAGCACGCGCATCAGGGCCAGTTCCTGATCTGCCGCGAGTGCCACGCCGCCATTGAGCTTGAACAAAAAAGCATCAGCGACGCCATTATCAAAAGCTCTGCCGACGTCGGCTTCAAGGTCGAAGGGCAAACGGTCGAAGTGGTCGGCCTGTGCGCAGGCTGCCAGGGGGTTTGATGAGCAATGCGTTAATCCGCCTGGAGCAGGTCGGGGTCACGTTCGCCGGGCAAAACGTGCTGGAGAACATCGCACTGAGCGTGGAACCGGGGCAAATCGTCACCCTGATCGGCCCCAACGGCGCCGGCAAAACCACCTTGGTGCGCGCCGTGCTCGGGCTGCTCAAGCCCCACAGCGGCACGGTTTGGCGCAAGCCCAAGCTGCGCGTGGGGTATATGCCGCAAAAGCTGCATGTGGACCCGACATTGCCGCTCTCCGTATTGCGCTTCCTGCGCCTGGTGCCTGGCGTAGACCGCGCCCGCGCCCAGGCTGCGCTTAAGGAAGTCGGCGCCGAACACGTCATCGACAACCCGGTGCAAAGCATCTCCGGTGGCGAAATGCAGCGCGTGCTGCTGGCCCGCGCCCTGCTGCGCGAGCCCGAGCTGCTGGTACTCGATGAACCCGTGCAAGGTGTCGATGTCGCCGGCCAGGCCGAGCTGTACAGCCTGATCACCCGCCTGCGCGACCGCCATGGTTGCGGCGTACTGATGGTCTCCCACGACTTGCACCTGGTCATGAGCACCACCGACCAAGTGGTCTGCCTCAACCGCCACGTGTGCTGCTCCGGCCACCCGGAACAGGTCAGTGGCGACCCGGCGTTCGTGGAGCTGTTCGGCAAGAACGCCCAGAGCCTGGCGATCTACCATCACCACCATGACCACGCCCATGACCTGCATGGCGCCGTCGTCGATACCCCCCACGTTCATGGAGATAGCTGCAAGCATGGCTGATTTTCTGCTCTACGCCCTGCTGGCAGGCTTGGCTTTGGCACTGGTGGCGGGGCCATTGGGCTCGTTCGTGGTGTGGCGACGCATGGCCTATTTCGGCGACACCTTGTCCCATGCTGCCTTGCTGGGCGTGGCCATGGGCTTTCTGCTGGATGTAAGCCCGGCCATCGCCGTGACCGTCGGCTGCCTGCTGCTAGCCGTGCTGCTGGTGACCCTGCAGCAACGCCAGCCACTGGCTTCCGACACACTGCTGGGCATCCTTGCGCCCAGTACCTTGTCTCTGGGCCTGGTGGTGCTGAGCTTCATGCATGAAGTGCGCATCGACCTGATGGCCTACCTGTTCGGCGACCTGCTGGCGATCAGCCCGACCGACCTGGCCTGGATCCTCGGCGGCAGCGCTGCGGTGCTGGCGTTGCTGGTGGCCCTGTGGCGCCCGTTGCTGGCGATCACCGTGCATGAAGAACTGGCCAAGGTAGAAGGCTTGCCCGTCGCAGGCCTGCGTATGGCCTTGATGTTGCTCATCGCCGTGGTGATTGCTGTCGCGATGAAGATTGTCGGCGTATTGTTGATCACGTCGCTGCTGATCATTCCAGCCGCCGCCGCCCAGCGCCACGCTCGCTCTCCGGAGCAGATGGCGATTGGCGCCAGCCTCCTGGGGATGCTTGCAGTGTGTGGTGGCCTGGCGCTGTCCTGGTTCAAGGACACACCGGCCGGGCCGTCGATTGTGGTTACGGCGGCCGCCCTGTTTCTGCTGAGTTTTGTCCTGCCCCGTCGAGGGGTGTAGACTTGCTCGCTTTTTGCGCAAATAGAGAGTCGCAGGAATGAAGCCGTTCACCTCCCGTTATCTGCTCCTTGCCGCATTTTCACTGCTGCTGGGCGCCTGCCAAAGTACGCCGCCCGCTGCCCCCCAGGCTCCGGATCCGCGGGCTGCGGCCATCGCGCAACTGGAACAAAACCTGGCCAGCAGCGAATTGGCCACCGCCGAAGACCAGCTGGCTGCATTGCAGGCCCAATCGCCCAATGACCCGGCACTTGAGGCCTACCAGCGTCAATTGGCCGAAGCCTACCTGCAACGCAGCCAGATCGTGTTGCAAAAAGGCGACGTCAACGCTGCCGCCACGGCCCTGAGCCGCGCCCGCGCCTTGATGCCCAAGGCCCCTGCGCTGACCGGTGGCGTCAACAGCGCCATCAGCCATGCGCGCAAAGCCGAATTGGACCAGGCAGAAGCTGCGTTGAAAGCCGCTGAGGCCAAGCCTGCCGCCAAGGTCATCGACCCGGCAGCGCCGAGCACCACCGTGGCGCTGAACCTTGCGGATGTTGAAGACATGCGCCATCAGTTGGACGCCATCGCCACCGATGTGGTGAATTACCAGTGCGACGTCAGCATCCAGGTGCCACGCACCCAGGATTACCCGTGGCTGGCCACGTTACTGACCAAGCGGGTCAAGCGGATTGATTCGGGGTATGACCTGAAGATTCACCGGCAAATCCTGAAACGTATTCCGGCGCAGGTTGTGCTGATTCCGCGCAAGGCGGACTAAAAGCATCGCAGGCAAGCCAGCTCCCACATTTGAACAGTGTGGGAGCTGGCTTGCCTGCGATGACGACCTAACAAACAACCGATAAGTTAAGCCGGAATCGCCTTGGATTTCGGCTCACGCTCCCACACCCGATGCTGGGCAATCGCCGCAAAAAACGCTTTGAACGCCTTGGCATCCGCGCCCACGATCAACCCCGCATCCTCCTCCAGTTTCAGCAGGTCCAGCAACGGCTTCACATCGCTGGCTACCGCAATCGCCTTCAGGTGTTTGTAGGCTTCCAGTACGTAATGCAACGCCACGCCATCACCGCTCAGCGCCTTCACGGACTCTTTGCCACCCGGGATAAACACTGCGTCGAAGGCAATGGACGGCATGCCTTCCATGGAGGCGTCGACCGGCAGCGTCTTGCCCTGCGCGGTGGTTACCGGCGCCGAAGTAGGCCCCAGCAACTTGGCATGGGCGCCTTCAGCTTCAAGCGCGGCTTTTAACGCGTCAATGGCCGCACCATCAACGCCGTTGGCTGCCAGAATCGCCACTTTGCGCGTTTTGATATCACCCGATAGCAAATTCACCTGGCTCAAGGCTGGCGATTCTTTCAACGACGTTTCACGTGCAGGCACGGTGCCCTTGGTCGGCGCCGGCAAGCCGAGGTTCTGCGCAACGCGCTTGGCCAGCTCCAGGTCGATATTGGCCAGGATCTCGTTGACCTGGCGCGCACGGATGAACTCGCGCTCCACCTTGCCCAGCTCAAAACTGTAGGCCGCGATAATGTGCTCTTTCTCGTGGTGGCTCATGCTGTTGTAGAACAGCGTCGCCTGGGAGAAATGGTCACCGAAGGATTCGCTGCGCTCACGTACTTTGTTGGCATCGACGCGCTCGTAGTAGGACTCAAAGCCACCATCGGTAGGACCAGCAGGGGTTTCTTTCGGCCAACCACCATCAATAGAGTTTGGCTCGTAGGACGCACGACCCTTATCAATCACGGTGCGATGCTGAGCGTCGCGCTGGCCGTTATGGAAAGGCACGACAGGCCGGTTGATTGGAATCTCATGAAAGTTCGGCCCGCCCAGTCGGCTGATCTGGGTATCGGTGTAGGAAAACAGACGGCCCTGCAGCAATGGGTCGTTGGTGAAGTCGATGCCCGGCACGATGTGGCCCGGGCAGAACGCAACCTGCTCGACTTCAGCGAAGAAGTTGTCCGGGTTACGGTTGAGCACCATTTTGCCCAGCGGCGTGATCGGTACCAGTTCTTCTGGAATGATCTTGGTCGGGTCGAGCAAGTCGAAATCAAACTTGTGCTCGTCTTCTTCGGCCACGATCTGTACGCCCAGCTCCCACTCGGGGTAATCGCCGCTTTCAATCGCTTCCCACAGGTCACGACGGTGGTAGTCCGTATCTTTACCGGCCAGCTTTTGCGCCTCATCCCATACCAGCGAGCAGGTGCCGACTTTTGGACGCCAGTGGAACTTCACGAAGCTGGACTTACCTTCGGTATTGATCAAACGGAAGGTGTGTACCCCAAAGCCCTGCATGGCGCGCAGGCTTTTTGGAATGGCGCGGTCGGACATGGCCCAGATCACCATGTGCGCGGATTCCGGTTGCAGCGAAACAAAGTCCCAGAACGTATCGTGGGCCGAACCGCCGGTAGGAATCTCGTTATGAGGCTCGGGTTTCACCGCGTGGACGAAGTCAGGAAATTTGATCGCATCCTGGATGAAGAACACCGGCATGTTGTTGCCCACCAGGTCGAAGTTGCCTTCGTCGGTGAAGAACTTCACGGCAAAACCGCGAACGTCACGCACGGTGTCGCCGGAACCACGCGGGCCCTGCACCGTGGAAAAACGCGCGAACACCGGGGTTTTATGCTCAGGCGTGCGCAGAAAACCTGCCTTGGTCAGCGCCGAATGGTCGCCGTAACTCTGGAAATAGCCATGGGCCCCCGTACCACGGGCATGCACGATGCGCTCCGGGATACGCTCATGGTCAAAGTGCGTGATCTTTTCACGCATGATGAAGTCTTCCAGCAGCGAAGGGCCGCGGGCGCCGACTTTCAGGCTGTTCTGGTTGTCGGAAATCTTCACGCCCTGGTTGGTGCGCAGGGCCTGGCCGGTTGCATCGGAACGGAATTCTTCCAACGCCTGCAGCTTGGCGTTGGTGTTGCCACGGTCCAGGGTATCAGTGCCCGCGAGTTCACTCTTCGGCGGGGTGGCTGGCTTCTTGGTACTCATCAGTCAAAACTCCTTATTTAAAGTGGCCAGAGCGGTCCCCGGCTCGTTTGAGCAAAACCCCAGGCACGGCACCTGGGAAATCGAGTTGCTTAAGTAGTGACTGACGGGGTTTTGCACCGTTCCTTTTTTATGACCTTTGATCGCGTTATTGCCAAATGACTGGATGAATACGAAATAAATGCTAAGAAACGCTATACGGACAGGCTAAAATGCGCGCCCGGCTAACCGCTGATCCCTTTTCAATGCGCCCCACAAGGTTCGCTACGTGATCGAGTTTCAAAACGTCCATAAAACCTACCGCGTCGCCGGTAAGGATATCCCCGCCCTGCACCCCACCAGCCTGCGCGTCGCCAACGGCCAGGTGTTCGGCCTGATTGGCCACTCGGGTGCGGGTAAAAGCACACTGCTGCGCCTGATCAACCGCCTGGAAGAACCCAGCGGCGGGCAGATCACGGTCGACGGTGAAGAAGTCACCGCCCTGGATGCCAACGGCCTGCGCCGCTTCCGTCAGCAGGTCGGGATGATCTTCCAGCACTTCAACTTGCTGGCGTCCAAGACCGTGGCCGACAACGTCGCGCTGCCGCTGACGCTCGCCGGTGAACTGTCGCGCAAGGAAATCGACCAACGTGTGGCTGAGCTGCTCGCCCGCGTCGGCTTGTCGGACCACGCCAAGAAGTACCCGGCGCAGTTGTCCGGCGGCCAGAAACAGCGCGTCGGCATCGCCCGAGCCCTGGCGACCAAGCCAAAAATCCTGCTGTGCGACGAAGCCACCAGCGCCCTCGACCCGCAAACCACGGCATCGGTCCTGCAACTGCTGGCCGAGATCAACCGCGAGCTGAACCTGACCATCGTGTTGATCACCCATGAAATGGACGTGATCCGCCGCGTATGCGACCAAGTCGCGGTGATGGACGCGGGGGTGATCGTCGAGCAAGGCTCGGTGGCCGACGTGTTCCTGCACCCCAAGCACCCGACCACCAAACGCTTCGTACAAGAAGCCGAACAGGTGGACGAAGGCGAGCAGCGCGACGACTTTGCCCATGTGCCAGGCCGTATCGTGCGCCTGACGTTCCAAGGGGACGCGACCTACGCGCCACTGCTGGGTACCGTCGCACGGGAAACCGGTGTGGACTACAGCATTCTTGCCGGTCGTATCGACCGCATCAAAGACATCCCTTACGGGCAACTGACCCTCGCCGTCACCGGCGGTGACATGGAAGCTGCGTTTGCACGCTTCACCGCCGCAGACGTTCACATGGAGGTGCTGCGCTGATGGACGTGTTCCTGAGTTTCTTCGCCAATATCGACTGGTCTGAAATCTGGCTCGCCACCGGCGACACCATGACCATGCTGTTCGGCTCGCTGTTCTTCACCGTGCTGCTGGGCCTGCCTCTGGGCGTGCTGTTGTTCCTGACCAGCCCGCGCCAGCTGTTCGAACAAAAAGGCCTGTACGCGCTGTTGTCGCTGATCGTGAATATCTTGCGCTCGCTGCCGTTCATCATTCTGTTGATCGTGATGATTCCGTTCACGGTACTGATCACCGGCACGTCGCTGGGTGTTGCCGGTGCGATCCCACCGTTGGTCGTCGGCGCTACGCCATTCTTTGCGCGCCTGGTGGAAACCGCACTGCGCGAAGTGGACCGTGGCATCATCGAAGCCACCCAGGCCATGGGCGCCACCACCCGCCAGATCATCACCAATGCCCTATTGCCCGAGGCCCGCCCTGGCATCTTCGCGGCGATTACGGTGACGGCTATTACACTGGTTTCCTACACCGCGATGGCTGGTGTGGTCGGTGCTGGCGGCCTGGGCGACCTGGCAATCCGTTTTGGCTACCAGCGCTTCCAGACCGATGTGATGGTGGTCACTGTGGTGATGCTGTTGATTCTGGTGCAAATTCTGCAAACCGTCGGCGACCGGCTGGTGGTGCACTTTTCTCGTAAATAACGGCCATTGCCGGCGCGCAGCCGGCAGATGCCCGAACAAGGAGCTTGCTGGATGAAAAAACTACTGGTTGCCTTCGCCGCCGTGGCTGCGTTTTCCGCCCACGCCGAGACCATTACGGTCGCTGCTTCGCCGGTGCCTCACGCCGAAATCCTCGAATTCGTGAAGCCTGCCCTGGCCAAAGAAGGCGTGGACCTGAAGGTCAAAGTCTTCACCGACTACGTGCAGCCGAACGTACAGGTGGCTGAAAAGCGCCTGGATGCCAACTTCTTCCAGCACCAGCCGTACCTGGATGAATTCAACAAAGCCAAAGGCACTCACCTGGTGAGCGTCGGCGCTGTGCACCTGGAACCACTGGGCGCTTACTCCAGCAAGTACAAAAAACTGGCCGACCTGCCTGACGGCGCCAACGTGGTGATCCCGAACGACGCCACCAACGGCGGCCGTGCGCTGTTGCTGCTGGCCAAGAACGGCCTGATCACCCTGAAGGACCCGACCAACATCCTGTCGACCATCAAGGACATCACCGGCAACGATAAAAACCTGAAATTCCGTGAACTGGAAGCCGCTACCTTGCCGCGCGTGCTGACCCAGGTCGATCTGGCGCTGATCAACACCAACTACGCCCTGGAAGCCAAGCTGGACCCATCCAAGGATGCCCTGGTGATCGAAGGCAACGACTCGCCTTACGTGAACATCCTGGTAACCCGCGAAGACAACAAGGATGCAGACGCGGTGAAGAAGCTGGTTGCAGCCTTGCACACGCCTGAAGTGAAGAAATTCATCGAAGAGAAGTACAAAGGCGCGATCAAGCCAGCGTTCTGATCTCTCCTGATCTGATCGTTCCCACGCTCCGCGTGGGAACGCTCTTGTGACGCTCTGCGTCACGCTTGGGGACGCAGAGCGTCCCTAACTGCATTCCCACGCAGAGCGTTGGAACGATCATCAGGTGCTCACTTGCGCTGTAGCAACCCCGGCAACTGCGCCGCCAGCTTCTGGTTGTTCAATGGCGCACGAATAAACCCACGCTGGGTACCATCCGGGCCGATCAGTGCCAGGTTACCGCTGTGGTCGACGGTGTAGTTCGGCTTGCTGGTATCCGCCGGAATGAAGGGAATGCTCACCGCATTCGAAACCTTCTGTACATCCTCCACATTCGCGCCAGTCAGGCCTTGGAACTGTGGGTCGAAGTAACCCAGGTACTGCTTGAGCTGCGCCGGGGTATCGCGGTTCGGATCGACGCTCACCAGGATCACCTGCAACTTATCCACAGCCTCTTTGGGCAGTTCGCTCTTGATCTGGCGAAGCTGGGCGAGGGTGGTCGGGCAGATATCCGGGCAGAAGGTGTAACCGAAAAACAGCAGGCTCCACTTGCCCTTCAACTCATTGACCACCACCGGCTGACCTTCCTGGTCAGTCATGGTTACCGCTGGCAACTGGCGGCTTTGCGGCAGCAGAATGATGCCGGCGTCGATCAGCGCAGTGGGGTCGCCCTGGCCTTTGCCCGAGAGCACTTTGTTGACGGTCAGGCCCATGATCAACGCCACCAGGGCCACGAGGATGAAGACGGTTTTTTGAGTTCGAGTCATAGGTTCAACAATAAGTAGTGGTCTACGAGCAGGGCGATAAACAGCAGCAGCAAGTACCAGATAGAGTACTTGAACGTGTTGATCGCCGCGTGCGGCTGGCTGCCACGGTACAACACCCAGGCCCATTGCAGAAAGCGCGCCCCCAATACCAGCGCAAAGCCCAAGTAGAGCAGCCCGCTCATGTGGATAACGTAGGGCATCGGGCTTACCGCCAGCAGGGCGAAGGTGTACAGCAGGATATGCACCTTGGTGTAGTGCTCGCCATGGGTGACCGGCAGCATCGGGATGTCGGCCTTGGCGTATTCCTCTTTGCGGTGAATAGCCAGGGCCCAGAAGTGTGGCGGAGTCCAGGCGAAGATGATCAGCACCAGCAGCAAGGGTTCGGCACTCACATGCCCAGTGACAGCCACCCAACCCAGCAGCGGCGGGGCCGCACCGGCCAGACCGCCGATGACGATATTCTGCGGCGTCGCTCGCTTGAGAAAGCCGGTGTAGATCACCGCATAACCCAGCAGCGAAGCCAAGGTCAGCCAGGCCGCCAGCGGGTTGGTGAACACCAGCAGCAGGGCCAATCCTGCAATAGCCAGGAACAACGCAAACGCTAACGCAGCCATCGGCGAGACACGCCCCTCAGCCATCGGCCGCTTGTGAGTGCGCGCCATCACGGCATCAATCCGTCGATCCACTACATGATTGACCGCCGCCGCGCCGCCGGCACACAGGGCAATGCCGAGGTTGCCGAACACCAGCACTGTCCAGGGCACACCGGCGCGGGTGGCAAGGAACATGCCCACCAGCGAAGTGATCAGCATCAGCACCACCACTTTGGGCTTGGTCAGCTCCAAATAGTCACGCCAGATCGCCCGGTCGCGACGTGCGCCGATCACGGCCGCCATGGCAGTTCTCCTTTAAGGGTGATCAGGCCTGACACCTGTTTGCGCGGGATAAAACGCCAGCCGAACAGGCGCGGGTGACGCACCCGAACCAGGCTGGTGCGCGCGTGATAATTGACCAGCACCAGCGTCATCAACAACGTTGCCCCGCCAGCGTTGTGCGCGACCGCCACCGGCAGCGGCAGGCCGAACGCCACATTGCTCACCCCCAGGCAGATCTGCGCGGCCAGGGCGATCAACAACAAGCCGGCCAGGCGCGTCATCCCCACTGCCCGCAGTTGCCAGGCCAAACCGAGCAGCACCAGCGTGACCAGCACGGCGCCGATGCGATGCGTCAGGTGGATGGCGGTGCGCGCTTCGCTGTCGAGCTGCCCCCCCAGGTAATTGGGGCCGATGTGCTGGGTCAGGTGAAAACCATTGGCGAAGTCCGCTGCCGGCCACCATTGGCCGTGGCAGGTGGGCAAATCGACACAGGCCACCGCGGCGTAGTTGGAACTGACCCAGCCGCCCAGGGCGATCTGCCCGATCACCAGCACCAGGCCCGCCGTTGCCCAATATTGCAGGCGCTTGGGCACGACCAGCGCCGGTAGTACGCCGGACAGCCGCAGGGTCAGCAGAAACAGCAGGCTCAAGGTCGCAAAGCCGCCCAAAAGATGCCCTGTGACCACTTGCGGCCAGAGCTTCAAGGTCACGGTCCACATGCCAAACGCCGCTTGGGCGAACACCACCGCCAGCAGGAACAGCGGCAGCTTCACCGGCTGGCCCGGATCGCGTCGATGACGCCACGAACGCGCCGCCAGCAGCGCGATCAACAGGCCCAGGCTGCCCGCGAAGTAGCGATGGGTCATCTCGGCCCAGCCTTTGTCGGCCTCCACCGGCGTGTCGGGAAAGTGCAACTCGGCATGAGCCAGTTGGGCTTCGCTTTGCGGCACGCTGATAAAGCCATAGCAGCCCGGCCAGTCCGGACAGCCGAGGCCGGCGTGGGTCAGGCGGGTATAAGCACCGAGCAGCACGACAAACAACGCCAGTAACGTGGCAAACAGCGCGAGGCGAAATCCAGGCTTGGCCATGAGGGTGCCCTTATCCGATGTTCGACAGTTTCAGCAGCAAGCGCAGATCGTTGAGCAAGTCCTTGCCCTTGACCTTGGCGTCGTAGCGCAGCACCAGATTGCCGTGGGGGTCGACGATCCACAATTGCGCATCGCCAGGCGCGGCAGCGTTCCTGGTAAAGGTCGACACATCCAGCGGGTAGCGCTGCAGCTGTGGATATTCGGCTTTGAGCTTGGCCTCGTATTCGCCGCTCAACGGTTGCGCACCCGCCAGGGCATGGCTGGCACGGGATGCATCACGGCCAAGGCTGATCTGCAGCTGACGCGCCAGGTAGACCAGTTGCTGGCAATTGGCAGCACAGGCGGTGGGGGCGGTGACCAGCAGTTGCCAGCGCTGTTCATCGGCCTGCACGCCGATGTCGGCGCGGGTCTGGCCGTTGCCAATCAGTTCGCCGTGATAGCTGCGGCTGTCCGGCACCCAGAACTGCAATTTGTACATGAAGGTGGCCAGCACCATCGGGCCGATCACCATCATCAGGATCAAAATCAGCTGCCAGCGCCCCTTGCGCCGATCAGGCGTGTCAGATGTGCTGGGTGGATTCATGACCGCTCCCATGGGGCTTCTCCTTTTTGTTATGCCATCCGAGGTAGAGGTAAAGCGCCAGCAACGCCATGGCCATGGCGAACCATTGCACAGCGTAGGCCAGGTGTTTTTCCGGGCCCATGGCGACCACAGGCCAGCTGGTTTCGTAGGTACCGGGGCCCGCTTCGGCACGCAGCTCATAGGCAAAGCCACTGCGCCCCAGCTCGCCCCACAAGGCGGCAGGGTGCAGCGCGGTCAGCAGGCGCGGCCATTGCGTGCTGGCCGGGTCGGCATGCAGTTGGAAGGTCTCGCCGGGGGCGACGTACACCCAGGCGTCGAGGTTCAGCGTCTGTTCAGGGGTTGTAAAGGCGGGCGCGATACGCCGGTCCGGCCAGGGCAGCCAGCCGCGATTGAGCAACAGCCACAGGCCGCTGGCCTGGTCATGAAAGGGTTGCAGCAACTCGACACCGGCCTTGCCGTCACGCATGCGGTTATCCAGCAATACGCTGTGTGCATCATCCAGTTGCCCGCGAAGGTGAACGCGACGGAAGGCTGGATCAGCCATGTCATTGAGCTGAGCACTGCTGACCGGCTCGGCGGCGCGGCGCTCGGCATAACGGTCTACCAACAGTTGCTTTTCGTGCCCGCGGGACAATTGCCAAAACCCCAGGCCCACCATCAACGGCAGCAACACCAGTACCACCAGCGTCGGCGCGATGCCCGGGCGAAAGCGTTGCATGGCACTGGCTATACTCGATCTCATCGCCCCTCCCCAATTAGCCCGGAGCCAGACCATGCTCAAAGCCGCCATTGCCCTGATGCTGATCGCGACCGTCGTGAGCCTGTTCAGTGGCTTGTTCTTCCTGGTCAAGGACGAGGGCAACTCCAACCGCCTCGTCACTGCCTTGACCGTGCGTGTCACGCTGGCCGTGATCACCGTGGGCTTGATCGCCTGGGGCTTTTTCAGCGGCCAATTGGTCTCTCATGCGCCGTGGTAAGCGGCGTCACAGCACATAGACAAAGAAAAACAGCCCGATCCACACCACGTCCACAAAGTGCCAATACCAACTGGCCGCCTCAAAACCGAACTGGTGCTCGGCATTGAAATGCCCGCGCAGGATACGCATCAGCATCACAAACAGAATGATGGTGCCGATGGTCACGTGGGCGCCGTGAAAGCCCGTGAGCATGAAGAACGTCGCGCCGTACACCCCCGAACCCAAGGTAAGGCCCAACTCTTTGTAGGCGTGGATGTATTCCTCGGCCTGGAATCCAAGAAACGCCAAGCCCAGCAGCACGGTGATCGCCAGCCAGACTTTCAGCGCACCACGATGGCCTTTGCGCAGGGCATGGTGGGCAATGGTGATGGTCACGCTGGAACTCACCAGCAAGATGGTGTTCACCAATGGCAGGCCCCAGGGGCTGATGGTGCCTTTGGGCGCAGGGTAGAGCTTAGGGTCGGGGTTGTTCAGCAGGGGCCAGGCAAACTCAAAGTTCGGCCACAGCATGTGGGCAATGCCCTTGGGCCCCTCGCCCGCCAACCAAGGCCCGGCCCAGACGCGCACGTAGAACAGCGCACCAAAAAAGGCGATGAAGAACATCACCTCCGAAAAGATGAACCAGGTCATGCCCCAGCGGAACGAGCGGTCCATCTGCGCGCTGTACAGCCCGGCGCGACTTTCCTTGATCACCGCGCCAAACCAGCCAAACAGCATATAGGCCAGCAACAAACCGCCGACGAAAAAGATCCACGGCCCGTGGGATTCGGGCCGCGCGGCCTTCAAGTCGTTGAACCACACGGCCAGGCCATACACGGTGACCAGCAGGCCAATCGTGGCAATTATTGGCCATTTGCTTTGCGCTGGTACGTAGTACGTATCATGAGTCGACATGTATTCGCTCTCCTGATTGAGGGGGCAAACAGTAGCTAGCCCCCGGTCCTGACGGCCACGGGCGGCTGGCGCGCAGTGATATCGAACAGCGTGTACGCCAGGGTCAAATGCTTCACATCCTTGGGCATCGCGCGGTCGACGATGAAACGTACGGGCATCTCAATGCGCTCACCGGGCTGCAACACTTGCTGGGTAAAGCAGAAGCATTCGGTCTTGTGGAAGTACATCGCCGCTTCGGCCGGGGAAATGCTGGGTATCGCCTGGGCTGTCATCGGCTTATCGGTGGGGTTGTAGGCCACGAACAGCATCTCGTTGACTGCACCGGGGTTGACCACAATCTCATCGGCCTTGGAGTGGAATTCCCAGACCATGTCGATGGCGTTGGTGGACAGAAACTGCACCCGCACCTGGCGCGAGGGGTCAACCATTTGCTCACCCTCGTACTGCCCGGCGGTCTTGCCGTTGATGCCGAACGCCTTGCACATCACGTCGTAGATCGGCACCAGGGCGAAGCCAAAGGCGAACATCGCCAGCACCAGGATCAGCAGGCGGGTGACCAGGCGCTTGAGCGGGACGGAGTCAGCCATGGCGCCCACCTGGCTTTGGACTTTCTGTGGGAGCTGGCTTGCCTGCGATGAAGGCCTGAGGGCTGGTAGATTCAGCGCCTGACCTACCGCCATCGCGGGCAAGCCCGCTCCCACAGGGGGAGTATAGGGAGGGCTTCATTTGACCTCCGGCGGCGTGGTGAAGGTGTGATACGGCGCGGGTGAGGGCACGCTCCATTCCAGGCCCTCGGCGCCATCCCACGGCTTGGCCGGCGCAGGCGGGCCGCCACGGATGCACTTGATGACAATGAACAGGAAGAAGATCTGCGTGGCGCCGAACATGAAGGCACCAATGGACGAGACCATATTGAAGTCAGCGAACTGCAGGTTGTAGTCCGGCACTCGGCGCGGCATACCGGCCAGCCCCACAAAGTGCATGGGGAAGAACGCCATGTTCATGCCCACGAAAGACAACCAGAAGTGCAGCTTGCCCAAGGTTTCGTCGTACATATGGCCGGTCCATTTCGGCAGCCAGTAGTAGGCAGAAGCGAAGATCCCGAAGATCGCGCCGGGCACCAGTACGTAATGGAAATGCGCCACCACAAAGTAGGTGTCGTGGTACTGGAAGTCCGCCGGGGCAATCGCCAGCATCAGCCCGGAGAAGCCGCCGATGGTGAACAGGATCACAAAGGCCACCGCAAACAACATCGGCGTCTCGAACGTCAGTGAGCCTTGCCACATGGTGCTGACCCAGTTGAACACCTTCACGCCCGTGGGCACGGCAATCAGCAGGGTGGCGTACATGAAGAACAGCTCACCCACCAGCGGAATGCCCACCACGAACATGTGGTGCGCCCACACGATGAACGACAGGAACGCGATGCTCGCGGTGGCGTAGACCATCGAGGTGTAACCGAACAGCGGCTTGCGCGAGAAGGTAGGGATGATCGAGCTGACGGCGCCAAAGGCCGGCAGGATCATGATGTACACCTCGGGATGCCCGAAGAACCAGAACACGTGCTGGAACAGCACCGGATCACCACCACCGGCCGCACTGAAGAAGCTGGTGCCAAAGTGAATGTCCATCAGCATCATGGTCACGCAGCCCGCCAGTACCGGCATCACCGCGATCAGCAGGAATGCGGTGATCAGCCAGGTCCACACGAACAGCGGCATTTTCATCAGGGTCATGCCCGGCGCACGCAGGTTGAGGATGGTGGCGACCACGTTGATCGCGCCCATGATCGAACTGATGCCCATCAGGTGGATGGCAAATATAAAGAACGTCACGCTTTCCGGCGCATAAGTGGTGGAGAGCGGGGCGTAGAAGGTCCAGCCGAAATTCGGCCCGCCGCCGGGCGTGAACAAGGTGGACACCAGCAACAGGAACGCCGCCGGCAACAGCCAGAAGCTGAAATTGTTCATGCGCGGCAGGGCCATGTCCGGCGCGCCGATCATCAACGGGATCATCCAGTTGGCCAGGCCGACAAACGCCGGCATCACCGCGCCGAATACCATGATCAACCCGTGCATGGTGGTCATCTGGTTGAAGAACGCCGGCTGCACGATCTGCAGGCCCGGCTGGAACAACTCGGCGCGGATCACCATGGCGAACGAGCCGCCGAGCAGGAACATGGTGAAGGCGAACCACAGGTACATGGTGCCGATGTCTTTGTGGTTGGTGGTCAGCACCCAGCGCATCAAGCCTTTGGCGGGGCCGTGGGCGTGGTCGGCATGACCGTGGTCGATCACAGTGCTCATGGCCGTTCTCCTGCAAGCGAGTGAGCGGGGCGATTCAGGGCATTGGCAATGAAAGTCGTCATTTGCTTTGGGCCTGTTTCAGAGCCAGCACGTCTTTGGGCGTGACCATGTCGCCTTTGTTATTGCCCCAGGCGTTACGCTCATAGGTCACCACAGCGGCGATATCCACTTCAGAGAGCTGCTTGCCGAAGGCTGCCATCGCGGTGCCGGGCTTGCCGTGATACACGATGCTCAGATGGTCTTTGGCCGGCCCGGTGGCGATTTTCGAGCCCTTGAGCGCTGGGAACATCGGTGGCAAGCCTTGGCCCTCGGCCTGGTGACAGGCCACGCAAGTGGTGTGATAGACCTTGTCGCCACGTGCCACCAGTTCGTCCAGTGTCCATTCTTTGGAGGTCAACTCCTTGAGCTTGGCGGCCTCCTCCTTGCGCTCCCCCAGCCAGGTGTCGTAGTCGGCCTTGGACTTGACCTCCACCACGATGGGCATGAAGCCATGGTCCTTGCCACACAGTTCGGCGCACTGGCCACGGTAGATGCCGGGCTTCTCGACGCGGGTCCAGGCCTCGTTGACGAAGCCAGGGATAGCATCGCGCTTGACCGCAAAGGCCGGCACCCACCAGGAGTGGATCACATCGGCAGCGGTCACCAGAAAGCGCACCTTGGCGCCCACCGGCAATACCAGCGGCTGGTCGACTTCCAACAGGTAGTGCTCACCCTTGGTGGCCTGGTTATGGATCTGCTCGGCGGGGGTGGCCAGGTTGCTGAAGAACTCCACATCCTGACCCAGGTATTTGTAGTGCCACTTCCACTGATAGCCGGTGACCTGGATATCGATATCCGACTCACTGCTGTCGTAGATGTTGATCAGGGTCTTGGTGGCCGGAATAGCCATGGCCACCAGGATCAGCAAGGGCACCACGGTCCAGAGGATTTCCACGGTGGTGCTTTCGTGGAACTTGGCCGCTACCTGGCCCGTGGACCGACGGTGCAGGATCATCGACCAGAACATCGCGCCAAACACGACGATGCCGATCACCACACAGATCCAGAAAATGGTCATGTGCAGGTCAAACACAGCGTGGCTGACTTCAGTAGCCCCTGGCGCCATATTCGTAGTCCAGGCGGCGTGCGCCTGGCCGAATACCGACCACAACAGGAGGCCCATCCAAACGTGTGGATGTCGCGTCATTGCGGGTTCCCCTTTATGTTTCTTGTTATCCCGCCGGTTTGCACCTGCGGCGAAGGGAGCGGCTTCCATACTGCTTACAACCGCCAAGCCTTGCCTGCGTCATGCAGTTGGGCGTCATCAGCTAATTGCGTACAAAATCGAGTATAGACAGCCGTAGCAACCCCGCAATGTGTGGGGGCAAATGAATAGAAACAGACAGACGGAGCCCGTAAAATAGGCAGCGGAATCGTTTATCCGACGAACGATGGCATTTCGATATAACCCCTGCCTATAACCATGAAATAATTATGACAAATGCGTCTTAGGCGCTCGTATAAACGAACTACCTTATCTTCTCCCTTTTCCTACGCCTGCTTCACTGGAGCCCTCATGAACACCGCCGCATTGCGCGAGCAGATTTCCCGTGCCCATCAACACGAAGCCAGCACCGGCCAGCTCGTCAGCCAGCTGAAAAAACAAGTGCCGCACCTGCATTCGTCCATCGCCCTGGCTGACGGTGATCGCAACATGGTCATGACCCGTTTTGTGACCGCTTACATCGACCTGGTTCCTGATTTGCTCGACGCCGCCAATGACGTGGCCCGTGAGGCCGGGATTGAAAGCCAGATCAAACCGGTACTGAAAATCGCTGAACATTTCTTCCTGCAGCCGCCAGCGATTCTGGCCGGCCACGACGGCCTTGATGGCCTGCTGGATGAGGCCTACCTGGCGCATCGCCTGGTCGAAGAAGTAAACGATCTGTATATCAAGCATTTTGGCCAGCCGTTGATTCCAGCGGATACCACCGTGGCCAACGTGATCGCCCATCAACTGATCGGTGAAGACTTCGCCAATCAATTGGATGAAGCCGTGCACCTGGCGGTGGATGAGATGCTTAACGAGGAAAGCTTTGCGCTGGAGTCGGTCGAGGCCTATCGCGAACAGCTCAAGAGCCCGCAGACCGAAGCGTCCTGGAAGCGCTGGCCATGCCTGTCGCGCCAGCTTGGGGTTGAGCTGTCGCTGGATCAGCCGGCATAGACTTCAGATCCGATAGGGGATTCAATGTGGGAGCCGGGCAAGCCCGGCTCCCACAGTTTTTTGAAGGGTCAGGCAGGCGCTGAGCCGATCCCCACTGTCGTTCGCACCCGACCTTCCAGCCGACGCTTCAACCCACGCGCCTCGATCACCAACGTCGAGCCCTTGGCCGCATTGGCCCGGCCCCATTCTTCCAGCAACTCCAGGCAAGAGTGGTCGATGTAACTCAAGTTGCTCAACGGCACATGCAGGGTGGTCCCCGCAGGCACCGCCGACAACACCTGAGTCAACGCCGGCACCTTCAGAAAGGTCGCCGCCCCCGTCAAACGCAGCTCCATCTCACCTTCCTGGGGCAGGTCGATCAGGCTGACTTTCAGGCGCGAGGCCTTGAAGGCCAACTTGAGCAATGTGAGCCCGAAGCCCACCAGCACGCCGGTCAGCAAATCGGTAAAGATGATTGCCAGCGCGGTGGCCGCATAGGTGAACATCGGCATCCGCCCATAGCGCCCCAGCGCCTTGAACGCCTTGACGTCTACCAGCTTGATCCCGGTGTATACCAGAACACCCGCCAGGCTCGCGACCGGAATGCTCTGCAGCACGCTCGACAGCAAAAGCACGAAACCCAGCAACCACAGGCCATGGAACATCGCCGACAGACGCGTGGTAGCACCAGCCTGGACGTTAGCCGAGCTGCGTACGATCACACCGGTCATTGGCAATGCACCCACCAGGCCGCAGAGCATGTTGCCCACGCCTTGGGCCGACAATTCCTTGTCGAAATCGGAACGTTGACCACTGTGCATACGGTCCACCGCTGCGGCAGACAGCAGGGTTTCGGCACTGGCAATAAACGCCACGGCGAATGCCGCGATCAAAAGCTGTGGATCTGCCAGGTTCAGCAGGTCGCTGGGGCGCAGCCAGTCGATAGCGTCCGCCAGGTTTTCCGGGACTTCCACGCGCTTGACCTGCAACGCCAGCACCAGGCTGGCGACGGTCGCCAGGCCCACGCCAAGCAACGCGCCAGGCACAAACCGCAGTTGTTGCGGGCGGAATTTGTCCCACAGGTACATCACCAACATCGTCGACAGGCCGAGTACGCCAGCCTGCCAGCCGAGACCGCCGCCGAAGGTAGGAATCGCTTCAGCCAGCGCTGCCGGGAAGCCAGCCAGGTTATCCAGCCCTGACGGCTTGGGCGCGCCGTCGAGCATCACATGGATCTGCGACAGCACGATCAACACGCCAATGCCGGCCAACATGCCGTAGACCACCGCCGGCGCGGTGACGCGAAACCAGCAGCCCAGGCGCAAACGCCCGGCCACCAATTGCAGGAAGCCGGCCAGCAACAGGATCGGCCCCAGCATCAGCATGCCGTGCTGGCGCACCAGTTCGAACACCAGTACCGCCAGACCCGCCGCCGGGCCGCTGACTTGCAGCGGCGAGCCGGCCAACCAGCCCACCACCAAGCCGCCGATGATGCCAGTGATCAGGCCTTTGGCCGGCGGCATGCCGGACGCAATCGCGATGCCCATGCACAGTGGCAAGGCGACCAGAAAAACAACCACCGAGGCGAGCAGCTCCCGTGGCAATACAGCTTTCAATTGAGCAGCACGCATGATGACTCTCCCGAGGCATTCGCCGGGCGCGGTAAAGCCTGGCTGCATCCATGGCAGCCACCGCATTACCCGGCAGGGAAGTGTTTTAGAAGCGCGCTTTAGGCGTCGCTGAAGGGATCGGCTCGGTGCCGTTCAGCGGTCGGAACGCCGCTTTGTCCGCATCGTAGGCCCGGATTTCGCTGGTCTCGATGTTGTAGATCCAACCATGGATAAACAAATGACCATTGGCCATGCGCGAAGCCACGGAAGGGTGGGTGCGCAAATGTTGCAGTTGGGCGATAACGTTTTCTTCGGTCAGCACCGCCATGCTCTCGCCTTCGTTGGCGCAGTCGCAGTTGTCATGGACCATTGTCTTGGCGACCTCGGCGTGACGCAACCAGGCCTTGACCGTTGGCATCTTCTCCAGGCTGTCGGGGTTGAGCACCGCACGCATGGCGCCGCAGTCCGAATGCCCGCACACGATGATGTGCTGTACGCCAAGGGCGAGCACCGCGTACTCGATGGCCGTGGAAACACCACCGTTCATCTGGCCGTAAGGCGGCACCACGTTACCGACGTTACGGGTCACGAACAGGTCGCCTGGGGAGCTTTGGGTGATCAGCTCGGGCACGATGCGCGAGTCGGCGCAGGTGATGAACATCGCCCGTGGGCTCTGGGCGGTGGCGAGTTTCTTGAAGAGTTCTTCCTGCTGGGGGAAGACGTCGTGATGGAAATGCAAAAAGCCGTCAACGATATGCTGCAGCGCTGCATCGGCGGATTCCGCCACCTGAGGGGCTGAAGCCGACGCAGCCAACGGCTGTTTATCCTTGTCACTCATGATTCATCCTCTTGATCAATGCAGGGGAGGGTTCAGGTCAGTTCGACGCCATGGCGGTGAAATAGTTGTAAAACAAGCACCGGCCAGGCCGCCGACTCATCAGTCACTCGCTGAACAAGGTAACCGTCGAAACTTAACTCAAACTGAATGAACCGCTCTAGAACGCGGGTTTCAGTGATGTCAAAACGCGACTATTCCTACAGCAAAGGTGCACGTCTCTCCATCAGTCTACAACAAAGCCATCTGCCTGCCCGGTGGGCAAAACACCGTGCAATCGAGGTTGAACCCTTCCCGCCGATTCAGCCCCAGGCGCTTGATTGCCTTGCTGAAACGCTGCGCCAGCAAATCGGCAAACGGCCCCTCACCACGCATGCGCACGCCAAACCGGCTGTCATACACCTCACCCCCGCGCACCTGGCGCACCAGGCTCATCACATGGGCCGCACGCTGGGGGTAATGGGCCGCCAACCACTCCTCGAATAACGGCGCCACCTCCAACGGCAGGCGCAGCATCATATACGCCGCGCTTTGTGCGCCGGCCGCGTGAGCTTCGGTAAGCAGGCTCTCCAGCTCGCTGTCGTTGATCATCGGGATCATTGGCGAGCACAGCACGCCCACCGGGATACCCGCGTCGCGCATTACCCGAATCGCCCGCAGCCGTGCCTTGGGCGCTGCGGTGCGCGGTTCCAGGATGCGCTTGAGCTCATCGTCCAGGCTGGTGAGGCTGATCATCACCGCCACCAGGCGCTGGCGGGCCAACTCGGTCAGCAGGTCGAGGTCGCGCAGGATCAGCGAACCCTTGGTGATGATCGTCACTGGGTGGCGGTAGCGCAGCAGGACTTGAAGGGTTTGCCGGGTGATCCGGTATTCGCGCTCGATTGGCTGGTACGGATCGGTATTGGAGCCCAGGTTGATCGGCGCACACACGTAGCCCGGCTTCGACAACTGCTGTTCCAGCACATCGGCCGCGTTGCTCTTGGCAATCAATCTGGTTTCAAAGTCCAGCCCGGGCGACATGTCCCAATAGGCATGGCTGGGCCGTGCATAGCAGTAGATGCAACCATGTTCACAACCGCGATACGGATTGATGGACCGATCAAACGGCAAGTCCGGGGAGGTGTTGCGGGTGATGATGGTCTTGGCCGTTTCGATACGCACTTCGGTGCCTTGGGTCGGCGGCACTTCCTGGTACCAACCGTCGTCCTCGGCCACGCTGACGGTGGGTGCAAAGCGATTGTGCAGGTTGGTGGCCGTACCCCGGCCACGGGGCGGCAGCGCAGTAGACATGAAAACGCCTCGATACTGTTTTTATATACAGTATCGAGGCGCGAAGCTTCTGACCAGTGCCGTTGGGCGGCCAGCGAACTTATCAGTGCTTTTGCGTCACCTGCCCCAGGTCATCGCCCGAGGTGGTGTGCAGATCGTTTTTGCGCAGATCCGCCACATCGCTCGCCTTGACCGGTGCGCCCTGGTTGCCCCAACTGCCACGGATAAAACTGACCACATCCGCCACTTCCTGGTCCGACAGACGCCAGGCAAACGCCGGCATGGTGAAGGTTGACGGCGCCGCATGGGTGGCCGGCAAGGTGCCGCCGTTCAACACAATGTTGATCAACGACGTGGCATCTGCCGTCTGCAACACCGGGTTGCCCGCCAGCGCCGGGAACACCCGCGTATAGCCATGGCCGTCGGTACGGTGGCAGGCCGCGCAGTTGTCGATGTACACCGACGCACCCGGCTTGCTGTCGTCCCCCTTCCACAATGCTTGCGCTACCTGTTTGTCGTACTGGTGCGGCTGATCCTTGGGATCGACAGCCGGCAGGCTCTTGAGGTAACGAGCGATAGCGGTCAGGTCCTCTTGGGACATGTACTGCATGCTGTGCACGACCACATCACTCATGCCGCCGAACACCGCACTGCGGTCGCTGCGACCGGTCTTGAGGAACTGCACCAACTGCTCCTCGCTCCAGCTGCCGAGACCGTCCTTGTGGTCGCCGCGCAGGCTTTTGGCAATCCAGCCTTCCAATGGCGCACTGCCAGAGAGGAAGGCGCTGCCGTCCGTGGCACTCAGGGCTTTTTCCTGCATGGTCAGGGCACGCGGCGTATGGCAGGCGCCGCAATGCCCGAGACCTTCCACCAGGTAGGCACCGCGATCGATCACCGGGTCGGCAGCGGCTTGCGGCTGATGCGCCTCGACTGCCGGGGCAAACATCCAGCGCCAGGCCGCCAACGGCCAACGCATGCTCAGGGGCCAGGGTATATCGCTGTCCTTGTTTTCCTGGGCGACCGGTTCGACCCCCTTCATGAAGTACGCATACAACGCTTGCATATCGCTGTCGCTGACGCGCGCGTAAGACGGGTAGGGCATCGCCGGGTAAAGCGTACTACCGTTCTTGGCGACGCCATGGCGCACGGCCTTGTCGAAATCCTCGAAGCTGTAGTCGCCCAGGCCGGTCTTGTCCGGGGTGATGTTGGTGGAATAGATCACGCCAATCGGTGTTTCCATCGGCAGGCCGCCAGCGAAGGGCTTGCCACCCTTGGCGGTATGGCAGGCAACACAGTCGCCGGCCCGCGCCAGGTATTCACCCTGTTTGATCAGATCGGTTTCGGCAGCGCTGATCGAGCAGCTGCTGAACAGCGCCAGGGAGGCAATAACGAATGCTTTCATGGTCATCGCTCCTTATGCCTGAACCAGTGGGCCGGGGTTTTTGAGGTACTGCTCGCGAATCGCGCGAGCCGACCAATAGGTCAACGCTGCCACCAGGCCGGTAGGGTTGTAGCCCAAGCCTTGTGGGAAAGCGGAAGCACCAGGGACGAAGACGTTGTGCACATCCCAGCTCTGCAAGTAGCGGTTCAACGCACTGGTTTTCGGGTCGGTACCCATGATCGCGCCACCGTTGAGGTGGGTGGTCTGGTAGGAGGCGGTATTGAAATGCTCACCGACCTTTTTACCCAGCACGGCGATGGCCTTGGGGTTCATGGCCTGGGCCACTTTGCCCATTTTTTCCATCATGAAGCGGTTCATCTTGATGTCGTTTTCTTGCCAGTCGAAGGTCATGCGCAGCAGCGGCAGGCCGTAGGCATCGCGGTAAACCGGGTCCAGATCCAGGTAGTTGCTGCGGTAGGACTGATGGGCACCGTGAGAATCCATTGAGACTTGATGGGTGTAGTAATCGGCGGTGGCGCGCTTCCAGGCACTGCCCCACGCCGGGGTGCCCGGCGGGTTGGACGTACCGGCAATCGGCCGGCTGCCCGCCTGGTTGACCCACATCGGCGACCCCCCCACAAAGCCATGGGGGCCATGGTCAAAGTTGTCGGCGTTGAAGTCGTCGATGGCCACGCCATTGCCGCCCGCGCCGATAAAGTTGTTGGTGTGGGTGTCCTTGTCGAAGAACGCCTTGATGGTGCCCATGTTCTGGTAGGCGAAGTTGCGGCCTACCACACCCTCGTTGGTAATCGGGTCGTAGGGCTTGCCGATGCCCGACAGCAGCATCAGGCGCACGTTATGGAACTGGAATGCGCCAAGAATCACCAGGTCGGCCGGTTGTTCACATTCGCGGCCCTGGGCGTCGATGTAGGTCACGCCGGTGGCTTTCTTCTTGGTGCTGTCGAGGTTGACCTTGAGCACGTGGGAATTGGGCCGCAGCTCGAAGTTGGGCACCTGGCGCAAGGCCGGCAGGATGTTCACGTTCGGCGAGGCTTTGGAATACATGTAGCACACGTAGCCACTGCAAAAACCGCAGAAGTTGCACGGGCCCATCTGCGCACCGTAGGGGTTGGTGTACGGCCCCGACGTGTTGGCCGAAGGCAGGTTGTAAGGTTTGTAACCTACGTCGGTCGCCGCTTTCTGAAACAGCTGGGCGGAGACGGTATTTTTCTGCGCCGCAAGCGGGAACGGGTTGGAGCGATCCGGCGCGTAGGGGTTGCCGCCACGGCCCTCGCCGACCAGTTGGCCCTTGACCGTCCAGGCTTGCCCGGAGGTGCCAAAGACTTTTTCCGCATAATCGAAAAACGGCTCCAGCTCTTCATAGCTGACGCCGAAGTCCTGGATGGTCATGTCCTTGGGAATGAAGTTCTTCCCGTAGCGCTCTTCGTAATGGCTGCGCATGCGCAGCTCAATCGGGTCGACGCGAAAATGCACGCCCGACCAGTGCAGCCCCGCACCACCAACACCGTTACCCGGCAGGAATGCGCCCAACTGGCGATTGGGCAGGGCAACGTCATTCACGCTGTGGCGAATGGTCACCGTTTCTTTGGAGATGTCCTGGAACAGCTTCTTACGCACGCTGTAGGTCAGTTCGTCGATGACCTGGGGATAGTTGCCGTCTGGGTAAGTGTCCTGCATCGGGCCGCGCTCCAGCGCTACCACGTTGAGGCCCGCTTCTGTCAGCTCTTTGGCCATGATCGCGCCCGTCCAGCCGAAGCCCACAATCACTGCATCCACTTTCTTCATGATGGTCGCCACGTTTACGCCCTCTCGCCGCGAATGGAAACAGCCGGGAAGGGGTATTGCTCGTTGCGTTCCACCCAATCCATGAAGTCGGCGCGGGCGCCGGGGAAGCCGATCATGGTCCAGCCGACCATGCCTTTATTACCGCCGTGGATAGGGTCGCAGAAGAAGCCTTCCTTGGTGTTTTGCAGCAAAAGGTTGAAGAACATCTTGGGCGGCACGGCATCGAAATGCGCCGCCACTTCGCTGCCGCCAGCCTCCAGACGCCTGAGCATATCGTCTCGGGTAGCGCTGTCTTGCGCAGCAAAAGCTTTACCGTTGAACGCTTTCGACCAGGCATCCGTCGCAGCAATACCCAGGCGATAGATCTCCTTGGGCACCAATTTGCTCTGCCAGCCCATCTCCGGCGCCGCATCGGCATTGAACGGGCCTTGCATGAACCACAGAGCGCCACTGGCGTAAGGGGTGTTCATCTGGCGGTCGATGTATTCCGGCGCGCCAGCCTCCAAGGCACCGGGTCCCTGGGCGTCAGCGGGAATCAAGCGCTCGACGGCGGCGTTGATAAACGCCCATTCCTCGGCCGTGAAATAGCTCGGCTCATAGGCTTTATCGCTCGCCGCAGGTTTGGCCGGCTCGGCCTGGGCCGGTGCCGGAGTGGCCATCAACATCGAACCGCCAAGGCCAGTGCTGGCAACCGTGACCACCGGGATCAAGGTCAAGGATTTGCGTAAAAAGTCACGCCGGGGGTTGTCTTGATCTTGATCAGACATAGGTACACCTCATCATGTGGTCACGGGTTTATCCGCCGCTTCTGGGAGCAGCGTGAAGGCTTTGCGGCTAATTGGATCCAAGCAGATACAGCACAATGGCAAACATTAGTTACAAATGATAGCAGGCTAAGAATTCAGAGGCGTCAATTCGGCGACAAAAACACCGGATCAGATAGCAAGTATCACGATTCTTTGACGCGAACCTCACGCCTTATTGACCCGCCGTGAGTGAGCCTGTGGCCCATCAACCACTTCCTCGCTCGGTCACAACGTTCATGTTCAACACACGCATACTGCTCGCTCTCGGCCTGGCGCTCATGAGCCTGCTCAACACCGTACAAGCCGATGAGGCTGCGTCGATCCGCTCACCGGAATGGGCCCAGCCGGTGGGTAACCAATACAACCTGCATCAAATGACACCCACGCTCTATCGCAGTGCATTGCCGGACGAGCGTGCGCTGCCGCTGTTGCACACGCTAAAGATCGCTACGGTCATCAACTTCCTGCCGGAATCTGATGCGCAGTGGCTCCAATCATCTGATATCAAACAGGTGCAGTTGAGTTATCGCACCAACCACGTCGACGATGCCGACGTGCTGGCGGCGATCAGGGCGATTCAGGCAGCAGAGGCCGATGGCCCGGTGTTGATGCATTGCAAGCACGGCGCCGACCGCACCGGCCTGATGGCAGCGATGTATCGGGTGGTGGTTCAAGGGTGGAGCAAGGAGGACGCGCTGAACGAAATGACCTTGGGCGGCTTTGGCAGCAGCAATGGTTTCAAGGACGGCGTTCGCTACATGATAAAAGCTGATGTTGACAAGTTGCGTACAGCTTTGGCGAATGGGGATTGCAGCACCAGCGCCTTTGCGTTGTGCTCAATGAAAGACTGGATCACCACAACGGGCCAGCAAGAGAAAAAATTGTAGGAGCGAGCTTGCTCGCTCCTACAGTGAGTGCGGTTTTAGTCTTTTTTCAGCTTCGGGTTCGGGAAGAACTGCACTGCCTGCACTTTAGGATCCGCCGGCGCTTTCAACGCGGTGGTATTGACCCTAGTGCCCAATTCCTTGGGCACCGACAGGCCTTGATCATTCAGCGTATCGGTATACCCGCAGGCCACGCATTCGCGGTGCGGCACGCTGTCTTCGGTCCACATCTTCAACTTGTCCGGCTCGCTGCACGCCGGGCAGACCGCCCCGGCGATAAATTGCTTTTTGGTGATCACAGGCCCTTCACTCATGCTGCTGCGTCCTCACTCAGGCCGCTGTGGCGCAAGAGTGCGTCAATCGACGGCGCGCGTCCGCGGAAGTCGACGAACAGCACCATCGGTGCCTGGGAACCGCCACGCGCCAGGATGGCTTCACGGAAGGCACGCCCGGTCTGGGCGTTGAGCACGCCGTCTTCCTCAAACTTGGAGAACGCATCCGCCGACAGCACTTCCGCCCACTTGTAGCTGTAGTAGCCCGCCGCATAACCGCCGGCGAAAATGTGAGCGAAGCTGTTGGGGAAGCGGTTGTAGGCCGGTGGGCGCATGACCGAGACTTCATCGCGCACGCCTTCAAGCACCTGGGCCACACTGCGACCATCGCCATGGGTGGCGTGCAGTTCAAAGTCGAACAGTGAGAACTCCAGCTGACGCACCATCATCAGGCCGGACTGGAAATTTTTCGCCGCGAGCATTTTCTCCAGCAAGTCCTGGGGCAGGGGCTCGCCGGTTTCGTAGTGGCCGGAGATCAGCGCCAGGCCTTCAGGCTCCCAGCACCAGTTCTCCATGAATTGGCTCGGCAGTTCCACCGCGTCCCACGCCACACCGTTGATACCGGATACGCCGGCATGTTCCACGCGGGTGAGCAGGTGATGCAGGCCATGGCCGAATTCGTGGAACAGGGTGGTGACTTCATCGTGGGTCAGCAGGGCAGGCTTGCCGCTGTCGGCCGGAGTGAAGTTGCACACCAGGTTGGCGACGGGGCTTTGCAGCACGCCATCAACGGTACGGCGGCGGTCACGGGCGCCATCCATCCAGGCACCGCCACGCTTGTTGGCGCGGGCGTACAGGTCGAAGAAGAAACGTCCGACGTGCTCGCCGTTCTCCTTGATCTCGAACAAGCGCACATCCGGGTGCCAGGTGTCGAAGCCTTTAAGCTCGGCGATCTCGATGCCGTACAGGCGCTGCACAATGGCAAACAGGCCGCCCAGCACTTTGTCGATGGGGAAGTAGGCGCGTAGCGCTTCCTGGGACACGCTGTAGCGCTGCTCACGCAGTTTTTCGCCGTAGAAACCGCTGTCCCAGCTTTGCAGATCGGCGCAGCCTTGCTCGGCGGCATAGGCCTTGAGTTGCTGCAGGTCCTGGGCGGCAAACGGCTTGCTGCGCTTGGCCAGGTCACGCAGGAAGCTGAGCACCTGGTCGCTGGACTCGGCCATCTTGGTGGCCAGGCTCAGCTCGGAGAACGACGCATAACCCAGCAATTGGGCCAGTTCCTGACGCAGGTCGAGGATCTGTTCCATCACCGGGCCGTTATCGTTCTGACCGGCATTCGGGCCTTGGTCCGAGGCACGGGTGCAGTAGGCGGCGTACACCTCTTCACGCAGGGCACGGTCCTGGGCGTAGGTCATGACGGCGTAGTAGCTGGGGAATTCCAAGGTGATCAGCCAGCCGTCGAGGCCCTTGGCCTGAGCGGCGGCGGCCATTTGCGCCTTGGCCGAATCGGTCAGGCCGGCGAGGGTGGCTTCATCGGTGACGTGTTTGGTCCAGGCCTGGGTGGCGTCCAGCAACTGGTTGGAGAATTTGCTGCCCAGCTCGGATAGCTTGCTCTGTACCTCGGCGTAGCGTTTTTGCTGCTCCGGCGGCAAGTCGATACCCGACAGGCGGAAGTCACGCAGGGAGTGCTCCAGAATGGTTTTTTGTGCCACATCGAAACCGGCAGCTTCCGGGCTGTTGGCCAGGGCTTCGAAGGCCTGGAACAGCTCACGGTTCTGGCCCATTTCGGTGGAGTAAGCGCTCAAGGCCGGCAGGCACGCCTCGTAGGCTTCGCGCAGTTCGGCGCTGTTGCACACGGCATTGAGATGGCTGACCGGGCTCCAGGCCGCGCCGAGGCGATCATTGAGTTCATCCATGGCCAGGACCAGGCCGGCCCACGTCGGATTTTTACCCTGGCTTTGCAGGATCTCTGCGATTGCCACGCGGTTGTCGGCGAGGATCTGTTCGATGGCCGGCTGGACGTGCTCGGCACGGATCGCCGAGAACGGCGGCAGGTCGTAGGACTGCAAAAGCGGGTTGTTCGCGCTCACGGTGGGCACCTTGGCTGAAGAAACATGTAGAACAAAGATGGGGCCATCTTAATTACAATCAACACCCACCGCAGCTATCAGCACAACAGAGAGAGGCTATCGTGACCCTTCGCACCTATCAGAACCACACGCCAACCCTCGGCGCCGGGGCGTTTGTCGATATTTCGGCGGTGGTGATCGGCGATGTCGAAATCGGCACTGACAGCTCGGTTTGGCCGCTGACCGTGATTCGCGGCGACATGCACCGCATCCGCATCGGTGCGCGCACCAGCGTGCAAGACGGCTGTGTGCTGCACATTACCCATGCCGGGCCGTTCAATCCGCAGGGTTACCCGTTGCTGATCGGCGACGATGTGACCATCGCCCATAAGGTCATGCTGCATGGCTGCACCGTAGGTAGCCGCGTCCTGATCGGCATGGGCAGCATCGTGATGGATGGCGCCGTGGTTGAAGACGACGTGATCATCGGTGCCGGCAGCCTGGTGCCGCCAGGCAAGAAACTCGACAGCGGTTTTTTGTATGTGGGCAGCCCGGTTAAGCAGGTTCGCGCATTGACTGACAAAGAGCGCGCCTTTTTCACCTACAGCGCGGCGAACTACGTGAAGCTCAAAGACCTGCACCTGGCCGAAGGATTCGATCAATGACCCTGCATCACCCCACCGTCCTGTTCGACCTGGACGGCACCCTCACCGACCCGCGCGAGGGCATTACCCGTTCGATCCAGTACGCCCTGGCCAAACTGGGCATTGATGAGCCCGACCTGACCAAGCTCGAACACTTCATCGGCCCGCCCTTGTTGCAGGCGTTCATGCAGTTTTACGCCTTCGACGAGGCCAAGGCATGGGAGGCGGTGAATTTCTACCGCGAGCGCTTCAAGGTTACCGGACTGTATGAAAACCGCGTGTTCGACGGGGTCATGCCGTTGTTGGAAGAGTTGAACAGCCAAGGGCGCCAGCTGTACATCGCCACCTCCAAACCGTGGGAATTTGCCCGCGAGATTGCGCGACATTTCGACTTTGCCAAGCACTTCAAGGTGATCTACGGCAGCGAACTGGACGGTACGCGCACCAACAAGGTCGAATTGATCGCGCATTTGATGCGTGAGGAAAGGCTGGACCCAGCCACCACCCTGATGATCGGTGATCGCAAGCATGACCTGATCGGGGCACGCAGTAATGGGCTGGATTCGGTCGCCGTGGGGTATGGGTTTGGTAGTTTTGAAGAGCTGAATGCCGAGGCGCCAACCTGGCATTTCGAGACGTTGGACCAGATGCATCAGGCGTTTTTGCAGCGTCCTTGAGACCGCTTTCGCAGGCAAGCCAGCGCCCACAGTTGACCGCATTCTCATGTTGAAAATCGGTCAACTGTGGGAGCTGGCTTGCCTGCGATAAGGCCCTAACGGCCAACCCTCTCCAACTGCCTCAACGCCGCCTTACGCTGCTCCACCGGCAGCTCACCCAACTTCTCCACCGCCGCATAAAACCTCACCCAATCGCCGCCTTCCCGCGCAAACAACGCCGCAAACGCCGGCACCCATTGGTCATACAACCCAAACGGCAAAAGCCGCGCGTTATTCATCGGCTGGTTGATCCAGGCGTCATAACGCTTGTCACCACCCCATTGGCTATCGCGCAGGTGCCGGTATTCGCTACGCAACTGCTCGAATTGCGCCGCTTTGGCCCGGCGCATGGCGTCCGCCGCCAACGGCTGCGCGTACAACGCCTCCAGACGTTTGCGGGTATCGAGAATCAGCCGGATAAATTGATCGCGTTGCTTCAACGCCGCATCGCCGACAGGCGCCAGGCCCCGCGCCGCACGCCATTGTCGGGTGCCTTCCTGCTCGACAAAACTGGCATAGGACTCGTTGAACTCGGTGTCGTCTTTCACGTAGAAGCGCTGGTGGGCCAGCTCATGGAAGATCAGCGTGGCGAGGCGCTCATCGCCCCAGCTCATCATCGAACTCATGATCGGGTCGTTGAACCAGCCCAGGGTGGAATAGGCCTCCACGCCACCAATCGACACATCCATGCCCTGCTGCCGCAACAGCGCCGCCTCGCCCCGCGCAGCGCCTTGGTTGTAGTAGCCGCGATAGGCGACGCAACCGGCGATGGGAAAGCAATGGTTCTGTGGTGACAGAGAAAATTCCTGCGTGGCAAAGACATTCCAGACCACATAGGGCCGGCCGATATCGGCATACAGCCGATAACTTTGGTTGTCAGGCAGATGCAGCTGTTCACTGGCAAAGGTTCGGGCTCTCTGCGATTGAGCCAGATGCTCGCGCAGCACTGGCGGGCGAGCAGGGTCGGCGATGACCTCGGCAACCGGCTCCCGGGCCCGCAACAGCTGCCACTGGCCGCTCGCCAACTGGCTGTAATAACTGACACTGGAGCAGCCGCTGAGCAGCACAACCATCAGCCCTGGAAGAAAACGCCTGATCATGCCCTGACTGCTCCTGGATGATGGGTTCGCCAGACTATCGCGCTTGCAGGGGATTTTTCCACGGCATGGCGTGTTTATACTCAAGCCTCTCTTCGTGTTGAGTACCTGCCATGCGCCAGCTTGTGCTTCCCCTCGCCGCTGTGTTCCTCAGCGCTTGCGCCTATACCCCCATCCCCCCTGTGGACCCGCAGCAGGCCTGGGTGGATTTCACCACGCCGACACCGGGTTCCAAGTTGGTGATGGCTCAGCGCCTGGACGGGAAAAACCTCGACGACGGGCGCTTTTTTCAAATGCCTCCCGGCCCTCACGAGCTGATGGTGCGCTTTGACTTTGAAGTGCCCGCCGGCGGCGGCCTGGGTGGCCTCAGCCAGATGATGTATCGCACCTGCTTCATGACGCTGCAGTACGACCACTTTCAGGCCGGCCAGCACTATGTGCTGGAAGGGCGATCACTGGCGTTCACGCCCAACATCCGGCTGTACGACTCAACCCGCCAGCTATTGGCCGAAGAGCGCAGCGTGAACTGCATCTGAATCAGTCGTTGTTCTTTTGATAGATGATGCGCTTGGTGCCGCTTTCGCATGAGCCGACAATCATGGCTTCGTCATGGTTCTTGGCTTCTTCGGCGGTGATGATTTCCAGGGTGTAGGACGGAATCGCCTTGGCCTGGATCTTCACTTCGATTTCTTTCCTGAGCTCTTCACAATCTTTTGGCGCGGCCACGGCCGAAGTGGCCAATACACCGCAGATGATTGCCAAGGCAAAACGTTTCATGTGTGGAGCTCCCTGAATGCGCTGCGCACGAGTGTGCGCCTAGGCTGCATGGGCTATTCGACCACATTTTGCAAACACGAGTTCTAATTTAACGCAGCACCAAAAATGTGAGAGCGGGCTTGCTCGCGAATACGCAGTATCAGGCACCGAAGATATCGGCTGATCCACCGCATTCGCGAGCAAGCCCGCTCCCACACAAGATGACTGCTGTGTCAGTTGACCAGCGTGGCATCCAAGGTGATGGTTGCATTCAGCACCTTGGACACCGGGCATCCTTCCTTGGCCTTTTTGCTCAGTTCATCGAACTGCGCCTGGCTCGCGCCTGGAATTTTGGCCTTCAGGATCAGATGCACTGCTGTAATCGCAAAGCCGCCCTCGACCTGGTCCAGGGTCACTTCGGCCTGGGTGTCGATACTGTCAGCCTTGAGCCCGGCGTCGCCAAGAATCATGGAAAACGCCATGGAGAAACAGCCGGCGTGAGCCGCGCCGATCAATTCTTCAGGGTTGGTACCCTTGCCGCCCTCGAAGCGGGCCTTGAAGCCGTAGGGCGCTTCGCGCAGCACGCCGGTTTCCGTGGAAATGGAGCCCAGGCCAGTCTTCAGGTCACCTTCCCAATGCGCGGATGCCTTTTTAACGATACTCATAGCTTTCTCCTCGAACGGTGGTTTTGCGTCGGTAAGGGTTCTGAGGATAGACGCCGCGGCAAAGTTCACTTGTAAGAAAAACCTAGTGATTAAGTAGGAAATTTGGCGGTTACTATTGAATCTCGGGTATATGCCCTCATTGCATAGGGTATGCACATGCAGCGGCAGGTTTTGGCTCGTTTAAAAAAGCCTGTGCGCCCAATTGGAGAAGCAGGCTTATGAAATCGCTGTCCGACGTAAAATTCTCGACCCTTGACCTCGTGCCCGTGCGCGCCGACGGCAACCCGGCGCAGTCCCTGCGCAATTCCCTGGACCTGGCCCAGCATGTGGAGAAGTTCGGATACCACCGTTTCTGGGTAGCCGAGCACCACAATATGGACGGTATCGCCAGTTCGGCTACCTCGGTACTGCTCGGTTACCTGGCAGGCGGCACCTCGACCATTCGCGTGGGTTCCGGCGGGGTGATGCTGCCTAACCACGCGCCACTGGTGATCGCCGAGCAGTTCGGCACCCTGGAAAGCCTCTACCCTGGCCGTATCGACCTGGGCCTGGGGCGCGCCCCCGGTTCCGACCAGATGACCGCCCGCGCCCTACGCCGTGAACGCTCCGGCAGTGCCGATGACTTCCCCGAAGATGTGGCCGAGCTGATGGCCTACTTGGGCCCGCGTACGCCCGACCAACGGGTTATCGCGGTACCGGGGACCGGCACCAATGTGCCAGTGTGGCTGCTGGGTTCAAGCCTGTTCAGCGCGCAATTGGCCGGTGAGCGTGGCTTGCCTTACGCCTTCGCCTCCCATTTCGCGCCGCGCCTGATGCACGAAGCAATTCGCGTGTACCGCAATCACTTCAAGCCTTCGGCGGTGCTGGACAAGCCCTACGTGATGCTCGGCATTCCGCTGGTGGCCGCGGACACCGATGAGCAGGCCGATTACCTGGCCACCTCGGTGTACCAGCGTATTCTCGCGTTGATGCGCGGCCAGAGCCTGGTGCAGCGCCCTCCAGTAAAAACCATGGACGGCCTGTGGTTGCCTCACGAAAAAGACGCGGTGGGCAGCTTCCTCGGCCTGGCCATGGTGGGCAGCCCGGCGAAGATTCGCGGCAAGCTGGAGGTGTTGATCGAGCAGACCGGCGCTGATGAGCTGATTTTTACCAGTGACCTGTATGAGCACGCCGACCGGATTCATTCCTACGAGCTGCTCGCACAAGTGATGAAGGGCTGAATGGTAAAACGATATACCTGTGGCGAGGGAGCTTGCTCCCGCTGGAGTGCGCAGCGCTCCCATTTTTTTGGGGCCGCTACGCAGCCCAGCGGGAGCAAGCTCCCTCGCCACAGGTGCGTCGCTTATACAGCACGAGGTTAGCCGCGCTTGTAGGCAATTTCCTTGGTGCCACCTTCGCAGGTGCCAACTACTGTGTGGTCACTTGGCGTAGCACCTTTGTCCACCACTTCCAGCGAATACCCCGAAGCACCCTTGGCGTCGATTTTCGCTGCGATTTCGCTTTTCAGCTCTTCACAAGGCTTGCCCGCCGCCATAGCGGTACCCGCAATGCTCAACAACCCTACCGCTAACAGAAACTTCTTCATCCGTTACTTTCCTTGCGCTGATCAAAAAGAGCGTGCCGACGCTCATCGCGTCGGCACCCGTTGTTTGTAGCGCAGGTTATGGCAATCGGCCAGCGGGCAAAGTTCAACTCTGCCGATCAACTACTGGCAATGCGGAATCCCACTTTGAGCGTGACCTGGAAGTGCGCAGCCTTGCCATCCTTGATGTGACCACGGGTTTCGGTCACCTCAAACCATTCCAGATGCTTGATGCTCTTGTTGGCTTCGGCCAGGGCATTGTTGATCGCGTCTTCGATGCTGGTGGTGGAAGAGCCTACCAGTTCGACTTTCTTGTACGTGTGATGATCACTCATGGCGTTTCTCCTTTAGGTCGTCAATCAAGACTAGCAGCGAATGTGCGTACTGCTTCAGGCGACCGTTGGGAGGCGAAAGTTCAGAATTACTGCACTTTCTGAAACCGGCGCAGTCGGTATCTACACACGCCACTCAATCACTTCAGGAGATGTCCACATGGCCAACACTTCTTTACGCAAAGCGTCGCTGGAAAGCATGGAAGCCGAGATTTCGAGCCTGCTCAAATCTCTGGAGAGCCTCAAGGACGACGCGTCCGATGAGTCGCGCAAAACGCTGAAGGCCTTGAAGAGCAATGCCGAGAACGCGCTCAAGCACTCTCGCCATCTGATCAGCGACGCCTACGAAGAAAGCAAAGTCAAAATCCGCGAAACCAGCGCTGCCACCCGTGACTACGCACAAGAGCACCCATGGACGACCGCTGGCGTCGCCGTGGGCGCGCTGGGCCTGCTGGCGGCTTACCTGCTGTGCAAGCGCGGTGACTGATTGACCGGTTACACCGGTTGACGCAACAGCTCAGCCTTGAGCCATTGCGCCAACTGCCCGGCGCGCCCGTCTGCGGCGCGCTTGGGTAGCCACAACGCCAGGTGCGCCGGGGTTTCACTGAACCCCCACGGCGCCACCAGGCGACCCGCTCGCAGGTCCTCTGCCACCAGCGGTTCTGGCGCAATTGCCACTCCCAAGCCGGCAACCGCCGCTTCCAGTAAATAATACAAATGCTCAAACCCCTGGCCGAGCTTCAGCGCACCGGGTTCGATGCCGTGTTGCCGTGCCCAACTGGGCCAGGCTTGCGGCCTTGAAGTGGTGTGAAGCAAGGGTTGCTCCAGCAGTTCCGACGCTGGGGCCTGACGCAGGTGTTCAAAACCGGCGAAGCGGGGGCTCAAGACCGGGCCGATACGCTCGCTGGCCAATTCATACACTTGCATGTCCGCCGGCCAAGGCGGCTCAGCGAATACCAGCAGGGCATCCAGCCCCGGACGGCGCGGGTCCAGATCGCCTTCGCCCGCCGACAGGTGCAGGCGTAAATCCGGCAAGTCGGCATTCAACCGCCCCAGCCGAGGGATAAACCAACGCGCCAGCAAGCTGCCTGAACAGCCAAGAACGAAGGGCGCATCAGCGCCGCGTTGGGTGAGTTCGGCGCACACGTCGCGCAACCGCTCAAAAGCCTCGCTGCTGGCATCTCGTAGCCTGACGCCAGCATCTGTGAGTTTAATGCCGCGTCCATCCTTGACGAACAGGCTCACGCCCAAATGCTCCTCCAGTACTTTCAACTGCCGGCTGACAGCACCGTGGGTCACGTGCAATAGCTGCGCAGCCTGGCTGACGCTGTTAAGGCGAGCAGTGGCTTCAAAAGCGCGCAGGGCATTAAAGGGCGGGAGATTACGACTCATCTGTGAGTTTTCCTGACAGGTTACGGCGATCTTATCGGTTTTCAGGCCAGGGCGTCACGAGTAGAGTGACCGTCATTGCCTTTAAACACATTTTTCCTGGAGCGTCCCATGACTCAGTCCCAGACCGATCTACGCAACGGCCCCGACGCCAACGGCCTGTTTGGTGCGTTCGGCGGCCGCTACGTCGCTGAAACCCTGATGCCGTTGATTCTCGACCTGGCCCGTGAATACGAAGCGGCGAAGGTAGATCCGGCGTTTAACGAAGAATTGGCCTACTTTCAGCGCGATTATGTCGGACGCCCAAGCCCGCTGTACTTTGCCGAACGCCTCACCGAGTTCTGCGGCGGCGCCAAGATCTACCTCAAGCGCGAAGAGCTCAACCACACCGGCGCGCACAAGATCAACAACTGCATCGGCCAGATCCTGCTGGCCCGGCGCATGGGCAAAAAACGCATCATCGCCGAGACCGGCGCCGGCATGCACGGCGTGGCCACCGCAACTGTGGCGGCGCGCTTTGGCCTGCAATGCGTGATCTACATGGGCACCACTGACATCGAGCGCCAGCAGGCCAACGTGTTTCGCATGAAGCTGCTGGGCGCCGAGGTCATCCCCGTGGTCGCCGGCACCGGCACCCTCAAAGACGCCATGAACGAAGCCCTGCGCGACTGGGTCACCAACGTCGACAGCACCTTCTACCTGATCGGCACCGTGGCCGGCCCACACCCATACCCGGCGATGGTGCGCGACTTCCAGGCAGTGATCGGCAAGGAAACCCGCACCCAGCTGCAAGCCCAGGAAGGCCGCCTGCCGGACAGCCTGGTGGCGTGCATCGGCGGCGGTTCCAACGCCATGGGCCTGTTCCACCCGTTCCTGGATGACACCAGCGTCGAGATCATCGGCGTTGAAGCCGCAGGCCATGGCATCGAAACCGGCAAGCACGCCGCCAGCCTCAACGGCGGCGTCCCGGGCGTGCTGCACGGCAATCGCACCTTCCTGCTGCAGGACGACGACGGCCAGATCATCGACGCCCACTCGATTTCCGCAGGCCTGGACTACCCCGGCATCGGCCCGGAACACGCCTGGTTGCATGACATTGGCCGCGTCCAATACACCTCGGTAACGGACGACGAAGCCCTGGAAGCCTTCCACAAATGCTGCCGCCTGGAAGGGATCATTCCTGCCCTGGAAAGCGCCCACGCCCTGGCTGAAGTATTCAAGCGCGCGCCAAACTTGCCCAAGGATCATCTGATGGTGGTCAATCTCTCGGGCCGTGGCGACAAAGACATGCAGACCGTGATGCACCATATGGAACAGTCCAAGCAGGAGAAACACTGATGAGCCGCCTGCAAACGCGCTTTGCGCAACTTAAAGAACAAAACCGCGCCGCCCTGGTGACCTTCGTCACCGCTGGCGACCCCGGCTATGACACCTCGCTGGCGATCCTCAAGGGCTTGCCGGCCGCTGGCGCCGACGTGATCGAACTGGGCATGCCCTTCACCGACCCGATGGCCGACGGCCCGGCCATTCAACTGGCCAATATCCGCGCGCTGGCCGCCAAACAGAACCTGTTGAAAACCCTGCAGATGGTTCGCGAGTTCCGCCAGGACAACAACGACACGCCGCTGGTGTTGATGGGCTATTTCAACCCGATCCATAAATATGGCGTGTCGCAGTTCATTGCCGATGCCAAGGCAGCTGGCGTCGACGGCCTGATCGTGGTGGACATGCCCCCCGAGCACAACGGCGAGCTGTGCGACCCGGCCCAGGCCGCAGGCATCGACTTTATCCGCCTGACCACGCCGACCACCGATGATGTGCGCCTGCCTACTGTGCTCAATGGCAGCTCCGGGTTTGTGTATTACGTGTCGGTCGCCGGTGTTACCGGGGCGGGCGCCGCCACTCTGGAACACGTCGAAGAAGCCGTGACCCGCCTGCGCCGTCATACCGACCTGCCGATCAGCATCGGCTTTGGTATCCGCACACCGGACCAGGCAGCGGCCATCGCACGCCTGGCAGACGGGGTGGTAGTGGGTTCGGCGCTGATCGATCACATCGCCACGGCCAAGAACGACCAGCAAGCCATTGACGGCGTACTGACCCTGTGCGCGGCGCTGTCGGAAGGTGTTCGCAACGCACGCAAGTAAACTGCACAACGACCGCAGCTCATACGCTAGGCTTCAAAGGAGGTGGGCATGTCGCCCACCTCCTTTTTTATCGCACTTCGTGCCCTTTGCCGTCTAACCACCTTCGCAAGTCCTGCAGTCCTTGCCCCTCGGTCGTTAAGTTAGCCGCATCAGAAGTCATTCTTGTCTCTTTAAGGAGTACATCATGGCATTTGATCTCGTCACGGTTTCAGACCGTCGTCACTCAGCCCTACAAAAAGGCTTCAACCTGCGCTGGCCCTTGGGAAACGTGCAGGGCCAGTCGTCGACCAAGGGCGCCAATCTGATTTACCTGTGCCGCAGCCCGCAAGACATCATGGACGCCGCCGCCCAGGCATTGGCCCTGCCCAATGGGCGCATCACCGTACGCAGCGGCGGTCATTGCTACGAAGGGTTTGTCGCCAACAAGATGCCCGACAGCCCGCATGAGGTGCTATCGATCCTGGATATCAGCGCGCTGAACCGAGTGGTCTACGATGCCAGCGGCCAGATCGGTTCCGAGCTGAATCCCACGCAGCCCTTTCGCTACCGCTTTCGCCTCGAGGCCGGCAGCCAGGCCTGGGACAGCTATAGCGCGTTGTACAAGCAAGCCAACAAAACCCTGCCCGGCGGCTCATGTTACTCAGTGGGCCTGGGCGGGCACATTTGTGGTGGCGGCTACGGGCTGCTGTCGCGCAAGTATGGACTGGTGTGTGACTGGCTCAGCGGGGTCGATATCCTGGTGCCTGACAGCCAAGGCAAAGGGCTCGAACCGCGCCATGTCAGCCGGGACAGCACGCAACAGGACGAATTGGACCTGTTCGCCGCGTGCTGCGGTGCGGGGGGTGGGCAATTCGGCATTATCACCAGCTATTACTTCGAAGACCTGCCACCGGCCCCCAAAGAAGTACTGTGGCTGGTGTTGGAATGGGATTGGTCAGTACTGACCCAGGATGCACTGAACAATCTGCTGGCGGCTTACCAGCTATGGTTTGCCAGCCATCAGAACAACCCGGACACCTGGGGCCTGGCGACCAAACTGGAAATGCGCCACGAGCACACAGGCAATATCACCCTGGGCATCCATTATGTGGACAAGGAGGGTGAGCTGAACGACCTTGCGCCCTTCGATGATTTTGTCGACAAGATGCTCACGGCCATCGGCTTACCTGCCACCGAGTCGCTGGTGCCGTTTCATGTGGTCCATTTGCCGCCTGGCACAGCCGGCGGGCGCCCCATCGACTCAGTGTCATCCGCCCAGGCTGCGGCGCGGCGCCTGGATTGGCTGGCGTGCCAGCAAACATTGAATGGTTCGGGAGACAATCAGCGTGGGCGCTACAAATCGGCCTATCAGAAAGGTGGATTCAGCCCTCACGTATTAGAGGCCATCTGGCGGGCCTTGACCTGGCCAGACCCAGACAACCACCTGACACAAAGCCTGATCCAGATCCAGTCCTTCGGCGGCCAGATCAACGCCGCCAGTGCGCCCGTACGCAAGGAGTCGTCGGCCGCCCAGCGTTCGTCCTTCCTCAAGTGGCAACCCCAATGTTACTGGCACGGCGACAGCGCCGCTGCGGACCAAGTCCATGCTGACTGGATCCGGGGGCTGTACTTCAACGCGTTTGCCGACGCTCAAGGCGTGCCGCTCAACGATGCGTTCGAAGGCTGCTACATCAATTATCCCGACCTCGACATGACTTACAAAGGAGGTAACCCGGCCAACGGCAAAAACCCCCAGTGGTACAAAATCTTCTTTCCCGATCTGATGATCGAAAGCCGCTTGCGCCGTACCAAGCAGCGCTGGGACCCGCACAATATATTTCGCAACGAGATGTCGGTGCCGTAGAACAAAAAAAGGCGACCCGAAGGTCGCCTTTTTTACAGCTCGATCCGCTCGACTTTGCCGACCAGCAATATGTAGGAAAGCGCACCGAGCAACGCCAAGACCGCGATATAGGTGATGGCCGGCGCAAACGATGAGCCACTGGCCAGAAAGCCAATCACGATAGGTGTGGCAATCGCCGCCAGGTTGCCAATGAAGTTGAACACCCCGCCGGTCAGCCCCAGCAGACGGGCAGGCGCCAAGGTCGACACCAACGACCAGGTGATCGACGCCAGGCCATTGCCGAAAAACGCCACCGCCAGAAACGCGATGACCCACCCCGTCGATTCCACGTAGTTGGCCCCGATGATCGCCGTGGAAATCAGCAGCCCGCTGATGATCGGTAACTTGCGCGCAAAGCCCACTGACGCCCCACGCCGAATCAGCCAATCGGAAAACACCCCCGAACACAGCACGCCCACAAACGCGGCCAGGAACGGCAAGGAGGCCAGCAAGCCAGACTGGATAAAGTCCATGCCGCGATATTTCACCAGGTACGTCGGGAACCAGGTCAGGAAGAACCACAGCGTGGAGTTCAGGCAAAACTGGCCCAGGTAGATGCCCCACAGCTTGCGCTTGCTCAGCACGATGCCGAGGTCGGTCCAACTGAAGGGTGCCTTGACGGTTTTAGCCTGCATGTCCACCAGCCCGCCACCGTCGCGGATCAGTTGGACTTCGGCTTCGTTGACGCCTTTGAAATCCTTGGGCTCGCGATACACCGCATACCAGATCGCCGCCCACAGGATGCCGATGCCACCGGTTACCACAAACACCATGTGCCAGCCGTACTGGTGCTGCAGCCACGCCAACACCGGGGTGAGGAACGCCAGGCCGACGAATTGCCCGGAGGTATAGACGCCGATAGCCGTGGCGCGCTCACGCTCGGGAAACCAGGTGGTGACCACACGGCTGTTGATGGGATAGGCCGGTGCCTCCAACGCACCCACGGCCATGCGCAGCACAAACAGCGCGATAAAGCTGGCGGCGAAACCGAGCATCACGGTGGCAATCGACCACAGCAGCAGGGCGGCCGTGTATAGAATGCGCGGCGGCACCCGATCTACCAGCCAGCCACCCGGGATTTGCATGGCCGCGTACGTCCAGCCGAAGGCAGAGAAAATCAGCCCGACTTGCACCGGGTCGATCCCCAGCTCGCTGGTCAGCGCGGGCGCGGCAATCGACAGGTTGCTACGGTCGAGATAATTGATGACCACGGTGATGAACAGCAGCACCATGATGAAAAAGCGCTTTCTGCTAGGCGTGACTAAAGAAGCCTGCCCGGTGAGGGATTCAGGGTGCATGGGGGTGCCTCTTTTTATATTTGTTGAGGAAGGAACGCGCTCAATGTGGGAGCTGGCTTGCCTGCGATGGCGGCATGAATGGCACCGCTGCGGTGACTGGCCCACCGCCATCGCAGGCAAGCCAGCTCCCACATTTTTAGCGCGTTTCAATCAAGTGGAAATCACCACTCGGCAAAACTGCCATCGGCATGGCGCCAGATCGGGTTGCGCCAGCGATGGCCGATGGCCGCGCGCTCAACCACATACTCCTCGTTGATCTCAATGCCCAACCCCGGGCCGTTGGGGATCTTCACAAAGCCCTGGTCATAGTCGAATACGCCCGGGTCTCGCACGTAGTCGAGCAGATCATTGCTTTCGTTGTAGTGAATACCCAGGCTCTGCTCCTGGATAAACGCGTTGTAGCAAACCGCATCCAATTGCAGGCATGCCGCCAAGGCAATCGGGCCCAGTGGGCAGTGCAGGGCCAAGGCCACGTCGTAGGCTTCGGCCATGTTGGCGATCTTGCGGGTTTCGGTAATCCCACCGGCGTGGGAGGCGTCCGGCTGAATGATGTCGACGTAGCCTTCGCTGAGCACCCGCTTGAAATCCCAGCGCGAGAACAGGCGCTCGCCCAGGGCGATCGGCGTACTGGTCAGCGGCGCCAGTTCTTTCAGCGCTTCGTAGTTTTCGCTCAGCACCGGCTCTTCAATGAACATCAGTTTGTATGGGTCGAGCTCTTTCATCAGCACCTTGGCCATCGGCTTGTGCACGCGGCCATGGAAGTCGACGCCGATACCCACGTTAGGGCCGACCGCATCGCGCACGGCAGCGACGTTGGCCAGGGCCAGGTCGACTTTTTCGAAGCTGTCGACGAACTGCAATTCTTCGGTGCCGTTCATTTTTACCGCCGTGAAGCCACGCGCTACGGCCCCTTTGGCAGCACGGGCGGTGTCGGCGGGGCGGTCACCGCCGATCCATGAGTACACGCGAATCTTGTCACGCACCTGGCCGCCCAGCAGATCGCTGACCGACACACCGAGGGCTTTGCCCTTGATGTCCCACAACGCTTGGTCGATACCGGCGAGGGCGCTCATGTGCACCGCGCCGCCTCGGTAGAAGCCGCCGCGATAGAGCACGGTCCAGATATCTTCGATATTGCGTGGGTCTTTGCCGATCAGGTAGTCGGACAGTTCTTCCACGGCGGCGGCCACCGTGTGAGCGCGGCCCTCGACCACCGGCTCGCCCCAGCCGGTCACACCCTGGTCGGTTTCGACCTTGAGGAAGCACCAGCGCGGCGGAACGATAAAGGTCGTCAGTTTGGTAATTTTCATCTCTTGTCTCTCTTATAGATGCAGCGCCTGTGGGCGCGGAATATGCTCTCAGCCGAGGGCTTTCCAGGCGGCGACATAAGCCTGGGCACGGCTCGCAACCTGATCCACTGTCATGCCCGGCTTGAACAGCCCGGAACCCAATCCGAAGCCCTTGGCGCCGGCGTCGGTAAACACCTGCATGTTGTCCGGGGTGATGCCGCCCACCGGCAGCAGCAATGTGCCCGCCGGCAATACCGCCAGCCATGCCTTGATCACTGAAGGGCCCATCTGCTCGGCCGGGAACAGCTTCAACACATCGGCGCCTTCGGCCAGTGCGGCAAAGGCCTCCGTAGGCGTGGCTACCCCAGGCGACAAGTACAGGCCCGCCGCTTTAGCGGCACGCAGCACCTTGGCATCGCTGTGGGGCATGACGATCACCTGGCCTCCGGCGGCCTTGACCTGTTCGACCTGCTCAGGCGTCAACACCGTGCCGGCACCGATCAGGCAATCGGCGGGCAAGCTGTCGCGCAGGATGCGGATGCTGGTGTAAGGGTCTGGCGAGTTGAGCGGCACTTCGATCACGCGAAACCCCGCGTCGTACAGCACTTGGCCGACCGCCTGGGCTTCGTCGGGGCGTAGGCCGCGCAGGATGGCGATCAAACCGTTTTGTGCGAGTGCTTGCTTGAGCATGTCAGGCCTCCAGTACAGGTCGAATGAGCCCGGCGGCTTGCGCCAGTTGCCACAGGCCACGCTCGGTGGCTTCTTGCGCCAGGCTGACGTGGGCAAATCCGCAAAGGGCGAGGGCGCGTTGATAGCGGGCGCAAAGTGCAGCAGCGCCGACCAGGATGATCGGCTGATGTTTGGCCGAATCTGGCAAGCCGGCGAGCTCATGGCCGATGAGCAGGCCAGACAGGTAATCGGGTTGCTGGTCGGGCGCCAGCTGCGCGGTCAGCCCAAGGGTACGGGCACTGAACAGGGTCGAAAGCACGCCACGCTGACCATCGTTGGACAGCGCCACGCGCACGCCGCGATCAAACGCCTCGGCCTGGAACTGCTCGCTCGCCTGTTGGGTACGCCCCAGGATGCTGTGCTTGCTCAACACCGCAAACACTTCGCCAGTCATGAAGGTATCGAAATGGGTAATGCGGCCTTCCACCACCTCGACCCATTTGGAATGGCTGCCGGGCAGGCCGATCAACACCTGGGGCCCTAGCCCTTGCAGTACGCCGAGCACTTGGGTTTCTTCGCCACGCATGACATTAGGCAGACCCACTTGCTCGATCACCCCCGGCACGATATGCACCTGCACCCCGCGCAGGCTGCGTATGCCATGCAACGCCTGGCCGAGACTGGCGACATCCACGGGCGTGCTGCGATAGGCCGCCTCGCTCCAACCCTGTGCGCTGCCGACCATGCCGCAAGCGATCACCGGCAGCTCGGGCTGGGCATCAAGCCAATCGCCACAGGCGCTATCGAACGCCAGTTCAAAGCCATCGGTGCACAGCACACCGGCTATTTCCCGGGACGCTGTGGGCAAATGCATGATGCCCGTAGCCAGCGAGCGCTGTTCCAGCACAACCCCCGCGGGGCCGAGTTTGTAAGCACGAAGGGAGCTGGTCCCCCAATCGAGCGCGATCAATTGCGCCTGCATCGCTTCACCTGAAATGAGTGGGTGCTGATAAAAGCAGATGGGCGAATATAAACCTAGGGCGCGGAATATCTCAATATATAAATATCAATCCCATATAATGAGACAAGACAAGATAAATCCTACAACTCATCCTGTTTTTACTTAGGGAAAGACGCGGGATTATCGGGTAGGAAAGGCTAAAAAATAGACAGGTCCAGTTCGCGCATCGCACCCATCCAGATGGCGTAATCGGTGTGGTCCTTGAGGTCATCACCGGTTTCAGGGTGCAGGAACACCACCAGACCATTGCGATGCAGCGCCAGCCACGGCAACACCACGCCGATATATTCCGGCTCGAACGCCAACTGGCAACTCCAATCCGGGTGCGGGCCCACGGGCCGCTCGTGCACGCGGCCCATGCGCAGCGGGAACAACTTGGCGGCGTCTTCACAGAGCGTGCGCGCCTGCTCAATCGTGCTGGCGTCGAAGTAGATATGGGCGTGGTAGCCCTTGATACGTTGCATGACAGACTCCGGTTCCACTGTGCGCCGATCCTAGACCGCAATCGACGGCAGGGCCAGCCCGGTCAACGACTGCGCACTGTTGGCCTGTTCCGCCACCAGCCACTCGACAAAGCGGTCCACCAACTGCCCACGGCGTTTGCGCTGGGGCTGCACCACGTAATAGCCCAAGCGCGACGTCACCGTGTGGCTGATCGGCCGGCACAGCCAATTCTGCTCCAGCAGGTTATCCACCAGGTGGCGCCAGCCGATGGCGACGCCCTGGCCGGCAATCGCGGCCTGGATCAGCAAGGTGTAGTTGTCAAAGCGCAATTGCCCAGGGGTCGGCGCAGCCGTGATACCCAATTCACGGAACACGCCATTCCAGTCGAACCACTGGCTGTTGTTTTCCTGGCGCAGGTGCAGCAACGGGCAGTCTTGCAAGGTCTGCACCGTCAGGGGCGCGACCTGCTCCTTGAGCCACTGCGGGCTGCACACCGGGAACACTTCCTCATTGAACAACCACAGGCTTTCGCCCTGCTTGAAACGGCCATCGCCAAACAGCACCGCCACATCAATATCGCTGCGCAGCGTGGCGTGGTTGCGCTCACTGGTGACCAGGCTGACATCCACCTGCGGGTTGGCCTGGTGAAAGCGATGCAGGCGTGGCATCAGCCAATAGGCGGCGAAGGCAAAGTCGGTGGCGACTTGCAGCACTTCATGCTGGCTTTGTTGAGTGATGGCGCCGAGGCCCTGGTTGATGTTCTGCAGGCCGCCTTGCACATGCTCGAACAGCAGGGCACCGGCGTCGGTCAGTTCGATGCCGCGGTAAATGCGATCAAACAGGCGGATCGCCAGTTGCTCTTCAAGGCGTTTGATTTGCTGGCTGACCGCCGGTTGGGTGGTACCCAGCTCCATCGCAGCCGCGGTGAAACTGCGATGACGCGCCGCCGCCTCAAAGGCGCGCAGCAAATCGAGAGAGAGGTCACCCAGCGCTTCATACATAAGCTCAACTTATCCTAGTCATTGCTGCGCATGGGCTTTACCCCATAATTTAAGGACCGCATGCTCATTGGCATAAACACTGCCTATGGAATGCCGAGAAACCATGAAGCGCAAGAACATTCTTTTCATCATGGCCGATCAGATGGCCGCGCCGATGCTGCCGTTCTACGGGCCTTCCCCGATCAAGCTGCCCAACCTCAGCCGCCTGGCGGCACAAGGCGTGGTGTTCGACGCTGCCTATTGCAACAGCCCGTTGTGCGCACCGTCGCGCTTCACCTTGGTCAGCGGCCAGTTGCCGAGCAAGATCGGCGCCTACGACAACGCCGCCGATTTCCCCGCCGACGTGCCGACCTATGCCCACTACTTGCGCCGCCTGGGCTACCGCACCGCACTGTCGGGCAAGATGCACTTCTGCGGCCCCGACCAGTTGCACGGCTATGAGGAACGCCTGACCAGCGACATCTATCCCGCCGACTACGGCTGGGCGGTGAACTGGGATGAGCCAGACGTACGCCCTACCTGGTATCACAACATGTCCTCGGTGCTGCAAGCCGGTCCGTGTGTACGCACCAACCAGCTGGATTTCGACGAAGAGGTGGTGTTCAAGGCCCAGCAATATCTGTTCGACCACATCCGCGAGCCGGGCGACCAGCCGTTCTGCCTGACCGTGTCGATGACTCATCCCCACGACCCTTACACCATTCCCAAGCCGTTCTGGGACCTCTACGCCGACACCGAGATCCCAATGCCCGCGACGCCGCCCCAGGCCGATCTCGACCCGCATTCCCAGCGGCTGCTCAAGGTTTATGACTTGTGGGACAAACCGCTGCCTGTGGATAAGATCCGCGACGCCCGCCGCGCCTACTTCGGTGCCTGCAGCTACATCGACAGCAACGTCGGCAAGCTGCTGCAGACCCTGGAAGACACCGGCCTGGCCGACGACACCCTGATCATTTTCTCTGGCGACCACGGCGACATGCTTGGCGAGCGCGGCCTCTGGTACAAAATGCACTGGTTTGAAATGGCCGCCCGCGTGCCGCTGCTGATCAGTGCGCCGGGGCAGTTCGCCGCTGGCCGCGTCACCCAGGCCGTGTCGACCGCCGACCTGTTGCCGACCCTGGTGGAATTGGCCGGAGGCGAACTGGATCCGCACTTGCCGCTGGACGGCCGCTCGCTGGTCGCGCACTTGCAGGGGCAGGGCGGACATGACGAAGTGTTTGGCGAATACATGGCCGAAGGCACCGTCAGCCCATTGATGATGATTCGCCGGGGCGCCTACAAATTCATCTACAGCGAGGACGATCCTTGCCTATTGTTCGATGTGCACAACGACCCGAGCGAGCAGGAAAACCTCAGCCAGTCAGCTGAACATCGGCCATTGTTCGAGGCGTTCTTGCGTGAAGCGCGGGCTAAATGGGACATCCCGGCGATCCATCAACAGGTGCTCGCCAGCCAACGCCGTCGCCGCCTGGTGTTTGAAGCGCTGACCCAAGGCAAGCTCAAGAGCTGGGATCACCAGCCACTGGTAGACGCCAGTCAGCAGTACATGCGCAACCATATCGACCTTGATGACCTGGAGCGCAAAGCACGTTTTCCACAACCCTGCCAAAACCAATAAGTAGACAGAGGGAAGGCCATGCAAAAGTTGACCGTGGTACTGAGTTTGGTGGTGCTCAGCAGCGCCCAGGTGTACGCAGACACTCGCTGCGAAACGGTAAAGATGGCCGATCCAGGCTGGAGCGATATTGCCGCCACCAACGCTATCACCAGTTTCCTGCTGACGGGCATGGGCTATCAACCCAAGGTCGACACCCTGGCGGTGCCGATTACCTTCGGCGGGCTCAAGGACGGCCAGGTGGATGTCTTCCTCGGCAACTGGATGCCGGCGCAGCAGGGCTTCTACGACAAGTTCGTGGCCAACGGCGATGTGGTGCAACTGGCGAAGAACCTGGAGGGCACCGAGTTCACCCTCGCCGTGCCGGACTATGTGTGGGACGCCGGGGTGCATGACTTTGCCGACCTGAACACATTTGCCGACAAGTTCGACAAGAAGATCTACGGCATCGGCTCCGGCGCACCAGCCAATATCTCGTTGCAGGAGATCATCAAGAAAAATGATTTCGACCTGGGGCAGTGGAAGCTGATCGAGTCCAGCGAACAGGCGATGCTCGCAGAGGTCTCGCGAGCGGTGAAGAAACAGCGTTTCATCACCTTTCTCGGCTGGACCCCGCACCCGATGAACGTGCAGCTGAAAATGCGCTACCTCAAGGGCGGCGAGCAGTACTTTGGTGCCACCGGCAGCGTCTATACCTTGACTCGCAAGGGTTACGCACAAGCGTGCCCCAATGTCGGCAAACTGCTGACCAACCTGAGTTTTACCCAGGCCATGGAGAACAGCATCATGGCTGACGTGGCGAACAACAAGGTCAGCAATGCGCAGGCGGCGAAGACGTGGATCAAGGCCAACCCGGCGGTCCTGGACCAGTGGCTGGAGGGGGTGAAAACCCTGGACGGCCAGGAGGCGTTGCCGGCGGTAAAAGCCAAACTCTGACGTTAAAATCGGACGCAGAGCGTCCCGAGCAGCATTCCCACGCAGAGCGTGGGAACGATCAACTCTGACGCTTGCCGGCGACCCCGTGGGAGCTGGCTTGCCTGCGATAGCATCACCCCGGTATGCCTCTCACACCGAGGCGCCAGCATCGCAGGCAAGCCAGCTCCCACAGGTACCCATGCATATTGATACTCTTGCCAAAACCCTTTATCCGAGCCTGCGATGCCCCGGCCCAACCGCCATACACTCTTGCCTTTCCTGCGCTGGCTGCCGCGCCAAACCCGCGCCAGCGTCGGCCGGGACGCGATCGTCGGCCTCAGCGGCGCTGTGCTTGCGCTGCCGCAGTCGATTGCCTACGCACTGATCGCCGGTCTCCCACCCGAATATGGGCTCTACGCAGCCATCATCCCAGTATTGATCGCCTGCCTGTGGGGCTCGTCCTGGCACCTGATCTGCGGGCCCACGGCCGCCATCTCCATCGTGCTTTACGCCAGCATCAGCCCACTGGCCGTGCCAGGCTCCCAGGACTACATCACCCTCATACTGTTGCTGACCTTCCTCGCCGGGGTATTCCAATGGTTGCTCGGCCTGCTGCGCTTCGGCGCGTTGGTGAACTTTGTCTCCCATTCGGTGGTGCTGGGTTTCACCCTGGGTGCCGCCGTAGTGATCGCCTTGGGGCAATTGCCCAACCTGCTCGGCTTGGATTTACCGAGCCAGGCCACGGCTATCAATGGCCTGCTGGCGCTGATCGACCATCGTGGCGAGTGGGACCACGCGTCCCTGGCCCTGGGGCTGGGTACATTGCTGGCAGGTATGCTGCTCAAGTACCTGGTGCCACGTTGGCCGACATTGTTGATCGCCTTGGTGTTGGGCAGCCTGGCGGCATGGCTGTTGCCGGCGATGTTCGGGCATGTGGCACGGGTCAGTTCGTTTATTGGCAAACTGCCGCCGTTCAGCCCGTTGCCGATGGATCTGGATCTGGTGCTGCGCCTGCTGCCCAGTGCCGTGGCGGTGGGAATGCTGGGGTTGGTGACCAGCCTGTCGATTGCCCGTTCGCTGTCCGCCCGCTCGCAACAACTGCTCGACGCCAACCAGGAAGTACGCGCCCAGGGTTTATCCAACATCGTGGGCGGATTTTTTTCCGGATACCTGTCAGCCGGATCGTTCACCCGCTCGGGCCTCAGTTATGAGGCGGGTGCCTGTTCGCCATTGGCGGGGGTTTTTTCGGCCCTGTGGGTGGCGTTATTCGCGTTATTTGGCGCAACGTTGATTGCGCATATTCCGATCCCGAGCATGGCGGCGAGCATCCTGCTGATCTGCTGGGGCCTGGTGGACCACCGCGGCATTCGTGCGCTGTTCCGGGTCAGCCGCGCCGAATTTGTGGTGATGAGCCTGACCTGTGTCGCCACCTTGTTGCTGGAGCTGCAAACGGCGATCTATGCCGGGGTACTGGCGTCGCTGTTTTTCTATCTCAAGCGCACCTCGCAGCCACGGGTGCAACACTGGCGCGACGGTGAAGCGGATGTGTTGCGGGTGGGCGGCTCGATCTTTTTTGGCGCCAGCCATTACCTGCAAGTGCGCCTGCAACGTCTGCAGGGTGAGCGGGTGGTGATCGAGGCGCAGCAGATCAACTTTATCGACTATTCCGGGGTGGAGATGCTGCACCAGGAGGCGCGGCGGTTGGCGGGGTTGGGCCGTAGCTTGACGTTGCGTGGGGCCAGGCCGCAGGTGGTCGAGGAATTGATGAAGCTGGAGGGGCCGGATAACTGCCCCCTCCATTTCGAAGATTAAACCCGATCAACTGTGGGAGCTGGCTTGCCTGCGATAGCGGTGGATCAGCCAGCACATGGGTAACTGACCTATTGCTATCGCAGGCAAGCCAGCTCCCACATTAAGTGTGCCCACATCAGCGTGTGGGATCAGGCCAATTGCCGGCGCAGTTCGGCCAGTACGGGGCCCGAATCCGGACGCACGCCGCGCCACAGCAAGAAGGCTTCCGCCGCTTGCTCCACCAGCATGCCCAGGCCATCCATCGCCACCGCCGCGCCTTGCTCGCTCGCCCAGCGGCAGAATGCGGTGGGTTCCTTGGCGTACATCATGTCGTAGCAGAAGGTCTTGCCCGGCTCGATCAGGCTGCCGGCAATCGGCGGTACATCGCCTGACAGGCTGGCCGACGTGGCATTGATGATCACATCCACCGGCTCACGCAACCAGTCGAAACCACTGGCAGACACCGGGCCCAGGTCATCGAACAGCTCAGCCAGCCGCTCGGCCTTTTCCACGGTGCGGTTGGCGATGATCAACGACGAGGGTTGCTGCGCCAGCAACGGCTCCAGCGCACCGCGTACCGCGCCACCGGCGCCCAACAACAGAATGCGTTTGCCTTGCAGGCTCAGCCCGGCATTGACCGTCAAGTCGCGCACCAGGCCCGCGCCGTCGGTGTTGTCGCCCAACAACGTGCCGTCAGCCAGTTTGCTCAAGGTGTTCACGGCGCCGGCGCGCTGGGCACGTTCGGTCAGGGTATTGGCCAAGCGATAGGCCTCTTCCTTGAACGGCACGGTCACGTTGGCGCCACGGCCCTGTTGGAAAAACTCACGGGCACAGGCGGTGAAGTCCTCCAACGGCGCGAGCATCGTGCTGTAGTCCAGTTGCTCGCCGGTCTGGGCGGCGAACAGACGATGAATCAGCGGCGACTTGCTATGGCCGATGGGGTTGCCGAACACCACATAACGGTCCATCACACCGCCGCCTTGGGCGCGGCAACGCCGAGCCAGTCACGGTCTTGCAGGAAGTAGTCGGTGAGGCGCGCCTCTTCGCTGCCGGCTTCGGCCTTCCAGTCGTAGCTCCAGCGTACCTGAGGTGGCAGCGACATCAGGATCGACTCCGTACGCCCGCCCGATTGCAGGCCGAACAGGGTGCCCCGGTCATAGACCAGGTTGAACTCAACGTAGCGGCCCCGGCGGAACTCCTGGAACTGGCGTTGTTGCTCGGTGTACGCCATGGCCTTGCGACGCTGCACAATCGGCAGATAGGCATCGATGTAGGCATCGCCGATGGCGCGGATGAAGGCGAAGCAGGTGTCAAAGCCCCACTCGTTCAAGTCATCGAAGAACAGCCCACCGATGCCACGGGGCTCGTTGCGGTGCTTGATGTGGAAGTAGGTGTCACACCAGGCCTTGTAGCGGGAGTACACGTCCGGGCCAAACGGTGCACAGGCCTGCTCGGCCACGCGGTGCCAGTGAATGCAGTCTTCTTCATTGCCGTAATACGGGGTGAGATCGAAGCCACCACCGAACCACCACACCGGTTCTTCACCTTCTTTTTCAGCGATGAAAAACCGCACATTGGCGTGGGAAGTCGGTACATGAGGGTTATGCGGATGGATCACCAGCGACACACCCAGGGCCTCAAACCCACGGCCCGCCAGTTCAGGGCGATGGGCACTGGCAGACGGTGGCAGACCGCTGCCGAACACGTGGGAAAAGTTGACACCGCCTTTTTCGATCACCGAACCGTTTTCCATCACACGGGTACGACCGCCACCGCCGGCTGGCCGGGTCCAGGCGTCTTCGATAAAGCGAGTGTCCGTCTCGAAGGTTTCCAGGGCGCTGCAAATGCGGTCTTGCAGGTCAAGCAGGTAGGCTTTAACGGCCTCGGTGCGGGTAGTCATGGCATCACCTTGAATCGGGCAAAGCTACGCGAGGCCCATGGGGCGTCGGCGGCAAATGGGCGCACAGGATACCACTGCGCCTACATGCCACTGCACTTAGGTGCACAGCAGTTGACGAGGATCAAGCTTAGGAGTCCGATAGGGGGCTACGCAGATTCGAACCCAAGGAGAAGTGCAGATGGCCAAACGTATCCAGTTCAGCGCCCATGGCGGCCCCGAAGTACTTGAATATGTGGACTACACGCCAGCGGAGCCTGGCCCACAGCAGGTTCGGGTGCGCAACGAGGCCATCGGCCTGAACTTCATCGACACCTATTTCCGCAGTGGTCTCTACGCGCCGCCCGCCCTGCCATCGGGCCTGGGTGCGGAAGGCGCTGGCGTGGTGGACGCGGTGGGCAGTGAAGTCAGCCAATTCAAAGTTGGCGACCGCGTGGCCTACGGCAGCGGTCCGCTGGGTGCCTACAGCGAGCGGCATGTGTTGCCTGCCGCCAACCTGGTGCACCTGCCGGATGAGATCAGCTTCGAACAGGCCGCCGGTGCCATGCTCAAAGGCCTGACCGTGCAATACCTGTTGCGCCAGACCTATGAGCTCAAAGGCGGTGAAACCATTTTGTTCCACGCCGCTGCGGGTGGCGTGGGCTCCCTGGCCTGCCAATGGGCCAAAGCCCTGGGGGTGAAGTTGATCGGCACGGTCAGTTCCCCGGAAAAAGCCGCCCTGGCCAAATCGCTCGGCGCCTGGGAAACCATCGACTACAGCAAGGAAGATGTCGCACAACGCGTACTGGAATTGACTGACGGCAAGAAGTGCCCGGTGGTATATGACGGCGTCGGCAAAGACACCTGGCTGACCTCGCTCGACAGCGTGTCGCCACGGGGCTTGTTGGTGAGCTTCGGCAATGCGTCGGGTGCAGTGGATGGGGTGAACCTGGGAATTCTGTCGGCGAAAGGATCGCTGTACGTGACCCGGCCTACTTTGGCGACCTACGCGAACAACCCGGCGAACTTGCAGGCGATGGCGGACGATCTGTTTTCGATGATCAAAAGTGGCAAGGTGCGCATTGATATCAACCAGCGCTACTCGCTGGCAGAGGCGGCCAAAGCGCAGACGGAGTTGTCGGCGCGGCGCACGACTGGATCGACCATCCTGCTGCCTTAAGATCGTACCCACGCTCTGCGTGGGAATGCATACCGTGACGCTCTGCGTCACAAGCGGACGCAGAGCGTCCAATGCGGCGTTCCCACGCAGAGCGTGGGAACGAGCTGCACCTAGGAGGGGCGCACCACATCACCCGTCACCAGGTCCCGAATCAGGCTCGGGTTCTTGCGCCCACCCAAGGCGCCGCCCAACACCAGGTCCACTTGCCCGCGAAAATACTGCTCCACGCGAATCCGCGTGCGGGCTGCCGGACGGCCCTGTGGGTTGGCCGAGGTGGAAATCAACGGGCCGACCTCGGCGCACAAATCTCTCACCAACGGATGATCACTGACCCGCAGCGCTACGGTGTCATGCACACCCGTGACCCATTCGGGCAGCAAGTCTTGATGGGGCACCAGCCACGTATTCGGCCCTGGCCAGGTGCTGGCCATGCGTTCGATCCATGTGTCCGGGAAATCTTCAAACAGAAAGTCGAACTGACGAATATTGTCCGCCACCAGGATCAGGCCTTTGTCGACCGAGCGGTTCTTGATCGCCAGCAGCCGATCCACTGCTTCTTCGTTCCACGGGTCGCAGCCCAGGCCCCAGACCGCTTCGGTCGGATAGGCGATCACCGCGCCTGCGCGAATTTCCCGTGCGGCTTCCAGCACACGCCACCTGTTGACCATTGTTTACTCTCCGGACTAAAGCTCTGGGCAGTTTACCGATCTTCGTTACAAAACCTAGCGCCAAAAACGTCCACTACAAAAGCGGACACCGCGCCAGCCAGCGCCCGCTTTCGCAAATCACCTGGCCCTCCAACTCCAGCTCCGTCAGGGTGGCCAGCACTTGGGACAACGGCCGGCCGCTGGCAATCGCCAAGGCTTCGCTGCTATGCGGTGCCGCGTGCAGCAGCGCCACCAGCGGATGGGTCACGGGCACCGGCGCAGCAGGGGGCAACCGCTGCCAACCGCGCAGGCCTTCAAGAATGTGCTCGATGGTTTCCACCAGCACCGCGCCATCACGGATCAGTTGATGACAGCCCTTGGCGGCGGGGTGGTGGATGGAACCCGGAATCGCGTACACCTCACGCCCTTGCTCCGCCGCCAGGCGTGCGGTGATCAGCGAGCCGCTGGACATACTGGCCTCCACCACCAGCACGCCTAACGACAACCCGCTGATAATCCGGTTGCGCCGTGGGAAATTACCGGCCTGGGGCGCGGTATCCAGCGGAAACTCGGAAACCACGGCGCTGCCTTGGGCGATCATCGCCGCAGCAAGCTTGCGATGGCGCTGTGGATAAAAATTTTCCAGGCCAGTGCCAAGCACGCCGATGGTATGGCCGCCCACGTCCAATGCCGCCTGGTGCGCTGCGCCGTCAATGCCCACCGCCAGCCCACTGGTGATGACAAAACCGGCGCTCGCCAGGCTGCGGGAAAAGGCCGCTGCCGTGTCCATGCCTGGGCGAGAGGCACGCCGGCTTCCGACCATGGCCAACTGTGGTTTTTCCAGAATACCGGGGTCGCCCGCCACGAATAACAACGGCGGCGCATCGTCGATCTGCGCGAGCAACGCCGGGTACTCTGGTTGGTCCCACATCAGCAAATGCTGGGCCGGGCGCGCCAGCCAGGCTAACGCCTCACTGGCACCGTCACGGACTTTTGGGCTACGTCGGGCCTCGGCACTGATGGCGGGCAAACCGAGGGAACGCCAGGCGCTGGCGGGAGCACTCAGAGCCTTGGAAGCGCAACCAAAGGCTTCGATCAACACGTGAAAACGCTTGGGCCCCAGTTCTGGCAGCCTGTGCAAGCGTAGCCGGGCTTCCAGCTCTGCCGGGGAAATATCGCTACTGTTTATCGGATTCATATGATCATCCTTGACCGGAACAAGCTGTGGATAACTCTGTTGGTAACTTATTTAGCAGGCTATTTATTGCGCTTGTTGAGCCGTCTCGAAACGGTCTTGCACGGCTAGCGACCGTGAAGCACTGAGCACCAGGGCATAGCTGAGCTTTTCATAGGTGCGAAACACCAGAAGGGTGCCGGCTCGCTCATCCGGAAGTGGTGTGGGCGTGCCGGTGAGGGCGTCTCGAACGGTGGCGCCAGCCTTGATCACCGTCAGCAGTTGGCCCTCCACCAGGCCATCGCGGCGGCCCTTGTTCAGGGTCACAGCGTCGAGCACGCCAATCTGCGTGACGCCCTTGGGGATGTCGATGATGTGCCCTGTAATCAAGGGTGCAGGTTTGCAGGGTTCCAGGCTGACCAAAGCAACGGGAGGCTCGGCGCGCAACAAGCGGTCGCCTGGGCGGATTTCCTGGGTCACCCGTTGCACTGCGAGGGTGGTGAGGCTGTCGGCAAGCACAAAGCGCGCAGTGCCGATGTCGTCGGCATTGATGCCGAGTAACTCCTGGGTAACGGGGTCGGTGTAGGCCTTGCCTCGCCGAAAGATCCCGTAGCTCGGCTGGGCCGGGTCCAGACGCCCGCGCGCATGCACACGCTCGTCGTTGGCACCCAGCACGCGCCCGCCTTGCGCCGCAATAATGTAAGGCGCGTTATCGAGGTCCTCGGGCGAGTCAAAAATACGGTTGTGCAGTAAAAAATGCTGGATGGCCTGTTGCGCGGCCTGATCCAGGCGCTCAGTGGGTTGCGCAATCAACGCCGTGGCGAACGGGGCCCACAGCAGCAAGACGAGTAGCGATTTCCTCATGGGGTGAATCTCCTTTATTATGTGCGTTCGCGTGAAATGCCATGGCCTTCGCGGCTTCCGAGCGTTTCACACCGGCCGTATGGGTCCATCCCACCGCCGATTTGTCTCTTCCTCACATGTGCAGCAATTACGCTTATGGCTATTTTGAACATCCTCGAATTTCCCGACTCGCGCCTGCGCACGATCGCCAAGCCGGTGGCCGTAGTGGACGACAAGGTTCGTCAGTTGGTCGATGACATGTTTGAAACAATGTATGAAGCCCCGGGCATCGGCCTCGCCGCTACCCAGGTCAACGTGCATCTGCGTGTCGTGGTCATGGACCTGTCGGAAGATCGCAGCGAACCTCGGGTGTACATCAACCCTGAGTTCGAACCGCTGACCGAAGAGATGGGCGAATACCAGGAAGGCTGCCTGTCGGTGCCGGAGTTCTACGAAAATGTGGAACGCCCGCTGCGCGTGAAGATCAAGGCGCTGGACCGTGACGGCAAGCCGTTTGAGCTGATTGCCGAAGGTCTGTTGGCGGTGTGCATCCAGCATGAATGCGACCACCTCAACGGCAAACTGTTTGTCGATTACCTGTCCACGCTCAAGCGGGACAGGATCAAGAAAAAGCTGGAAAAAAAGCATCGCCAGCAAGCTTGATGCCCTTCTTCCAAAGGCTTGCTGCGGCAAGCCTTTTTCTTTTGTGACTGTTTTTAACCGAGAACTCCCATGACCGAGCCATTGCGCATTGTTTTTGCCGGCACTCCTGAATTTGCCGCCGAACACCTCAAGGCGCTGCTTGCCAGCCCTTATGACATCGTCGCGGTGTACACCCAACCGGATCGCCCGGCCGGTCGCGGGCAAAAACTGATGCCGAGCCCGGTCAAGCAATTAGCACTGGAGCACAACATTCCGGTGCTGCAACCGCCGACCCTGCGTAACGCCGACGCCCAGGCCGAACTGGCCGCGCTGAAGCCGGACCTGCTGGTGGTGGTGGCTTACGGTTTGATCCTGCCTCAGGCTGTGCTGGATATACCGCGCCTGGGTTGCATCAACAGTCATGCTTCACTGCTGCCCCGCTGGCGCGGTGCGGCGCCGATTCAACGTGCCGTTGAAGCAGGCGACAGCGAGAGCGGCGTGACCGTGATGCGCATGGAAGCCGGCCTGGATACCGGGCCGATGCTGCTCAAAGTCACCACACCGATCACCGCCCAAGACACCGGCGGCAGCCTGCACGACCGCCTCGCTGAATTGGGGCCGCCCGCCGTGATCCAGGCCATCGCTGGCCTGGCTGCCGGCACACTGGAAGGCGAGGTACAGGACGACAGCCTGGCCACCTACGCGCACAAATTGAACAAAGACGAAGCACGCATCGACTGGAGCCGCCCAGCCGTGGAGCTTGAGCGCCTGGTACGTGCCTTCAACCCGTGGCCGATCTGCCACAGCACCCTGAACGGCGAGGCTTTGAAAGTGTTGGCCGCGACCCTGGCCGATGGTGCAGGCGCTCCCGGCGAGATCATCGGCGCCAGCAAAGACGGCCTGTTGGTGGCTTGCGGTGAACAGGCGCTGTGCCTGACGCGTCTGCAATTGCCCGGCGGCAAGGCGCTGAACTTCAGTGATTTGTTCAACAGTCGTCGTGAGAAATTCGCCCTGGGCACCACGCTTGGAGTGGTCACTCAATGAACCCACGTCTGGCCGCCGCCAAGGCTCTCGCCGCCGTGCTCAACGGCAAGGCTTCGCTGAACAGTTCATTGCCCACGCAGTTGGATAAGGTTGAAGACCGCGATCGGGGGTTTACGCAGGACCTGGCCTTTGGCACCGCCCGTTGGCAGCCACGGTTGTCTGCGTTGGCCGCCAAGCTGCTGCAAAAACCGTTCAAAACGGCGGACGCGGATGTCGAGGCGCTGTTGCTGGTGGGTCTCTACCAGTTGCTCTACACCCGCGTGCCCGCCCACGCCGCCATTGGTGAAACCGTCGGCTGCGCCGACAAGCTGAAAAAACCCTGGGCCAAGGCCCTGCTCAATGCCGTGCTGCGCCGCGCCCAGCGTGAAAGCGAAACGCTGTTGGCCGAGCTGGAACATGATCCGGTGGTGCGCACCGCCCACCCGCGCTGGCTGCAAAAATCCCTGAAGGCCTTTTGGCCCGAGCAATGGGAGGCTATCTGCGCGGCCAACAACGCGCACCCGCCGATGATCCTGCGGGTCAACCGTCGCCACCACAGCCGGGATGCATACCTGCAATTACTCGCCGACGCGGCCATCAACGCCACCCCGTGCGTGTACAGCACGGACGGTATCGTGCTGGAAGCCGCCGCCGATGTGCGCAGCCTGCCGGGCTTTGCCCAAGGCTGGATCAGCGTGCAGGACGAGGCCGCGCAATTGGCTGCCGATCTGCTCGATTTGGCCCCAGGCCAGCGCGTACTCGACGCCTGCTGCGCGCCAGGCGGTAAGACGTGTCACATCCTTGAGGTTGAAAAAGACCTGGCCGGTGTGGTGGCTGTGGACCTTGAGGCCAAGCGCCTGGTGCGCGTGCGGGAAAACCTTGCACGCCTGGGCCTCAGCGCCGACCTGATCGCCGCCGACGGCCGCGACACCGCGACGTGGTGGGACGGCAAGCCATTCCAGCGCATCCTGCTGGACGCTCCTTGCTCCGCCACCGGTGTGATCCGTCGGCACCCGGACATCAAGCTGACCCGCCAGCCCGACGACATCGCCGCGCTGGCGGTGTTGCAAGGCGAACTGCTCGACGCGCTGTGGCCAACCCTGGAAGTGGGCGGCATCCTGCTTTACGCCACTTGCTCCACGCTGCCCACCGAAAATACCGAGGTCATCCAAGCCTTCCTCGCCCGCACCAGCGGCGCGCGCGAACTGGACCTCGCCACCAGCGCCGGCATCAAGCAGCCTCACGGCCGCCAACTGCTCGCGCAGGAAGGCGGGCACGATGGCTTCTACTACGCCAAACTGATCAAGATTGCCGCCGTGCGCGGCTGAATGGTTTTAAGGGAGTGACCGGATGAAAATCATCATCCTTGGAGCAGGGCAGGTGGGTGGCACGCTGGCCGAACATTTGGCCGGTGAAGCCAACGACATTACCGTGGTCGACACCGATGCCGAGCGCTTGCGCAACCTGGGCGACCGCCTGGACATTCGTACGGTGCAAGGCCGCGCGTCGTTTCCGACGGTGCTGCGCCAGGCCGGTGCCGACGATGCCGACATGCTGGTGGCTGTGACCAACAGCGACGAGACCAACATGGTCGCCTGCCAGGTCGCCCACACCCTGTTCCACACCCCGACCAAGATCGCTCGGGTGCGCGAAGCGGCTTACCTGACCCGCGCCGGGCTGTTCGACAACGACGCCATCCCGGTAGACGTCCTGATCAGCCCGGAACAGGTGGTGACCCACTACATCAAGCGCCTGATCGAAATTCCAGGTGCGCTACAGGTTATCGACTTCGCTGAAGGCAAAGCGCAACTGGTAGCCGTGAAGGCCTATTACGGCGGGCCGCTGGTTGGCCAGCAATTGCGCCAGCTGCGTGAGCACATGCCGAATGTGGAAACCCGCGTCGCCGCGATTTTCCGCCGTGACCGGCCGATCCTGCCCCAGGGCGATACGGTGATCGAGGCTGACGACGAAGTGTTTTTCATCGCCGCCAAGGCGAACATTCGTGCGGTCATGAGCGAAATGCGCAGGCTCGACGAAAGCTACAAACGCATCGTCATCGCCGGCGGTGGGCAGATTGGCGAGCGTTTGGCCGAAGCCATCGAAAGCCGCTATCAGGTGAAGATCATCGAGATGAGCCCGACGCGGTGTCGGCATTTGTCCGACACCCTCGACAGCACTGTCGTACTGCAAGGCAGCACCTCGGACCGTGACCTGCTGATGGAAGAGAACATCGCCGACGCGGATATCTTCCTGGCCCTGACCAACGATGACGAAGCCAATATCATGTCGTCCTTGCTCGCCAAGCGGCTGGGGGCGAAGAAGGTGATGACCATCATCAACAACCCGGCCTATGTGGACCTGATCCAGGGCGGCGATATCGACATTGCCATCAGCCCGCAGTTGGCGACCATCGGTACCTTGCTCGCCCACGTACGGCGTGGCGACATTGTCAGCGTGCACTCGTTGCGCCGTGGCGCAGCGGAAGCCATCGAGGCGATTGCCCACGGTGACTCCAAGTCCAGCAAAGTGATTGGCAAGGCGATCCGCGATATCGGCCTGCCGCCCGGTACCACCATTGGTGCGATCATTCGCGATGAAGAAGTGATCATTGCCCACGACGACACGGTGATCGCCACCGGAGACCACGTGATTTTGTTCCTTGTGGACAAGAAACATATCCGCGATGTGGAGAAGCTGTTCCACGTGGGGCTGAGTTTTTTCTGATTAAAAAATTGAGTGAGCCTGCCGCCGCCATCGCGGGCAAGCCCGCTCCCACATGTGATCGCGTTCCAAGTGTGGGAGCGGGCTTGCCCGCGATGACGATATCGAAACCGCTATATAGCTAAAGGACGCACAGTCATGCTCGAATCCCTGGAAAAAATGCTCGCCAAGGGTGTGGATAATTCGCTGCTGCGCTTTGGCCTGGGCAAGGGTTATCTGGACCTGAAGGACAACGCAACGGCGGCCGAGCATTTGCAGCGATGCGTCGAGTTCGATCCGAAGTATTCAGCGGCGTGGAAGTTGTTGGGCAAGGCGCGGCTGGGATTGGAAGATCGCGCGGCAGCACACCTGGCATGGGAGAAGGGCATCGAAGCCGCCCAGGCCCATGGCGACAAACAGGCCGAAAAAGAAATGACGGTGTTCCTGAAGAAACTTGATCGCCAAACCTGACGTGATCACCTGTGGGAGCTGGCTTGCCTGCGATGAAGACACCTCGGTATATCAGGCACTCCCAGGTGATGCTATCGCAGGCAAGCCAGCTCCCACATTTGATCTCCATTGGGCTGGAGGTCAGCGGTGTATCAATACCACCGCGCCTCACCCGGCGGGCGTTTCTTGAAGCGCTTCATGCTCCACATGTACTGGCTTGGGTAAGCGCCTACATAGCGCTCAACTACCTTGCTCATCGCCGCACAGGACGTCGCGGTGTCGGTGCTGTACATGTCCTCCGGCGCCGCTTCCAGGATCACCTTGTAGCCCGAGCCGTCCGGCAGGCGCAGGGCGTGCAGGAATACGCCAACGGCCTTGTGGCCCGCGAGCATGTTCGGCACGAACTTGCTGGTAAGCGCCTGGGTGGCAAAAAACGGTACGAAGATCCCGGCGGACTCAGCCGGCTCCGGGTCGGCAGGAATGCCCACCTGGCCGCCTTTGCGCACTTCCTTGATCACGCTGAGAATGCCTTCCTTGGTGGAAGCCGCCACGCGGTTGCCCAGCTGCACGCGTTGTTTGCGCAGCAGTTCGTCCACCGCCTTGAGCTTGGGCGGGCGATAGAAAATGATCGGTTTGCACTGGCTGCAATAGAAGTGGTTCAACACTTCCCAGTTGCCCAGGTGGCTGGTGATGCCCACCACGCCTTTGCCAGAAGCCAGGGCCTCGTGCAGCACTTCCAAGCCCTCGACTTCGCGGACCAGGTCGATGGAGCGCTGCGCCGGCCAGATCCACGCGCAGGCGCTTTCGGTGAGGGACTTGCCGATGTCCATCAGGCTGCGGCCCACCAGGCGCTCGCGTTCTGCAGGGTCCATGTCCGGGAAGCATTTGGAGAGGTTGATCCGCACGGTATCGCGGGAACGGTTGGGGGTTTTCCACATGATCCAGCCGATCCCCGTGCCGACGGCTTGTACGGCGCGCCAGGGCAGCAGGGCAAACAACCGAAGAGCGCCTACCAGCAAGGCGCCTTTAAACTTTTCCACAGGTCACTCCTGATCGTGTGTGGTGCGCAAAGCCGGCATTCTAACCGGCGTTGACCAAGTCCGCGTAACGGTCGCAGTCCTGGGTGTGGTCCATGACCATGCCCGAGGCCTGCATGAAGGCGTAGCAGATGGTCGGCCCGACGAAGGTGAAGCCGGCCTTTTTCAAGGCTTTGCTCATGGCTTGGGCTTCGGGCGTGATCGCCGGGACGTCGCTGCGATCCTTGAAGTGATTGACCTTGGGTTTGCCGCCGACAAACGACCACAGCAACCCCACGGGATCTTCCAGCGCCAGCCAGGCCGCGGCGTTGCGCCGGGTAGCGTTGAGCTTCAAGCGATTGCGCACGATACCCGGGTCCTGCATCAGCACCTCGATTTCGTCATCGCTCAATTGCGCCAGACGCTGCGCGTCAAAGCCGAACAACACCTTTCGATAATGCTCGCGTTTGCGTAAAACGGTGATCCAGGACAGGCCTGCCTGGAACCCTTCGAGCAAAAGCAACTCGAACAAACCCTGCGCATCGCGCAGCGGCGTTCCCCACTCTTGATCGTGATAAGCCATGTACAGCGGATCTTCAGAACACCAAAAGCAGCGTGGCATAAGGCTCCAGGGAGTGGTGGCGGGGCCGAATCGGGTATACTCCCGCTCTTTAAATCGCAGCCCAAGTAACAGGTGAATTTCGTGAGCCAGCCTACGCCAGCCGTGCGTACCTTCCAAGACTTGATCCTCGCCCTCCAGCAATACTGGGCCGAGCAAGGTTGTGTGGTACTTCAGCCCTACGATATGGAAGTAGGCGCCGGCACTTTCCACACCGCTACATTCCTGCGGGCCATCGGCCCGGAAACCTGGAACGCCGCTTATGTGCAGCCCAGTCGCCGCCCGACTGACGGCCGCTACGGCGAAAACCCGAACCGTCTGCAGCACTACTACCAGTTCCAGGTGGTATTGAAGCCCAACCCGGACAACTTCCAGGAGCTGTACCTGGGCTCGCTGAAACATGTCGGCCTGGACCCACTGGTGCACGACATTCGTTTCGTCGAAGACAACTGGGAATCGCCAACCCTGGGCGCCTGGGGCCTGGGCTGGGAAGTCTGGCTCAATGGCATGGAAGTGACACAGTTCACTTACTTCCAGCAAGCCGGCGGCATCGAGTGCTACCCGGTCACCGGCGAAATCACCTATGGCCTTGAGCGCCTGGCCATGTACCTGCAAGGCGTGGACTCGGTCTACGACCTGGTATGGGCTGACGGCCCGTTCGGCAAGGTGACTTACGGCGATGTGTTCCACCAGAACGAGGTGGAGCAGTCCACCTACAACTTCGAACACGCCAACGTCGACAAACTGTTCGAACTGTTCGACTTCTATGAAAGCGAAGCCAAGCGCCTGATCGAACTCGACCAGCCGCTGCCGTTGCCAAGCTATGAAATGGTGTTGAAGGCCTCCCATACCTTCAACCTGCTGGACGCCCGCCGTGCCATTTCGGTTACTGCGCGCCAGCAATACATCCTGCGTGTGCGCACCCTGGCGCGTTCCGTCGCCCAAGCCTACCTGCTGGCTCGCGCCAAGCTGGGCTTCCCGATGGCAACCCCGGATTTGCGTGATGAAGTGTTGGCTAAGCTGGAGGCTGCACAATGAGTGCTCAAGATTTCCTGGTTGAACTGGGCACCGAAGAGCTGCCACCCAAGGCCCTCAATACCCTGGCCGATGCATTCCTGGCCGGTATCGAAAAAGGCCTGCAGACCGCTGGCCTGAAGTTTCAAGCCAAGAAGGTCTACGCCGCGCCGCGCCGCCTGGCTGTGCTGCTGACCGCGCTGGAAACCCAGCAGCCGGATCGCAGCATCAACCTGGACGGCCCACCGCGCCAGGCGGCTTTCGACGCCGAAGGCAACCCGACCCAGGCGGCCCTTGGCTTTGCCAAGAAGTGTGGCGTGGAGCTGAGCGAGATCGACCAGAGCGGCCCGAAACTGCGTTTCAGCCAGGTCATCACCGGCAAGCCAACCGCCAGCCTGTTGCCGACCATCGTTGAAGATTCCCTGAACGACCTGCCTATCCCCAAGCGCATGCGCTGGGGTGCGCGCAAGGAAGAGTTCGTGCGCCCAACCCAATGGCTGGTGATGCTGCTCGGCGACCAGGTCATCGATTGCACCATCCTCGCCCAGAAGGCCGGTCGTGACTCCCGTGGTCACCGCTTCCATCATCCAGAAAGCGTGCGCATCACTTCGCCGGCCAACTACCTCAACGACCTGCGCGCTGCTTACGTGCTGGCCGACGCCAATGAGCGTCGCGAGCTGATCAGCAAGCGCACCGAAGAGCTGGCCCGTCTGCAAGAAGGCACCGCCATCGTGCCGCCAAGCCTGCTCGACGAAGTGACCGCCCTGGTGGAATGGCCGGTGCCGCTGGTGTGCTCGTTCGAAGAGCGTTTCCTCGACGTGCCGCAAGAAGCCTTGATCACCACCATGCAGGACAACCAGAAGTACTTCTGCCTGCTGGACGTGGACGGTAAGTTGTTGCCGCGTTTTATCACCGTGGCCAACATCGAAAGCAAAGACCCACAGCAGATCATCGCCGGTAACGAAAAAGTCGTGCGCCCGCGCCTGACCGACGCCGAGTTCTTCTTCAAGCAAGACAAGAAGCAGAAGCTGGAAGACTTCAACCTGCGCCTGCAAAACGTGGTGTTCCAGGAAAAACTCGGCAGCGTCTACGACAAGGCCGTGCGTGTTTCCAAGCTGGCGGCCTACATTGCCCCACGTATCGGCGGCGACGCAGCCTGGGCAGCGCGTGCTGGCTTGCTGTCCAAGTGCGACCTGGCCACCGAGATGGTCGGCGAGTTCCCAGAGATGCAAGGCGTGGCCGGTTACTACTACGCCCTCAACGACGGCGAGCCGGATGATGTCGCCCTGGCCCTGAACGAGCAGTACATGCCGCGCGGTGCCGGTGCAGAACTGCCGAGCACCCTGACCGGTGCGGCCGTGGCCATTGCCGACAAGCTGGACACCCTCGTGGGTATCTTCGGTATCGGCATGCTGCCCACCGGCAGCAAAGACCCGTATGCCCTGCGCCGTGCGGCCTTGGGCGTGCTGCGTATCCTGATCGACAAAAAGCTGGACCTCGACCTGACCCAGGCCGTGGTATTTGCCGTCGGCCAGTTCGGCACCAAGGTCAAGCAAGCCGGCCTGGCCGAGCAAGTGCTGGAGTTTGTGTTCGATCGCCTGCGTGCGCGTTATGAAGACGAAGGCGTGGACGTTTCCGTCTACCTGTCGGTACGTGCCCTGCAACCGGGCTCGGCACTGGACTTCGACCAGCGTGTACAAGCCGTGCAAGCGTTCCGCAAGCTGCCGGAAGCCGATGCCCTGGCCGCCGTGAACAAGCGCGTGTCGAACCTGTTGAGCAAGGCCGACAGCCTCGGCACTGCCGAAGTCGACCCGGGCCTGTTTGCCGATGCCAAGGAGTTCTCGCTGAACTCAGCCATCGCCAAGGCCGAGAACGCCGTGAAGCCGCTGATCGCTGAGCGTAACTACGCTGAAGCGTTGGCGCGCCTGGCGTCCTTGCGTGAGCCGGTGGATGCGTTCTTCGAAGCGGTGATGATCAATGCCGATGATGCTGGCGTGCGCAAAAACCGCTACGCCATGCTGGCGCGCCTGCGTGGCTTGTTCATCAATATCGCCGACATCTCCGTACTGGGCTGATCATGTTGAAACTGCTGATTCTCGATCGGGACGGGGTGATCAACTACGACTCCGACGCTTACATCAAGTCGGTGGAGGAGTGGATCCCGCTGCCCGGTTCGATCGAGGCCATCGCGCAGTTGAGCAAAGCCGGCTGGACGGTGGCCATCGCCACCAACCAGTCCGGCATCGCCCGCGGTTACTACGACATCGCGACCCTGGAGGCCATGCACGCGCGTTTGCGCGCGTTAGTGGCCGAGCAGGGCGGCGAGGTGGGGTTGGTGGTCTACTGCCCCCACGGGCCGGACGAAGGCTGCGATTGCCGCAAGCCCAAGCCTGGCATGTTGAAAATTATTGCAGAACATTACAAGGTGCCCTTGGCTGGGATATGGTTCGTCGGGGACAGCCTCGGTGACCTGGAGGCGGCCAAAGCCGTCGACTCTCAGCCAGTTTTGGTTAAAACCGGAAAAGGCGAAAAGACCCAGGCTAAAAACCTGCCGGTAGGCACCTTGATTTTTGACGATCTGGCGGCCGTTGCCGCAGAACTTATCAACAACTAGCCGCCCTCGACTTCCTGACCAAGGACTGTTCGGGAGTGCGCTTTTAGCAGGCGGGCCGTGTCCCGCAACGGTAAATGCCGCCATGTCGATCTTGCAGGCCATCAGAACCTTTTTCTTTTACCTGCTGCTGGGCACCAGTTCGTTTCTCTGGTGCACCCTGAGCTTTTTTATTGCACCGTTCCTTCCCTTCAAGGCGCGCTATCGCTTTATCAACGTCTACTGGTGCCGCTGCGCGTTGTGGCTGAGCAAGGTGTTCCTGAATATTCGTTTCGAGATCAAGGGCGCTGAAAACGTTCCTGATCAACCGTGCGTGATTCTCTCGAACCATCAGAGCACCTGGGAGACGTTCTTCCTCTCGGCGTATTTCTCGCCGTTGAGCCAGGTGCTCAAGCGCGAGCTTCTGTATGTGCCATTCTTCGGCTGGGCCATGGCCATGTTGCGTCCGATCGCCATCGACCGGGACAACCCCAAGGCTGCGCTCAAGCATGTCGCGAAGAAGGGCGATGAGTTGCTCAAGGACGGCGTCTGGGTGCTGATCTTTCCCGAGGGCACGCGGGTGCCCTACGGCACCGTGGGTAAGTTCTCACGGGGTGGTACCGCCCTGGCGGTCAACGCCAACCTGCCTGTGCTGCCAATTGCGCATAACGCCGGCAAGTTCTGGCCCAAGACTGGCTGGGCTAAACGCTCAGGCACTATCACCGTAGTGATCGGCGAACCGATGTACGCAGAAGGCGAAGGACCACGTGCCATCGCCGCTCTGAACGACCGCGCTGCGGCGTGGAATGAAGCGCAGCAACGGGCCATGGGCTCTCTGCCTCCGGAACCTGTGGTGGTGGAGACGCCGGCCGTTTGAGCATCTGTGGATAACCTGTGTACGCTTTGTTGGCGAATTGGCTTTTTTGCTTCATAACAAGCTGATTTACTTACATATTTCTGAAGCTCATAAAATTCAGAAAAACGTGCATAAGTTTTTTCTTCATAAAAAAACCGGTCCTTGTGACCGGTTTTTTATGCACAGCAGAAAAGCCGCTTTTTCAGTCCTCCAATAACGGCAGCAGCAGGATAAACGTCGAGCCCTTGCCCAGCTCACTTTCACACACGATGCGCCCACCGTGCCGCTCCAACACTGCTTTAACCATGGTCAGCCCCAGTCCAAGCCCCTCACTGCCTTGAGCCGAATCGAAACGTCGGTATTGGTTAAACAACTCCGGCAGATCCTCAGGCGCAATCCCCGGTCCCTGGTCGCTTATCCTGCATTCCAACCAACCTTGCGCACTGCCATGCCTCAACCTGACGGTGGTACCGGATGGGGAGTATTTGATCGCGTTCTCCAGCACATTGAACAACGCCCGGGTGAGCAGCGATTGGTCAGCGTAGACCATGGCCTCGTCCGCCTCATCCAGGTCGTGAACCAAATGGATGCCCTTCAACTGCGCAATCACCGCCACTTGATCAAAGGCGTCCATCACCAGCATGGCAAACAGGGTGGGCTGGAACTGGTAACCGTCCGCTTCAGCCTTGGCCAATTGCACAAAGGATTCAGTCAGGCTCAAGGCCCGCCGCACCTGCTGTTCGATCTGGGTAAACACCGGGGACTCCCCGTTGTGCACGTCCAACAGGGCAAGGATCGCTGAGTGCGGTGCACGCAGGTCGTGGGAAAGGAAACGCAGCATCGTCTCGCGGTGCTGCTGGGCTTCACGCTCCTTGCTCAGGTCCGTGAGGCTCAACAACCAGCCGAGGGCAAAATCCCCTTCGGCAGGCAGCAAAGGGGCTAGCTCCATGCGCAAACTGCGTTGGTGGATATCGCGAAACTCGACCAGTTCCAGTGCCGATAGGGCAGGGCGTACACCATTGTGCAGCGGGGGATAGCCTAGATCGGCGAGCTGTTCGACGAGGTTTTCGCCGACCAGGTCATTGCCGAATACTTCACGGGCCACGCGGTTGGCCAACAGGATGCTGCCCTGAGGGTCGGTGATCAGCGTTGCTACCGGCAGGCACTCCAGCCCGTCAGCCATAAAGCGCCGCGTATCGCGTGTACGACTGACGGCTTGTTCAAGGGCAAAGATCCGCCCTTGCAGCACATCGCCCTTACTGGCGGGCGCGCGACGACGTTCCGGAAGCACCTTGGGTTCGTTATCCAGACGTGCCAGTTCCCAGCCAAAGTAGGCGAGAATTACGCTCAGACGTCGCCAATTCCAGATCAGGTAACTCAGCAACAAACCGATCAGGCATGCTGCGGGGCTCCACCAGTGGCCCAGGCGCAATAAGCCCCATGAGCCCAGCAAAGCCACGGCCATGCACGCCAAGGTCATCCACAGGGCGTAACGGGGGCGCACAAGCAGAAGGCCCAGCAGCAGGGCCACCAGGGACGTTGCTAGCAACGCCGCCAGCCAGCCGGGCAAATCGACGATGCTGCGGCCCTGCAATAAACCATTCAGTACGTCCGCCTGGATCTCAACGCCCGCTGTGGTACCTACGGTGGAAGAGAGCGGCGTCACGAAACGATCGGCCATGCCATAGGCTGAGGCGCCGATCAGAACCAGGCGACCACGCAGAGACTCGGGAGGTACCTCGCCCCGCAATACGCTGACGTAGGACAGACTGGGAAAATGGTCTGGTTCCGAAGTGAACGGCACACGGATTTCATGTTCCTGGTGCCAGTGACCTCCAGTAGGCTCTTGCGGCAGGCCCGGCATCGTCTCGGCATGCTCGCTCATGACGAACGCCAGCCACGCCAACTGAGGAAGCGTGCTCCCCGGCGGGCCTTCACGTAGATACACGCTGCGCACCACACCGTCGTTGTCCGCTTCGACGTTGATGTGACCGACACCCTTGGCGCACTTGAGCAGTGGCGACAACGGCGCTATGGGAGCCTTGGGGCTGACGCTGCTGTCTCCGGCGATGGGCAGCAATACATTGCCGGCTTTGCATACGGCATCGGCCAGGCGCTGGTCGTCATGACTGTGGTCGGTCTCACTGAAGATCACATCCAACAAAATGCCCGCCGGCTGTGCGGCGTTCACGCGTTCAATCAGCTCGGCATGTACGCTGCGCGGCCAAGGCCATGGGCCAAGTGCTTCCAGGCTGGGTGCGTCGATGGTCACCAGGACGATGCGTGGATCTACCGGCAAGGGCGTGAGGCGGCGCAGGCTGTCATAGAGCGGATTATTGAGCGCTAAGCCAGCGCTCAAGGATAAGTAGGCCGTAAAGGGCAGGAGTACCAAACCGATCAACAGCCATTCACGAACCAACCCATGGAACAAAAGCTGGGCCTGGGTAGGTTGGCGTTTCTCGGTTTTGCGCCAGAGCTTCACAGGGCTAGCGCCATGAGGGGGCCAAGGCATTGATGGTCGTTAAGTAAAGATGTCATAAGCCCAGGATCTCTCTCCATGGGGTTGCGATGAAGTGCATGCAGTGTTCTGAAACCAGTGAAGCTTATTTCGGTCTCATTGGAGGAACTTCCCACGACCGCGCAATGAACGATACCGCACATTGGAGCGGGCATAACGCCCCGGCGAGGCGATCACACCGACGCTTTTACGGAACGACAGGAGCCGGTATCTTCTTTGAGGATCGTAGTGGATTGAGTTTACGGCGCTTTCAGCGTATCGAGAGATCCAGGCACTGTAGAATCCGTCCATAATTATTCAGATTCATAGGCCGGCATTTGTACAGCATGTGCCCCCCATTCAAGCTCTCGTATTTTTGTAGGAAGGACCCCGCCCATGCGTGTCGCAATACTGGATGACGAACCCGCAGAGTTGCGACGGGTGGAACAGACACTGCGACAGATTCCCGGTCCGGCTGAACAGCCCTGGTCCCTGCATTTTTTTGAACGTGGCGAAGACCTGCTACGCCAGCTACGTCGGGAAACCTTTGACCTGCTGATCCTCGACTGGCAACTGCCGGATATCTCCGGGATCGCGTTATTGCGCTGGACCCGCGAGCACATGGAGTCGCCTCCCGCCGTTATCATGCTCACCAGTCGCGATGCCGAAAGCGATATCGTGACGGCGTTGAACAGCGGGGCGGACGACTATGTCAGCAAGCCGTTTCGGCCCAACGAACTCAAAGCCCGAGTCAGCGCCGTGCTGCGGCGCCACGGTTTGCAAAAGTCGGCTACCCAGGAAGTGCAGAGCTTTAACGATCTGACGTTCGACGATGCCGAACTGACCGTCACCCGAGCGGGCAAGCCCATTAACCTGACAGAACGGGAATACCGTTTGGCAAGTTGTCTATTTGCCAACCTGGCCCGGCCGTTGTCTCGCGAGTATCTCTATGAGCGGTTCTGGAGCCACGAAGAAATGGTGTCGTCGCGGCCGTTGGACACGCATATCTACCGCCTGCGCAACAAGCTAGGGCTGACCGCGGATCGCGGTTGGCAGCTGCTTACCATCTATGGGTACGGGTATCGGTTGGAGAGTGTGACACCCGCTGTGGAAAGTTAAATAGGCTGATGTTCCACGTGGAGCATTTAAAAAATGCGCGACTACGAACCAACAAAAAAGGCCAACGCTAAGCGTTGGCCTTTTTTTTAGCAGATGTTCCTGATCAGAAGTCCAGGTTAGACACCGCCAAGGCATTGCTCTCGATGAAGTCACGACGAGGCTCGACCGCATCACCCATCAGGGTGTTGAAGATCTGGTCGGCGCCAATGGCGTCTTCGATGGTCACGCGCAGCATGCGACGTTGAGCAGGGTCCATGGTGGTTTCCCACAGCTGATCCGGGTTCATCTCGCCCAGACCTTTATAGCGCTGGATGGTATGACGCTTGGTGCTTTCCGCCATCAACCAGTCCAAGGCTTCCTTGAACTCCTTGACCTGCTTCTTGCGTTCGCCACGCTGAATGTAAGCACCGTCGTCCAGCAGGGTGCTCAATTGCGCGCCGAGGGTAACCACGGTCTTGTAGTCGTTGCTACCGAAGAAGTCGCGGTTGAAGGTGACGTAATTGGACAGGCCGTGGGAGATCAGTTCGACCTCTGGCAGCCATACGTTACGTTCACGGTCCTCACGCAGGCTGGCTTTGTACACCAGACCAGACTTCTCCACAGTACGCAGGCGCACTTCGTATTGGGCCAGCCAATCCTGCATGGCGGCGTGATCGCCCAACTGCTCCAGGCTCACGGCCGGCAGATAGATGAAGTGCTCGGTCAGCTCCTGTGGGTACAGGCGCGACAAACGCTTGAGTGTCTTCATGACCATACGGAAGTCGTTGACCAGGCGCTCCAGCGACTCACCGGAGATACCCGGCGCTTCGTCATTCAAGTGCAGGCTGGCATCTTCCAGGGCCGACTGCGTCATGTACTCTTCCATGGCGTCGTCGTCTTTGATGTATTGCTCTTGCTTGCCCTTTTTCACTTTGTACAACGGCGGCTGGGCGATGTAGATGTAGCCACGCTCGATCAGCTCCGGCAACTGACGGAAGAAGAAGGTCAGCAGCAGGGTGCGGATGTGCGAACCGTCGACGTCAGCATCGGTCATGATGATGATGTTGTGGTAGCGCAGCTTGTCGATATTGTACTCATCGCGGCCAATACCGCAGCCCAACGCCGTGATCAAGGTGCCGACTTCCTGGGAGGAAATCATCTTGTCGAAGCGGGCCTTCTCAACGTTGAGGATCTTACCCTTCAACGGCAGGATGGCCTGGGTGCGACGGTTACGACCCTGCTTGGCGGAACCGCCAGCAGAGTCACCTTCCACCAGGTACAGTTCGGAGAGGGCAGGGTCCTTCTCCTGGCAGTCAGCCAGTTTGCCTGGCAGGCCGGCGATATCCAGCGCGCCTTTGCGGCGGGTCATTTCACGGGCCTTCCGTGCGGCTTCACGGGCGCGTGCAGCATCGATCATCTTGCCGACAACCAGCTTGGCTTCGTTCGGGTTTTCCAACAGGAAGTCGGAGAAGTACTTACCCATTTCCTGTTCAACCGCAGTCTTCACTTCGGAAGACACCAGCTTGTCTTTGGTCTGGGAGCTGAACTTCGGATCCGGTACCTTGACCGAGATGATCGCCGTCAGGCCTTCACGGGCATCGTCACCGGTGGTGGCGACTTTATGTTTCTTCGCCAAGCCTTCCGCTTCGATGTAGGTGTTCAGGTTACGCGTCAGCGCAGAACGGAAACCCACCAGGTGAGTACCGCCATCGCGTTGTGGAATGTTGTTGGTGAAGCACAACAGGTTCTCGTTGAAGCTGTCGTTCCACTGCAGGGCGATTTCCACGCCGATGCCATCTTCACGCTGGATGTTGAAGTGGAACACCTGGTTGACCGCGGTCTTGTTGGTGTTCAGGTATTCAACGAACGCTCGCAGGCCACCTTCATACTTGAACAGCTCTTCCTTGCCGCTGCGCTCATCCTTGAGGACGATGCCGACACCGGAGTTAAGGAAAGACAGTTCGCGAATCCGCTTGGCCAGGATGTCCCAGCTGAAATGGATGTTTTTGAAGGTTTCTTCCGATGGCTTGAAGTGGATCTGGGTACCGGTGGTTTCACTGTCACCGACGATTTTCATCGGCTCCTGTGGTACGCCGTGGACGTAGGTCTGCTCCCAAATCTTGCCGCTACGGCGGACAGTGAGGATCAGTTCTTCGGACAGGGCGTTCACTACCGACACACCTACACCGTGTAAACCACCGGATACTTTATAGGAGTTGTCGTCGAACTTACCGCCAGCGTGGAGCACGGTCATGATGACCTCTGCCGCCGAAACGCCTTCTTCTTTGTGCACATCTACCGGGATGCCACGACCGTTGTCACGCACGGTGATGGATTCATCCGGGTGGATGATAATGCTGATGTCGTCGCAGTGACCGGCCAGAGCTTCGTCGATGGAGTTATCGACCACCTCGAACACCATGTGGTGCAGACCGCTACCATCATCGGTGTCGCCAATGTACATACCGGGACGTTTGCGTACGGCATCCAAACCTTTCAGCACTTTAATGCTGGTCGAGTCGTACGTGTTTTCTTCGCTCATGCCTTCACTCCCGATGGTCGTGGGTCTGGGTGATACGGCCTTGTTCCACGTGGAACAAAGCGACTGGCGTTTCCGTCTGCCAGCCTTCCCTCAATAATTCGTGGTCTACACAGGTGATAAACACTTGGCAGCGTAAGTCTTCCAACAAGCGGCATAGCGAGCGGCGGTGCTGCTCGTCGAGTTCTGACGGCAAGTCATCCACCAAATAAATACACTGACCGCGTCGAGCCTGGCTAACCAGATGGCCCTGCGCGATACGCAACGCACAGACCACCAACTTTTGCTGGCCGCGGGACAAGATGTCCGCAGCATTGTGTGCACCTAATCTAAGGCGCAAATCAGCGCGCTGGGGGCCGGCCTGGGTGTGTCCGATTTGCTGATCCCGTTGCAAGGACGTTGCGAGCACTGCACTCAGCTCACGTTCTTTGTCCCAACCGCGGTAATAACTCAGCGTCAGGCCCTCGAGGTCCAACAACTCGCTCAAGGTCTGCTCAAAGACTGGTTTCAAGGCTTTGATATAGGCGCGGCGGTATTCATCTATTTCGTCGCTGGCCAGGCACAGTTCACGGTCCCAGGCTGCTTGCGAAGCGGCGTCAAGTGTACCATGCCGCAGCCATGAGTTCCGCTGCCGCAGGGCCTTCTGCAGCCGCTGCCAAGTGGCCATGAAGCGGGGTTCCACGTGGAACACGCCCCAGTCGAGGAATTGCCGACGGATTTTCGGGGCACCTTCCAGCAATCGAAAGCTGTCGGGGTTGATCAGTTGCAACGGCAGGATCTCTGCCAGTTGCGCTGCGCTGCGCGCATTTTGCCCGTCGATTCGGATCTGAAATTCCCCACCACGATCACGCGATATCCCCAGGCTGCTATGACCGCCCTCAGCCAGTTCCACTTGGCCAAATACGGTACAGGCCAATTGTTCGTACTGAATCACGGGTAACAAACGGGCACTGCGGAAGGAACGCGCAAGCCCCAGCAGATGGATGGCTTCCAGCACACTGGTTTTGCCACTGCCGTTGGCGCCATGGAGGATATTGATGCGGGGGGAAGGGGAGAAGGTCACCGGGTGCAGATTGCGCACCGCGGTGACCGAGACGCGACTGAGGGACATCTAGCTTCTGCTGAGCATGATTACAGGCGCATCGGCATGACAACGTAAGCCGAGTCGTCGTTGTCGGATTCTTGTACCAGGGCGCTGCTGTTGGAGTCCGACAGGATCAGACGAACCTGTTCGGTAGTCATAACACCCAGCACGTCCAACAGGTAGCTCACGTTAAAGCCGATTTCCAGCGATGCGCCGTTGTAGTCGACACCCACTTCTTCTTCCGCCTCTTCCTGTTCCGGGTTGTTGGCCTGGATTTTCAGTTGGCCGTTGGCCAGCTGCAGGCGAATACCACGGTACTTTTCGTTGGACAGAATCGCAGTACGGCTAAAGGCTTCACGCAGAGCCTGACGATCACCGACCACCAGCTTGTCGCCACCTTTAGGCAACACACGCTCGTAGTCCGGGAACTTACCGTCTACCAACTTGGAGGTGAAGGTGAACTCACCGGTGGTCGCGCGAATGTGGTGCTGGCCCAACACGATGCTGACGTTGCCGTCCGGCTCGGTGAGCAAGCGCGCCAGTTCAAGGATACCTTTGCGTGGAACGATTACCTGGTGACGATCCGGCTGACCGATATCGGCACGCATCGAGCACATCGCCAGGCGGTGACCGTCGGTGGCTACAGCACGGATAATGCCTTCCGAGACTTCCAGCAGCATACCGTTGAGGTAGTAACGCACGTCCTGCTGGGCCATTGCGAAGCTGGTGCGCTCGATCAAACGACGCAGCCTGCTTTGCTCCAGGCTGCACGTCAGCGAGCCAGGGCCTTCTTCTACGGTTGGAAAGTCATTGGCCGGCAAGGTCGACAGGGTGAAACGGCTGCGGCCTGCCTTGACCACCAACTTCTGCTCATCCACCTTGATGTCGATCAGCGCATCGTTAGGCAGGCTTTTGCAGATATCCATCAGCTTGCGCGCCGGCACGGTGATCTCGCCGGGTTCGGCAGGCTCTTCGAGCTGGACACGACCCACCAGTTCGACTTCCAGGTCGGTACCGGTCAAGGACAACTGTTGCCCCTCGACCACCAGTAATACGTTGGAAAGCACCGGCAAGGTCTGTCGGCGCTCGACGACGCCTGCGACCAGTTGCAGGGGTTTCAACAGGGCTTCGCGTTGAATGGTGAAATGCATGGTCTAGTCCCTTGCCTTAATAAGCTGCGCTGGTGTCATCACGTAGTCAGTGTACGCAGCAGGTTCTTGTAGTCCTCGCGAATATCCGCGTCGGATTCCTTAAGTTCATTGATCTTGCGGCATGCGTGCAAGACCGTGGTGTGGTCGCGTCCGCCAAACACATCACCGATTTCCGGCAGGCTGTGGTTGGTCAACTCCTTGGAGAGGGCCATGGCAACCTGGCGTGGACGTGCCACCGAGCGCGAACGGCGCTTGGACAGCAGGTCGGAAATCTTGATCTTGTAGTACTCGGCCACGGTGCGCTGGATGTTATCCACACTCACCAGCTTGTCCTGCAAGGCCAACAAGTCTTTCAAGGACTCGCGAATCAGCTCGATGGTGATATCGCGACCCATGAAGTGGGAGTGGGCGATGACCCGCTTGAGCGCGCCTTCCAGCTCACGCACGTTGGAACGGATGCGTTGGGCGATGAAGAACGCAGCATCGTGAGGCAGATCGACTTTAGCCTGGTCGGCCTTCTTCATCAGGATCGCAACGCGGGTTTCCAGCTCCGGTGGCTCCACGGCAACAGTCAGGCCCCAGCCGAAACGAGACTTCAGACGTTCTTCCAGGCCTTCGATTTCCTTCGGGTAACGGTCACTGGTCAAGATGACCTGCTGGCCACCTTCGAGCAGGGCGTTGAAGGTGTGGAAGAACTCCTCTTGGGAACGTTCCTTGCGGGCAAAGAACTGAATGTCATCGATCAACAAGGCATCAACGGAGCGGTAGAAACGTTTGAACTCGTTGATGGCGTTGAGCTGCAAGGCCTTGACCATGTCGGCCACGAAGCGCTCCGAATGCAGGTAAACCACCTTGGCATTCGGGTTCTTCTTTAATAGGTGGTTACCGACGGCGTGCATCAAGTGCGTCTTACCCAAGCCCACGCCGCCATAAAGGAAGAGCGGGTTGTAACCATGCTTGGGGTTATCGGCGACCTGCCAGGCGGCCGCTCGGGCCAGCTGGTTGGACTTGCCTTCGACAAAGTTCTCGAAGGTAAACGTGCGGTTCAGGTAACTGGTGTGCTTGAGCGCGCCTTCTACCTGCACAGTACGTTGCTCGGAGCGCACGGGCGCCTGTTGAGAGCTGGCACCGGCCATCGGGTCGAAGCTGTCGCGGGACGGCTCTTCATTCTCTGGCGCATTATTTTTGCGCGACGACGGCTTGGACGGCGCAGCTGTCGGTGCAGGTGCTGCGGCGACAGGCGCCACTGCAGCTTGGGCTTGCGACGCGGCGGCGGCCAATGGCGCATTCGGCGCGGCGCGAGGAGCTGAGCTGCGCTTGCTGCCTATTAATAAGGAGAGAGCAGGCGCCAGGCCGTTGCCATGTTCGTCGAGCAATTCGAGAACGCGGCCCAGGTACTTCTCGTTGACCCAGTCGAGGACAAAACGATTGGGCGCATAGACACGCAACTCGTCGCCTTCGGCTTCGACCTGTAGCGGACGGATCCAGGTGTTGAATTGCTGGGCAGGCAGCTCATCGCGCAAAAGCTCCACGCACTGCTGCCAAAGTTCCACTGACACGGATATCCCCTAAGTTGAAAGCCGGTGAGGCAAAAACAGCCGCCATTGTAGCGGCCAGCCGTCCACTTATCCACATGTAGGTTGTTCACAGGCCACCCAAAATCAATGCCTTAACCGCAAAAAATGCGACCAGTGGTCTGTGCATAAGCTCTGTGGATAAACCCACCTAAGCTCGTTGTACAAGTGGGGTCGAAAGTCTGTGGGTAACCGGCCTGTGGATAAGTAGCTGTTCCACACACAGCTTATCCGATAGCGCAGCACAGGCAGAGCACCGCTTCTCCCCCGTGTTGTCATTCTCTGTACAACACGTGGAACAAGGGCTCAAGGCAGTTATCCACAGATGATCGCGTCCCTAGCTTTTATAAGCTTTACAGAAAAGCTTTAAATAACTTCCTTCTTTATTTTTATATCTATCGCATGGCAGATGGAAGTCAGACGGGGAGAAGGGCGCCAGGACCCCGTCGACATCTAATTAAAGGAAAAGCTGGTTGGAAATTGACCTAGAGGCTTGCTTTCTCTAGAATCGCCGGTCTCTTAAAACGGGGGCCATTCCGGCCCGTTGTGGACGAACCAGGTAACAACGCCATGAAACGTACTTTCCAACCAAGCACCATCAAACGCGCCCGTACTCACGGCTTCCGTGCTCGCATGGCTACCAAGAACGGCCGTGCTGTCCTGTCGCGTCGCCGCGCCAAAGGTCGTGCGCGTCTGGCAGTTTGATAATCCGGTACTGGTGGTGAGTCAGGACTTCAGTCGGGAAAAGCGTCTGCTAACCCCCCGGCATTTCAAGGCAGTCTTTGACTCCCCCACCGGCAAGGTTCCGGGGAAAAATCTCCTGCTCCTTGCGCGTAACAACGATCTTGATCATCCCCGTCTCGGGTTGGTGATCGGCAAGAAGAGCGTAAAGCTCTCCGTTGAGCGCAATCGCCTCAAGCGTCTGATGCGCGAATCGTTTCGCCTCCACCAGGACACTCTGGTTGGTTGGGATATTGTTATCGTCGCGCGCAAAGGCTTGGGTGATGTAGAAAACCCCGAATTGATTCAGCATTTCGGCAAGCTCTGGAAACGTTTGGCGCGTACCCACAAGCCAGCACCAGCAGTCAGCACCGAAACTGTAGGGGTAGACAGCCTTGATGCGTAAACTGGCAATCGTTCCGATCCAGTTTTATCGCTATGCCATTAGTCCTCTGATGGCCAGCCACTGTCGTTTCTACCCCAGTTGTTCCTGCTACGCGTTAGAGGCCATAGAAAATCATGGTCTTCTGCGCGGTGGCTGGCTGACCTTTCGTCGTTTAGGTCGCTGTCATCCGTGGAATCCCGGTGGTTATGACCCGGTTCCACCTATCCCTACCTCCCGTTCTTCTTCGATGGCCGAGTAATCATGGATATTAAACGCACAATCCTGATCGTCGCCCTGGCAATCGTGTCCTATGTCATGGTCCTTAAATGGAACCAGGACTACGGTCAGGCTGCCCTGCCGACTCAGAATGTTGCTACCAATCAGGCTGCGCCGGCTATTCCGGACACCCCGCTGGGTAACAATGCGTCCGCGAGTGCCGATGTTCCCAGCGCGAATGGCGAGACAAGTGCCCCGTTAGAAACGCCAGTGGTCACCAACAAAGACCTCATCCACGTAAAAACGGATGTGCTCGACCTGGCTATCGACCCACAAGGTGGTGATATCGCACAGCTGAAGCTGCCGCTTTATCCACGTCGCCAAGACCATCCGGATGTGCCGTTCCAACTGTTCGATAACGGCGGTGAACGTACCTATCTGGCGCAAAGCGGCCTGACCGGCACCAATGGTCCGGATGCACGTGCTACCGGTCGTCCGGTTTATTCGACCGAGCAGAAGACTTATCAACTGGCAGACGGCCAGAACCAGTTGAACGTCGACCTGAAATTCAGCCTCGACGGTGTCAACTACATCAAGCGTTTCAGCTTTACCCGCGGTTTGTACGATTTGAAGGTCACTTACCTGATCGACAACACCAGCGACAAAGCCTGGAGCGGCAACCTGTTTGCCCAGCTCAAGCGTGACGCCAGCTCCGATCCGTCTTCCAGCACCGCCACCGGTACCGCCACTTACCTGGGCGCCGCCCTGTGGACAAGTAACGAGCCGTACAAAAAAGTGTCGATGAAAGATATCGACAAGGGCTCGCTGAAAGAAACCGTCCAAGGTGGCTGGGTAGCGTGGCTGCAGCACTATTTCGTGACCGCCTGGATTCCTAACAAGGGTGACGCGAACCTGGTTCAGACCCGCAAGGACAGCCAGGGCAACTACATCATTGGCTTCACTGGCCCGGCGTTGACCGTCGCTCCAGGTGCCAAGGCTGAAACCAGCGCTACCCTGTACGCCGGCCCTAAAAGCCAGGCGGTACTGAAAGAGTTGTCCCCAGGCCTGGAATTGACTGTGGACTACGGCTTCCTGTGGTTCATTGCCCAGCCGATCTTCTGGCTGTTGCAGCATATCCACAGCATCGTCGGTAACTGGGGCTGGTCGATCATCTTTCTGACCATGCTGATCAAAGGGCTTTTCTTCCCTCTGTCGGCAGCCAGCTACAAGTCGATGGCGCGTATGCGCGCCGTGGCCCCGAAACTGGCCGCGCTGAAAGAACAACATGGTGATGACCGGCAGAAAATGTCGCAGGCCATGATGGAGCTGTACAAGAAAGAGAAGATCAACCCGCTGGGTGGATGCTTGCCGATTCTGGTACAGATGCCGGTGTTCCTGTCGCTTTACTGGGTATTGCTGGAAAGCGTTGAAATGCGCCAGGCGCCGTTCATGCTGTGGATAACTGACCTGTCGATCAAAGACCCGTTCTTTATCCTGCCGATCATCATGGGCGCTACCATGTTTATCCAGCAGCGTCTGAACCCAACCCCGCCGGATCCGATGCAGGCCAAGGTAATGAAAATGATGCCAATCATCTTCACCTTCTTCTTCCTGTGGTTCCCTGCTGGCTTGGTACTGTACTGGGTGGTCAACAACGTGTTGTCGATCTCTCAACAGTGGTACATCACACGTAAAATCGAAGCGGCTACCAAAAAAGCCGAGGCGTAATTTACTCTGTGGATAACCACTCAAGACGCCCCCTAGTGGGGCGTTTTGCTTTCCGTCACTTTTGTTCTGGAACCTGCTGATGAGCGCTCCTCGTGAAACCATCGCTGCTGTCGCTACCGCTCAAGGTCGGGGCGGTGTCGGCATCGTTCGAATTTCCGGGCCATTGGCGGGCGTGGCAGCCAAGGCTATCAGCGGCCGGGAGCTGAAACCCCGTTATGCCCATTACGGCCAGTTCCTGGATGCCGACCACAGCGTATTGGACGAGGGGCTGGCCATCTATTTTCCAGGGCCAAACTCGTTCACCGGTGAAGATGTCCTTGAACTACAAGGGCACGGTGGTCCTGTGGTGTTGGACATGCTGCTGCAGCGCTGCTTGCAATTGGGTTGCCGCCTGGCCAGACCCGGGGAATTCAGCGAACGCGCATTCTTGAACGATAAGCTCGACCTGGCCCAGGCCGAAGCTATCGCTGATTTGATCGAAGCCAGTTCTGCACAGGCTGCACGTAACGCGTTGCGCTCATTGCAGGGGGCTTTTTCCCTGCGTGTGCATAACTTGACCGAGCAGTTGATCAGTCTGCGCATCTACGTCGAAGCCGCGATTGATTTTCCGGAAGAAGAAATCGACTTTCTGGCGGATGGCCATGTATTGGCGATGCTGGACAAAGTCCGCGATGAGTTATCCACAGTGCTGCGTGAAGCCGGGCAGGGCGCCTTACTGCGCGATGGTATGACGGTGGTAATTGCCGGCCGGCCCAATGCCGGCAAATCCAGCCTGCTCAATGCTCTTGCAGGGCGCGAGGCGGCCATCGTCACCGAGATCGCCGGCACTACACGGGATATCTTGCGCGAGCATATCCACATCGACGGTATGCCGCTGCACGTGGTCGACACCGCTGGTCTGCGCGACACCGACGACCAGGTGGAAAAGATCGGCGTGGAACGTGCGCTCAAGGCGATCAGCGAAGCCGATCGGGTGTTGCTGGTGGTGGATGCCACTGCACCGGAAGCTGTGGATCCTTTTGCCTTGTGGCCCGAATTCCTTGAACAACGGCCAGACCCGGCCAAAGTCACCTTGATCCGTAACAAGGCCGACCTTACGGGTGAAGCCATCGCCCTGGAAACCAGTGAAGATGGCCACGTCACGATCAGCTTGAGCGCGAAATCGGCCGGTGAGGGTCTGGAATTGCTGCGCGAACACCTTAAAGCCTGCATGGGCTACGAACAGACCTCGGAAAGCAGCTTCAGTGCGCGGCGCAGGCACCTGGAAGCGCTGCGTCATGCCAGCGCGGCCCTGGAGCACGGGCGCGCTCAGTTGACCTTGGCGGGGGCTGGGGAGCTGCTGGCTGAAGATCTGCGTCAGGCGCAGCAGCTGTTGGGTGAAATCACCGGCGCTTTCAGTTCGGATGATTTGCTGGGGCGGATTTTCTCAAGCTTTTGCATTGGCAAGTAACCGAGTTATCCACACCGTCTACCAGTTGTAAGACACCGTACCGAGCAAGGTACGGCTGTCGCCCCAATAGCAACGCCCCGCATCGTTGCAACCGGATACATATTCCTTGTCGAACAGGTTCTTGGCGTTCAGGTCCACCGACCAGTGTGGGTTGATCTGATAACCCAGTGCCGCATCCACCAAGGTGACGCTACCTGCGTCCAGCTTCCCGTAGAGCGTAGGCGGGGTGTAGGAAAAGGTACTGTCGAAATAGCGCACCCCGCCGCCCGCGGAGAAACCCTTGAGTTGGCCGTCGAGAAAGCGATATTTGCCCCACACCGAAGCCTGGTTACGCGGCACGCCCGTCATCTGACGGCCTTCTACCAGCGAAGTGGCCGAATCCTTGGTTATCCGGGCGTCGGTGTAGGTATAGGCTGCCGTCACGTTGAAGTTGGAGCTGATGTTACTGTTGACCTCGACTTCCACGCCCTTGGCGCGACTTTCACCGACTTGGCGATAGCTGTTGGTGGTGGCATCAAGGTAGGTATCGTCCTGCTTGCGCAGGTCATACACCGACACGGTCATCGCCGTATCCCAGCCGATCGGTTCGTACTTAACGCCCACTTCGTATTGGCTGCTGGTGATCGGTTTCAACGGCGAGCCGGCGTTGGAGATCTGCTGCACGGGGACAAACGCGGTGGAATAGCTGACATACGGCGTAAGGCCGTTGTCGAACTGGTACATCACCCCGCCCTGGTAAGTGAATTTACGATCCTGTGAGTTGATATTGCTCGATGGCTTGACCTTGTCTCGGTAATCGCTGTCGACCCAGTCCTGGCGACCGCCGAGCAGAAAGAGCCAATGGTCGTATTTGCTTTGGATCTGTGCATAAACCCCTTTCATCTGCTGTTCAAGCAAAGTGTTTTGCACTGCCAGGGGAGTGAGCGGGTCGCGCAGGTACACCGGGTTATACACATCGATGGTGCCGGCGAAACCCGCATCCCAGTCTTGATTGAACGAGGTTCGGTCATAGCTGGCGCCCAATAGCACTGTGTTTTCCACACTGCCCAACTGGAACTTGCCTTCGAGCTGGTTATCCAGGGAATAGACCATCGACTTGTTGTAGCGGTCGTAGGCGTTCATGTTCAGCCGGGTGCCGAAGCCACCGTTATTCAATGAGCCAGGCCAGGTTTCGTGCCGGTTGATACGTGACTGCATATAGCGCGAGTTCTGACGGAACTGCCAGTCATCATTGAAGCTGTGGCTGAACTCATAGCCGGTGCTCCACGCTTCGCGTTCAAAGGTGTTCCAGTCCGGGTTGCCCAGCAAGGTGTGTTTGGACAGCTTGCCGTTGGGATTTGTAAGCAGGGTACCGGCGGCGGGTAGGCCGAGTTCCAGGTTGGTATGGTCTTTCTGATAGTTGGCCAGCAGCGTCAGGGTGTTGTAGTCGTCGAAGTTCAGGGTCAGGGATGGCGCGATATACAGACGATCGTCCGGAACGTGATCGGTCTGCGTGTCGGATTTACGCCCCAGCATCACCACCCGGCCCAGGACAGTGTCACTGTCGTTGAGCGGGCCCGAGATATCCACACCCAACTGGCGTCGATTATTCGAACCATAACTCACCTGCACCTCGCCTTGCGGGGTTGCAGTCGGGTGTTTACTCACCAGATTAACCAAGCCACCGGGTGCGTTTTCACCGTAGAGCAGGGAAGAAGGACCTCGGAAAATCTCGACCCGTTCCAGGCCGTAGGGTTCGCTGGTGGTGTCGTATCGATTGCCTTGAACTCGCAGGCCATCTCGCAGCAGGCCGTAGCCGTAATCCGTGGCGTTGAAACCGCGTATGAAAAACAGATCGCCTGCCAAGCCGTCGCCCGCCGCGAACGGTGGGGCGAAGATTCCCGGTACGTAGCCCAGCACTTCTGTCAGGGTCTGGGACTTCTGGTCCTTGATACGCTGGCCAGTGACAACGGACACCGAACGCGGGGTCTCGGACAGCGGTGTGCTGGTCTTCGTGCCGATCCGGCTGCTCTGAGCCTTGTAGCCTACATCCCCGGCGATCTCTTGATTGAAGCCGCCCTGTTGATAAGCGCTGACGGTGGTAGGGGCCAAGGTCAATTGGCCAGCAGGTGCCGCCTGTAATACATAGCTGCCGGGAGCCTGTGCGACCGCCTGCAGGTCCGAGTTCTGCAACAGTAGCGCAAAGCCCTGGTCCACCGAATAGTCACCTTGCAGCCCTGGCGTATTCAAACGCGCCGTTTGCTGTGGCGAGAAGGACAGAATCACATTGGCCTTGGCGGCAAACTGGCTCAAGGCGTTGTCCAGCGGGCCTGCGGCAATGGCAAAGTGTTGCGTTGCGCTGGCGGCCATGACGGTGGTGGATAACAACACACCGGTCGTAGCGGTGATGAACTGCAGACCGTACGTCATGCCATGGCAGGAAAGTCGTTTGCGGAGCGGGGTGGGAAGGCGCATAGGTGAGTAAGCCCTGAAGGTAGCGTCGTGATTACCTGTAGGGCCGCACCAGGTCAAAAAAAGATAACCCCTCTGTGGATTATTTTTCGATTAGCCGATCCGGGTGACCGACACCCAATAGCGCGTAAAGTATTTCACTTGAATCGGCAGGCTCGCTTGCAGGTTAGCGAGGACGGCATCGGTTGAGTCCAGACGGAATGTCCCGGAAACGCGTAGGCCCGCAGAGGCTGGGTCGCAGTGCAATACGCCCGGCCGATAGCGCGCCAACTCATCGATAACTTCTCCTAGCCGAGCATCGAGCACGATCAGTTGGCCATCGACCCAGGCGGCCTGTACACCGCCATATCGCTGGGCAGGGCGCACATTGTGCCGATCAAACTCTGCGCTCTCACCCGCGCCCATAGTGCGGCGAAGTTCGGGTTGGTCGCCGGGGGATATCTCAACCCGTTCTTCCAAGACGCCCACCCGCGTGGCATCCGGCAGTTGGCGCACAGTAAACCGAGTGCCCAGCGCCTTGACCCGGCCTTGGCGAGTTTCTACATAAAACGGTAAGTGCCCACCCCGCGTGCCGGTGTGGATAAGTACTTCACCCTCGCGCAGACGGATCAAACGTTGGTACCCGTCAAAGGCCACATCGATAGCGGTATGAGTATTGAGATTGATCTGCGTGCCATCCGCCAACTCGATGCGCCGCCTCTGGCCCACCGACGTGCGGTAATCAGCCCATGCGTTACCCAACGACGTATGTTGCTGGACGTTCCAGCCCAGGTAGCCACTGCCGCCAAGCACCAGCATCCACTTGAGTACCTGGCGCCGCTGTTGCGTGGTGGATAACGCGCGGCGTGTGAGATCAGGGGGCAGGCCACCGAGGCTGCGTTGCAACTGCTCCATCTGGTCCCAAGCCGCCTGGTGGGACGGGTCATGATTAAGCCACTGCTGCCACGCTTGATGTTGTGCGGGCGTCGGTGATTGCGACTGGAATTGCACATACCAACTGGCAGCGACCTCGAACGTCTTGCGGTCAGGGCTGACCATTACCGGCTGGCCATGATCAGGGAGCACTCGGTGAGGGCACGGATCATGTGTTTCTTCACCGTGGTCAGCGATACCTGCAGTAGATCGGCGATCTGTTGATAAGTCAGCCCTTCAATCTGTGCCAGCATGAAAATTCGCCGTGCACGCTCACCCAGCCCAGACAGCGCTTTATCCACAGCCACCAGGGTTTCGATGATGATTGCCTTGTCTTCCTCACTGATAGCCGTGGCTTCAGGACGCTCTGCCAGGGTCTGCCTGTAGGCCTGCTCGATGGCATGCCGGCGATACCGATCAATCACCAGGCCCCTGGCGATGGTGGCCAGATAGTCCCGTGGTTCGAGGATCTGCGCCGCATGTCGTCCACCGAGCATGCGCACGAACGTGTCGTGGGCCACATCGGCTGCATCGCTGGCGTTATGCAATTTTCCCTTGAGCCATCCGCGCAACCACGAATGGTGCTGTTCATAGATGTGGTGGACCGCTGCGGTATGTGAGGAGGGAGGCATAGGCGCGACAAGGCAGGTTAATGATAATCGCTATTATTAACTGGCCCAGTGTTTTCCCACAATAGATCTGTTTTTGTCCCACCCGGGATTAATTCCCAGCTTTGCCGTGGACGAAATCGGCCGTTTCTGTGGATTAAGCCCTGTGAATAACCGCTCCTGTGCCCAGTTGATAACAGGGCGTGAAACCTGCGTAAAAACCCATCTGTGGATAACCGGTCGTTTAATCCACAGGCTTAAAGCACTTATCCAAGGGCCTCATTGGCAGATGACCACAACGTTTTGAATCGCTGTACACATTGTAAACAAAGGCCTGTAGAGATCTATCCACAGAAATGTTGCTCAGTATAAATAAACATAAAAACAAAGATTTAATAAATTTCTCTCTTTTAATTTCTATTGTCTGTGATTCATCCACAGCTGGTTAAATTTTGTGCAAAGGGTTCTTTAGGAAGCCCTAAGTCCCTATACTTGCCCGCAAAGCTCTAAAACCCTTTCAACAAACAATTCCTGATTACCTACATAAGCAGGCACGAGGTGCGTGGTGGATTTCCCTTCCCGTTTTGAAGTGATCGTCATCGGCGGCGGTCATGCCGGTACCGAGGCAGCACTGGCGTCAGCACGCATGGGTGTAAAAACCCTGTTGCTGACGCATAACGTGGAAACCCTCGGTGCCATGAGTTGCAACCCCGCAATTGGCGGGATTGGCAAAAGCCATCTGGTCAAGGAAATCGATGCCCTTGGCGGGGTAATGGCGATGGCCACCGACAAGGGTGGTATTCAATTTCGCGTGCTCAACAGCCGTAAAGGCCCGGCCGTACGTGCTACCCGGGCTCAGGCCGACCGCATCCTGTACAAGGCAGCGGTACGCGAAACCCTGGAAAACCAGCCGAACCTGTGGATATTTCAGCAGGCCGCCGATGACTTGATCGTCGAGCAGGACCAGGTACGTGGTGTTGTTACACAAATGGGTCTGCGTTTTCATGCAGATTCGGTCGTACTGACCACGGGCACGTTCCTGGGCGGACTTATCCACATCGGTATGCAAAATTATTCCGGTGGCCGTGCCGGTGACCCGCCGTCGATCGCCCTGGCAAAACGTCTGCGTGAACTACCGCTGCGCGTCGGCCGCTTGAAAACCGGGACCCCGCCACGCATTGATGGGCGTTCTGTGGATTTCTCGATGATGACCGAGCAAGCCGGCGACACGCCGATCCCGGTCATGTCGTTCATGGGTTCCAAAGAACAGCACCCGAAACAGGTCAGCTGCTGGATTACCCACACCAACGCCCGTACCCACGAAATCATTGCCGCGAACCTTGATCGTTCGCCGATGTATTCCGGGGTGATCGAAGGCATTGGCCCGCGGTATTGCCCGTCGATCGAAGACAAGATCCACCGCTTTGCCGACAAGGAAAGCCACCAGGTCTTTATCGAACCCGAAGGCCTGACCACCCACGAGCTGTACCCCAACGGAATTTCCACTTCGCTGCCGTTCGATGTGCAAATCCAGATCGTGCAGTCGATTCGCGGTATGGAAAACGCGCACATCGTGCGTCCGGGCTACGCCATCGAGTACGACTACTTCGACCCGCGCGACCTGAAATACAGCCTGGAAACCAAAGTGATCGGTGGCCTGTTCTTCGCCGGCCAAATCAACGGCACCACCGGTTATGAAGAAGCCGGGGCCCAAGGTTTGCTGGCCGGGACCAACGCAGCATTGCGTGCACAGGGCAAAGACAGCTGGTGCCCGCGTCGCGATGAAGCCTACATCGGCGTATTGGTCGACGACCTGATTACCCTGGGTACCCAGGAACCGTACCGGATGTTCACATCTCGGGCGGAATACCGTCTGATCCTGCGCGAAGACAACGCCGACCTGCGCTTGACCGAAAAAGGTCGCGAGCTGGGCCTGGTCGATGACGCCCGCTGGGCGGCCTTCTGCAAAAAACGCGAAAGCATTGCGCTCGAAGAACAGCGTCTGAAAAGTACCTGGGTTCGCCCGGGCACGGAGCAGGGCGACGCCATCGCAGAAAAATTCGGCACGCCGTTGACCCATGAGTACAACTTGCTCAACCTGCTTTCCCGTCCGGAAATCGACTACGCTGGTTTGGTCGAAGTGACAGGCCAGGGCGCTGAAGACCCACAAGTTGCCGAACAGGTGGAGATCAAGACCAAGTACGCCGGTTACATTGATCGCCAGCAGGACGAAATTGCTCGCCTGCGCGCCAGTGAAGACACCAAGCTGCCTGTGGATATCGACTACACCGGGATTTCCGGGTTGTCGAAAGAAATCCAAAGCAAGTTGGGGATAACTCGTCCGGAAACCCTCGGGCAGGCTTCACGTATTCCTGGCGTCACCCCGGCAGCCATCTCGCTGTTGATGATTCATTTGAAAAAACGCGGCGCGGGCCGTCAGTTGGAGCAAAGCGCTTGAGTTCGTTGGTCACCTCGCAACACGCCGAAGAGTTATCCACAGGAGCGCGCCAGTTGGGCGTTGCGCTGACCGAAGCCCAGCATGAGCTACTGCTGGGCTACCTCGCCCTGTTGATCAAATGGAACAAGGCTTACAACCTGACCGCAGTGCGTGATCCGGACGAAATGGTCTCGCGCCATCTGCTCGATAGTCTTAGTGTTATGCCATTCATCGAAAATGGTCGCTGGCTGGATGTCGGCAGCGGCGGCGGAATGCCCGGTATTCCGCTGGCGATTCTGTTTCCCGAGTCGCAAGTGACCTGCCTGGACAGCAACGGCAAGAAAACCCGCTTCCTGACCCAGGTCAAACTCGAACTCAAGCTGGACAACCTGCAAGTTATCCACAGCCGCGTCGAAGCCTTCACGCCTGAACAGCCCTTCAACGGAATTGTTTCCCGGGCGTTCAGCAGCATGGAGAACTTCAGCAACTGGACCCGCCACCTTGGCGATCGCGACACGCGCTGGCTGGCAATGAAGGGCGTCCATCCAAGCGACGAGCTGTTAGCATTGCCGGCAGACTTCCACCTCGATAGCGAACACGCCTTGGCCGTACCTGGTTGCCAAGGCCAACGCCATCTGCTGATACTGCGCCGCACGGCATGATTGGGAACACAAGCAAGAATGGCTAAGGTATTCGCGATAGCGAACCAGAAAGGTGGCGTGGGTAAAACCACCACCTGTATCAACCTCGCAGCATCCCTGGTCGCGACCAAGCGTCGGGTGCTGTTGATCGATCTCGATCCACAGGGCAACGCCACCATGGGTAGCGGTGTGGATAAACACGGCCTGGAAAACTCGGTCTACGATTTGCTGATTGGCGAATGCGACCTGGCCCAGGCCATGCATTATTCCGAGCACGGCGGTTACCAACTGCTGCCGGCCAACCGCGATCTGACCGCGGCGGAAGTGGTGCTGCTGGAAATGCAGATGAAAGAAAGCCGTCTGCGCAGCGCCCTGGCGCCCATTCGCGACAACTACGATTACATCTTGATCGACTGCCCACCGTCGCTGTCGATGCTCACGCTTAACGCGCTGGTGGCCGCCGATGGGGTAATTATCCCCATGCAGTGCGAGTACTACGCGTTGGAAGGCCTGAGTGACCTTGTGGATAACATCAAGCGCATTGCCGAGTTGCTCAACCCGAAACTGCAGATCGAAGGCTTGTTGCGGACCATGTTCGACCCGCGCCTGAGCCTGATGAACGATGTGTCGGCGCAGCTCAAGGAACACTTCGGTGACCAGCTGTACGACACCGTGATTCCACGCAACATCCGTCTGGCCGAAGCGCCAAGCTATGGCATGCCGGCGCTGGCGTACGACAAATCCTCGCGTGGCGCCATCGCCTACCTGGCATTGGCTGGCGAGATGGTTCGCCGCCAACGCCGTAATTCACGCACCGCTGCAGCCCAGCCAACTTAAGGAATCCCCATGGCCGTCAAGAAACGAGGTCTCGGACGTGGACTGGATGCACTGTTGAGTGGTCCGACCGTCACATCGCTTGAAGAACAAGCGGTGCAGGCCGACGAGCGCGAGCTGCAGCACTTGCCGCTGGACCTGATCCAGCGCGGCAAATACCAGCCACGTCGGGACATGGACCCCCAGGCCCTGGAAGAACTGTCCAACTCGATCAAGGCTCAGGGCGTGATGCAGCCCATCGTGGTGCGCCCCATTGGCGGTGGCCGCTTTGAGATTATCGCCGGGGAGCGCCGCTGGCGTGCCAGCCAGCAGGCAGGCAAGGAGACTATCCCGGCGATGGTGCGCGACGTGCCGGATGAAACCGCAATCGCCATGGCACTGATCGAAAATATTCAGCGTGAAGACCTCAACCCGATCGAAGAAGCGATTGCGTTGCAGCGTTTGCAGCAGGAATTCCAGCTCACCCAGCAACAAGTGGCCGAGGCAGTGGGCAAGTCCCGCGTCACCGTGTCCAACTTGTTGCGTTTGATCGCGCTACCGGAAGTGATCAAGACCATGTTGTCCCACGGCGACCTGGAAATGGGCCATGCCCGTGCGTTGCTCGGTTTGCCGGAAAATCAACAGGTTGAAGGGGCGCGACACGTTGTCGCACGAGGGCTCACCGTTCGTCAGACCGAGGCCCTCGTTCGCCAGTGGCTCAGCGGTAAACCTGCACCGGTCGAAACCGCCAAACCTGATCCGGATATCGCGCGCCTTGAGCAGCGCCTGGCCGAGCGGCTAGGCTCTGCGGTGCAAATTCGCCACGGCAAGAAGGGCAAAGGGCAGTTGGTCATCGGATATAACTCACTCGATGAGCTTCAGGGCGTCCTTGCCCACATCCGCTGAAACATTTGCTTATGTAGCGCGTGATCGGAAATCACTACCCGACAGTTGAATAGGGGCTGAACCGCCCCTATACTCTGCGCGCATTTTGTCGGCACAAATTATGCCAAGTTATTGATTTCCGGCAGCCGACCATTGAGGAGCAAGAGTGATGGAAACCCGCACGCCAAACACGTTGCCGTTCCATCGCTTGGCTGTTTTTCCGGTTCTACTGGCTCAATTTGTCATTTTGCTGATCGCCGCATTGGCGCTCTGGTATTGGCATGGAGTCGTAGCCGGGTATTCAGGACTCTGCGGAGGCCTGATAGCCTTGCTGCCCAATATGTATTTTGCTCACAGGGCCTTTCGGTTTTCCGGCGCCCGAGCAGCCCAGGCTATCGTCCGGTCTTTTTATGCCGGCGAAGCAGGGAAACTGATTTTGACGGCAGTGCTGTTTGCACTGACCTTTGCAGGTGTGAAGCCATTGGCGCCGCTGGCTGTATTCGGCGTCTTCGTGTTGACCCAACTGGTCAGCTGGTTCGCTCCCCTGCTAATGAAAACAAGACTTTCGAAACCTTAGGGCGTTTGAGGCAACCATGGCAGAAACAACCGCTTCGGGCTATATCCAGCACCACTTGCAGAACCTGACCTTCGGTCAGCTTCCTAATGGCGGCTGGGGCTTTGCCCACACCGCAGCAGAAGCCAAAGAAATGGGTTTCTGGGCTTTCCACCTGGATACTCTGGGTTGGTCGGTCGCATTGGGTCTGATCTTCGTCCTGATTTTCCGCATGGCGGCAAAGAAGGCGACTTCGGGTCAGCCAGGTGCTTTGCAGAACTTCGTTGAAGTATTGGTCGAATTCGTCGATGGCAGCGTGAAAGACAGCTTCCATGGCCGTAGCCCGGTGATTGCACCGCTGGCACTGACCATCTTCGTCTGGGTGTTCCTGATGAACGCCGTCGACCTGATCCCGGTGGACTGGATTCCTCAGTTGGCCATGGCGATCTCCGGCGACCCGCACATTCCATTCCGCGCCGTATCCACCACTGACCCGAACGCCACACTGGGCATGGCTCTGTCGGTATTCGCGCTGATCATTTTCTACAGCATCAAGGTCAAGGGCATCGGCGGCTTCATCGGCGAACTGACCCTGCACCCGTTCGGCAGCAAGAACATCTTCGTTCAAGCCCTGCTGATCCCGGTGAACTTCCTGCTGGAATTCGTCACCCTGGTCGCCAAGCCGATTTCCCTGGCTCTGCGACTGTTCGGCAACATGTATGCCGGCGAGCTGGTGTTCATTCTGATCGCTGTGATGTTCGGCAGCGGCCTGCTCTGGCTTAGCGGCCTGGGCGTAGTTCTGCAGTGGGCGTGGGCTGTGTTCCACATCCTGATCATTACCCTGCAGGCCTTCATCTTCATGATGCTGACCATCGTCTACCTGTCGATGGCGCACGAAGAGAACCATTAAGACCAGTCTCGACTAGTCTGATGTCCTTCCCGGTCAAACGGGAAGGTGGCCCAACAGGGCTATGAAACGATTTGTTTTACCGCTTTAAAATCTAAAAAACCTAAACCATACGACGTAAAAGTCGGGAGGAAAGATGGAAACTGTAGTTGGTCTAACCGCTATCGCTGTTGCACTGTTGATCGGCCTGGGCGCCCTGGGTACTGCCATTGGTTTCGGCCTGCTGGGCGGCAAATTCCTGGAAGGCGCAGCGCGTCAGCCAGAAATGGTCCCAATGCTGCAAGTTAAAATGTTCATCGTCGCCGGCCTGCTCGACGCCGTGACCATGATCGGCGTTGGTATCGCACTGTTCTTCACCTTCGCGAACCCCTTCGTTGGTCAACTCGCTGGCTAATCACTCGATTTTCGAGTGATTGGGGTGATGGACAACGAATGAGCGAGGTGTTGGCGTGAACATTAATGCAACCCTGATTGGCCAATCCGTTGCGTTCTTCATTTTTGTAGTGTTTTGCATGAAGTTCGTGTGGCCTCCGGTCATCGCGGCTTTGCACGAACGTCAGAAGAAGATCGCGGATGGTTTGGACGCTGCCAGCCGTGCAGCTCGCGACCTGGAGTTGGCCCACGAGAAAGTGGGTCAGCAACTGCGCGAAGCTAAAGCACAGGCAGCCGAGATCATTGAGCAAGCCAAGAAACGCGGTAACCAGATCGTCGAAGAGGCTGTTGAAAAAGCCCGCGTCGAAGCTGACCGTGTGAAGGCTTCGGCTCATGCCGAGATCGAACAGGAACTGAACGGTGTCAAAGACGCGCTGCGTGCCCAACTGGGTGCTCTGGCCGTTGGCGGTGCTGAGAAGATCCTCGGTGCCACAATCGATCAAAACGCGCACGCGGAGCTGGTTAACAAACTGGCTGCTGAAATTTAAGCGAGGGCGATCATGGCAGAACTGACCACGTTGGCCCGACCTTACGCTAAGGCAGCCTTCGAGCACGCCCAGGCCCACCAGCAGCTGGCCTCTTGGTCAGCCATGCTCGGCCTGGCTGCAGCAGTGTCGCAAGACGACACCATGCAGCGCGTGCTCAAGGCCCCGCGCCTGACGAGCGCAGACAAGGCCGCCACTTTTATTGAAGTGTGCGGCGACAAGTTTGATGTGAAGGTGCAGAACTTCATCCACGTCATTGCCGAAAACGACCGTCTCCCGCTATTGCCGGAGATCGCCGCTCTGTTCGACCTGTACAAGGCCGAAGCAGAGAAATCGGTAGACGTTGAAGTGACCAGTGCTTTCGCATTGAACCAAGAACAGCAAGACAAACTCGCCAAGGTTCTCAGTGCACGACTCAATCGGGAAGTGCGCCTGCAAGCTTCGGAGGACGCATCGCTTATTGGTGGTGTTGTTATCCGTGCCGGCGACCTGGTTATCGATGGCTCGATTCGCGGCAAAATCGCGAAACTTGCCGAAGCATTGAAATCTTGAGTTTGAAGGGGCAGCAGAGCAATGCAGCAACTCAATCCTTCCGAAATAAGTGAAATTATCAAGGGCCGCATCGACAAGCTCGATGTGACCTCCCAAGCCCGTAACGAAGGCACTGTCGTCAGCGTATCTGACGGCATCGTGCGGATTCACGGTCTGGCCGACGTCATGTACGGCGAGATGATCGAGTTTCCGGGCGGCGTCTACGGTATGGCCCTCAACCTGGAGCAAGACTCCGTAGGTGCCGTTGTATTGGGCGCATACACCAGTCTGGCTGAAGGCATGAGCGCCAAGTGCACAGGCCGCATCCTGGAAGTTCCGGTTGGTAAGGAACTGCTGGGTCGCGTTGTCGACGCACTGGGTAACCCTGTTGACGGTAAAGGTCCACTGGGCAACACCGAGACCGATGCGGTCGAGAAAGTTGCTCCAGGCGTGATCTGGCGTAAGTCGGTAGACCAGCCTGTACAGACTGGCTACAAGGCTGTCGATGCCATGATCCCGGTCGGCCGTGGCCAGCGTGAGCTGATCATCGGTGACCGTCAGATCGGTAAAACCGCTCTGGCCATCGACGCGATCATCAACCAGAAAGACAGCGGCATTTTCTGCGTCTACGTAGCCATCGGTCAGAAGCAATCGACCATCGCCAACGTAGTTCGCAAGCTGGAAGAAAACGGCGCCCTGGCCAACACGATCATCGTGGCTGCCAGTGCTTCGGAATCTCCTGCGCTGCAATTCCTGGCACCGTACTCCGGTTGCACCATGGGTGAATTCTTCCGCGACCGCGGTGAAGACGCGCTGATCGTTTATGACGATCTGTCCAAGCAAGCAGTGGCTTACCGCCAGATTTCCCTGCTGCTGCGCCGTCCACCAGGCCGTGAAGCCTACCCAGGCGACGTGTTCTATCTCCACTCCCGTCTGCTGGAGCGCGCATCCCGCGTTTCGGAAGAATACGTAGAGAAGTTCACCAACGGCGCAGTGACCGGCAAAACCGGTTCCCTGACCGCACTGCCGATCATCGAAACCCAGGCTGGCGACGTTTCCGCGTTCGTTCCGACCAACGTGATTTCCATCACCGACGGTCAGATCTTCCTGGAATCGGCCATGTTCAACTCGGGCATCCGCCCTGCAGTGAACGCCGGTGTTTCGGTATCTCGTGTGGGTGGTGCCGCTCAGACCAAGATCATCAAGAAGCTCTCCGGTGGTATCCGTACCGCTCTGGCTCAGTACCGTGAACTGGCGGCATTCGCCCAGTTCGCTTCTGACCTGGACGAAGCGACCCGTAAGCAACTTGAGCATGGTCAGCGCGTTACCGAGCTGATGAAGCAGAAGCAATACGCCCCAATGTCGATCGCTGACATGGCGTTGTCGCTGTATGCCGCTGAGCGTGGGTTCCTGACCGACGTTGAAATCGCCAAGGTCGGCAGCTTTGAACAAGCGCTGATTGCTTACTTCAACCGCGATCACGCCGAATTGATGGCGAAGATCAACGTGAAGGGTGACTTCAATGACGATATCGACGCTGGCATGAAAGCCGGTATCGAGAAGTTCAAGGCCACCCAAACCTGGTAAGCCGCAGCGGGAGCCGCAAGGCTTCCGCTTGCTAACCTGATAGGTGTTACATGGCAGGCGCAAAAGAGATTCGCAGTAAGATTGCGAGCATCAAAAGCACGCAAAAAATTACCAGCGCCATGGAAAAAGTGGCGGTCAGCAAAATGCGCAAGGCACAAATGCGCATGGCTGCTAGCCGTCCTTATGCGGAGCGTATCCGCCAGGTAATTGGGCATCTGGCCAACGCCAACCCGGAATACCGCCACCCGTTCATGATCGAGCGCGCCGTCAAGCGTGCAGGTTATGTGGTAGTGAGCAGTGACCGTGGTTTGTGCGGTGGTCTGAATACCAACCTGTTCAAGGCCCTGGTCAAGGACATGGCGGTAAACCGCGAAAACGGCGTCGAGATCGATCTGTGTGTTGTTGGTAGCAAGGGTGCGGCCTTTTTCCGCAACTTCGGCGGTAACGTCGTTGCAGCTATCAGCCACCTGGGTGAAGAGCCGTCGATCAATGATTTGATCGGCAGTGTGAAGGTGATGCTGGATGCGTACCTGGAAGGCCGGATTGACCGCCTGTCCGTGGTATCCAACAAGTTCATCAACACCATGACCCAGCAGCCAACCGTGGAGCAATTGATTCCACTGGTGGCAACCCCGGATCAGGAACTCAAGCACCACTGGGACTACCTCTACGAACCAGACGCCAAAGAGCTGCTTGACGGCTTGATGGTGCGCTACGTGGAGTCGCAGGTGTACCAGGCGGTGGTCGAGAACAACGCAGCTGAACAAGCGGCGCGGATGATCGCGATGAAAAACGCTACCGATAACGCCGGTGATCTGATCAGCGATTTGCAGCTGATCTACAACAAGGCGCGTCAGGCTGCGATCACCCAAGAGATCTCGGAAATCGTCGGCGGCGCTGCCGCGGTTTAACGGTTCAAATATTCAGAGGATCCAGCTATGAGTAGCGGACGTATCGTTCAAATCATCGGCGCCGTTATCGACGTGGAATTTCCACGCGACAGCGTACCGAGCATCTACAACGCGCTGAAAGTACAAGGCGCGGAAACTACCCTGGAAGTTCAGCAGCAGCTGGGCGACGGCGTAGTTCGTACCATTGCGATGGGTTCCACCGAAGGCTTGAAGCGCGGTCTGGACGTTGTCGACACTGGCGCTGCCATCTCCGTACCGGTCGGTAAAGCGACCCTGGGCCGGATCATGGACGTACTGGGCAACCCGATCGACGAAGCTGGCCCGATTGCCACCGAAGAGCGCTGGGGCATTCACCGCGCAGCACCTTCGTTCGCAGAACAAGCGGGCGGCAACGACCTGCTGGAAACCGGCATCAAGGTTATCGACCTGGTTTGCCCGTTCGCCAAAGGCGGTAAAGTCGGTCTGTTCGGTGGTGCCGGTGTAGGCAAGACCGTAAACATGATGGAACTGATCCGTAACATCGCCATCGAGCACAGCGGTTATTCCGTGTTCGCAGGTGTTGGTGAGCGTACTCGTGAGGGTAACGACTTCTACCACGAGATGAAGGACTCCAACGTTCTGGACAAAGTGGCACTGGTTTACGGTCAGATGAACGAGCCGCCGGGAAACCGTCTGCGCGTAGCCCTGACTGGCCTGACCATGGCCGAGAAATTCCGTGACGAAGGTAACGACGTTCTGCTGTTCGTCGACAACATCTACCGTTACACCCTGGCCGGTACTGAAGTATCCGCACTGCTGGGCCGTATGCCTTCTGCAGTAGGTTACCAGCCGACCCTGGCTGAAGAGATGGGCGTTCTGCAAGAACGTATCACTTCGACCAAGGAAGGTTCGATCACTTCGATCCAAGCGGTATACGTACCTGCGGATGACTTGACCGACCCGTCGCCAGCTACCACCTTCGCCCACTTGGACGCCACCGTCGTTCTGTCCCGTGACATCGCTTCCCTGGGTATCTACCCAGCGGTCGATCCACTCGACTCGACTTCGCGCCAGCTGGACCCGAACGTGATCGGCCAGGAGCACTACGACACCGCTCGCGGCGTTCAGTACGTGCTGCAGCGTTACAAAGAACTGAAGGACATCATTGCGATCCTGGGTATGGACGAGCTGTCGGAAGCCGACAAGCAGTTGGTAAACCGTGCTCGTAAGATCCAGCGTTTCTTGTCGCAGCCGTTCTTCGTGGCTGAAGTCTTCACCGGTGCTTCGGGTAAATACGTTTCCCTGAAAGACACCATTGCTGGCTTCAAAGGCATCCTCAACGGTGACTACGACCACCTGCCAGAACAAGCGTTCTACATGGTCGGCGGCATCGAAGAAGCGATCGAGAAAGCCAAGAAACTGTAATCCTGGCGCCCGGAAACGGGCGCTCATCAGGTTGAGGCAATCAGATGGCTATGACAGTCCATTGCGATATCGTCAGCGCGGAAGGGGAAATTTTCTCCGGTCTGGTCGAGTTTGTAACAGCGCACGGCGACTTGGGTGATCTTGGTATCGCCATGGGTCACGCCCCGCTGATCACAAGCTTGAAGCCAGGTCCGATCACTCTGACCAAGCAAGGCGGGGAACGTGAGGTGTTTTACATCTCCGGTGGTTTCCTCGAGGTTCAGCCGAACATGGTCAAGGTACTTGCCGACACCGTGCAACGTGCTGGCGACCTGGATGAAGCCTCCGCTCAGGAAGCCGTCAAGGCTGCCGAGAAGGCGCTGAACGAAAAAGGCGCAGACTTCGACTACAGCGCTGCTGCAGTCCGTCTGGCCGAGGCCGCAGCCCAGCTGCGTACTCTCCAGCAGATCCGCAAGAAGTAAGCGGCCACGCCGTTTTGCTTGATGCGTGATTGATTAAAAAGGGTAGCCTCGGCTACCCTTTTTCTTTTTTGCAAAACACTTCTTTGGTCTGAACCCGGACCGCCCAGGATTGGTAGCCATTCATGTCTCTTGAAATCGTCATTCTCGCCGCAGGCCAGGGCACTCGTATGCGTTCGGCCCTGCCCAAGGTGCTGCACCCGGTCGCGGGCAATTCCATGCTGGGTCATGTTATCCACAGCGCCCGGCAACTGGCCCCACAACGTATTCATGTGGTGATTGGCCACGGTGCCGACGTGGTCCGTGAGCGTCTGGCCGCGGACGACCTGAATTTCGTATTGCAAGACAAGCAACTGGGCACCGGCCACGCGACCGCGCAGGCTGTGCCTTTCATCACCGCGGACACGGTATTGATCCTCTACGGCGATGTACCGCTGATTGAAGTGGAAACCTTACAACGCCTGCTCAAGCACGTGGTGCCTGGCCAGATGGGCCTGCTGACCGTTGAGCTGGACGACCCTACGGGCTACGGCCGCATTGTGCGCAACGCCGACGGCAAGGTGGCTGCCATCGTTGAACACAAAGATGCCAGCGAAGCCCAGCGCGCGATTACTGAAGGCAACACCGGCATTCTCGCGGTGCCTGCCAACAAGCTCGCCGATTGGATGAGCCGCCTGTCCAACAACAACGCCCAGGGCGAGTATTACCTCACCGACGTCATCGAGATGGCCGTCAGCGATGGCCTGCTGGTCGCCACCGAGCAGCCCCACCATCCGATGGAAGTGCAGGGCGCCAACGACCGCAAACAACTGGCAGAGCTGGAACGTCACTATCAACTGCGCGAAGGCCTGCGCCTGATGGCCCAGGGTGTGACTCTGCGAGACCCGGCGCGTTTCGATGTACGTGGCGAAGTCACGGTGGGCCGCGACATCCTGATCGATATCAATGTGATCCTCGAAGGCCGCGTGATCATTGAAGACGGTGTGGTGATCGGCCCGAACTGCGTGATCAAGGACAGCACCTTGCGCAAAGGCGTGGTGGTCAAGGCCAACAGCCATATCGACGGTGCGGTGATGGGCGAGGGCAGCGATGCCGGGCCGTTTGCGCGCTTGCGTCCGGGTAGCGAGCTGGGGGCCAAGGCCCATGTGGGGAACTTTGTCGAACTGAAAAACGCTCACCTGGGCGAAGGCGCCAAAGTCGGCCACCTGACTTACCTGGGCGATGCCGTCATCGGCGCCCGCACCAACATCGGCGCCGGCACCATCACCTGCAACTATGACGGTGCCAACAAGTACCAGACCACCATTGGTGAAGACGTGTTCATCGGCTCCAATAACTCGCTGGTTGCTCCGGTGACCATCGGCGATGGTTCCAACACCGCAGCGGGCTCAACCATCAACCAGGATGTGGATAAGTCCCAACTGGCTGTTGCCCGGGCTCGCCAACGCAACATCGACGGCTGGAAACGCCCGGTCAAAATCAAGAAGACCTGAGTTATCCACAACTCCATAGGTTGATACGCCCTCCTGTGGGAGCTGGCTTGCCTGCGATAGCGGTCTGACATTCATCATGATGTCGCCTGACACGCCGCTATCGCAGGCAAGCCAGCTCCCACAGTTGTTTAGTGGCATGTCCGAAAGCTCTACAAAAATGCCTTCCGCCTCTTGACGATCTTTCACCAATAGGTTTTGATTGCCTTCGTTATCTTTCGAAACGAAACTTATCACTACCATGTCGAAACGAAACACCCCCCAACGACGCCACAATATCCTGACCTTGCTCAACGAACAGGGCGAAGTCAGCGTGGACGAATTGGCCAAACATTTCGAAACTTCGGAAGTGACCATCCGCAAGGACCTTGCTGCCCTCGAAAGTAACGGCTTGCTCCTGCGTCGCTACGGCGGTGCAATCACTATGCCCCAAGAGCTGGTGGGTGACGCTGCCCAGCCCATCTCGGTCTACAAGCGCGCCATCGCCCGTGCGGCCGTGAAGCGTTTGCGTGAACATGCGCGCATCATCATCGACAGCGGCAGCACCACCGCCGCGATGATCCCCGAACTGGGCCATCAGCCGGGCCTGGTGGTGATGACCAACTCCCTGAACGTGGCCCGCGCCTTGAGCGAACTGGAACACGAACCGGTGCTGTTGATGACCGGGGGCACCTGGGACCCGCATTCGGATTCGTTCCAGGGCCAGGTCGCCGAGCAGGTCCTGCGTTCTTACGACTTTGACCAGCTGTTCATCGGTGCCGATGGCATCGATTTACTGCGCGGCACCACCACCTTCAACGAACTGCTGGGCTTGAGCCGCGTCATGGCCGAGGTCGCCCGTGAAGTGGTGGTGATGGTCGAATCCGACAAGATCGGCCGCAAGATTCCCAACCTGGAACTGCCCTGGAGCAGCGTCCATACCCTTATTACCGATGATCGCCTGCCGCTCGAGGCCCGCGACCAGATCCAAGCCCGCGGCATCACGCTGATATGCGCGGCAATCATCTAGGAGAAGCACCATGTGTGGAATTGTTGGCGCAGTCGCCGAACGTAACGTTACTGCCATCCTGATCGAAGGCCTCAAGCGCCTCGAATACCGCGGCTACGATAGCGCCGGTGTGGCCGTCTTCACTAACGCCGGCAAGCTGGAGCGCATGCGCCGCCCGGGCAAGGTCAGCGAGTTGGACCAGGCCCTGGCCGGTGAGCCACTGGTAGGTCGCTTAGGGATCGCCCACACCCGTTGGGCCACCCACGGTGCTCCGTGCGAGCGTAACGCTCACCCGCACTTCTCTGGCGACCTGGCGGTGGTGCACAACGGCATCATCGAAAACCATGAAGTGCTGCGTGAACAACTCAAGGGCCTGGGCTACGTCTTCACCTCGGACACTGACACCGAAGTGATCGCCCACCTGCTCAACCACAAGCTCAAGGACCACAGCGACCTGACCACCGCCCTCAAGGCCACGGTCAAAGAGCTGCACGGCGCCTACGGCCTGGCCGTGATCAGCGCGAGCCAGCCTGACCGCGTCGTGGCCGCCCGCAGCGGTAGCCCATTGGTAATTGGCCTGGGCCTGGGTGAGAACTTCCTTGCGTCCGACCAACTGGCCCTGCGCCAAGTGACCGACCGCTTCATGTACCTGGAAGAAGGCGACATTGCCGACATCCGCCGTGAAAGCGTGCAGATCTGGGACGTGAACGGTCAGTCCGTGGAACGTGAAGCCGTGCAATACCGCGACGGTGCCGAAGCCGCCGACAAGGGCGAGTTCCGCCACTTCATGCTCAAGGAAATCCACGAGCAGCCGTCCGTGGTACAGCGCACCCTGGAAGGTCGCCTGAGCCAGAACCAAGTGTTGGTGAATGCTTTCGGCCCGCAAGCCGCTGAACTGTTCGCCAAAGTGCGCAATGTGCAGATCGTCGCCTGCGGCACCAGCTATCACGCCGGTATGGTGGCGCGTTACTGGTTGGAAGAACTGGCCGGCATCCCATGCCAGGTCGAAGTCGCCAGCGAGTTCCGCTATCGCAAGGTGGTGGTGCAGCCCGACACCCTGTTCGTGACCATTTCCCAGTCCGGCGAAACCGCCGACACCCTGGCCGCCCTGCGCAATGCCAAGGAACTGGGCTTCCTCGGCAGCCTGGCGATCTGCAACGTCAGCATCAGCTCCCTGGTGCGTGAATCCGACCTGACCCTGCTGACCCAGGCCGGTCGTGAAATCGGCGTCGCCTCCACCAAGGCTTTCACCACCCAACTGGTGGGCCTGTTGCTGCTGACCCTGTCACTGGGCCAAGTACGCGGCACCCTCGCCGACGGTGTCGAAGCCACTCTGGTGGAAGAACTGCGCCGCCTGCCGACCCGCCTGGGCGAAGCCTTGGCCATGGACGGCACCGTGGAAAAAGTCGCCGAGCTGTTCGCCGACAAGAACCACACCCTGTTCCTCGGCCGTGGTGCGCAGTACCCGGTTGCGATGGAAGGCTCGCTGAAACTCAAGGAAATCTCGTACATCCACGCCGAAGCCTACCCGGCCGGCGAGCTGAAGCACGGCCCGTTGGCCCTGGTGGATGACGACATGCCAGTGGTCACCGTGGCGCCGAACAACGAACTGCTGGAGAAGCTCAAGTCCAACCTGCAGGAAGTACGCGCCCGTGGCGGCCAACTGATCGTCTTCGCTGACGAGAAGGCCGGAATGACCAACGGTGAAGGCACGCATGTAATCAACATGCCGCACATCCACGACACCCTGTCGCCGATCCTCTACACCATCCCGCTGCAGTTGCTGTCGTACTACGTCGCGGTGCTCAAGGGCACCGACGTTGACCAGCCGCGTAACCTGGCGAAGTCGGTGACGGTGGAGTAAGCCTCACTGGCGTACCCAAAAGGGGCTGGTTTTGAACAATATAGATTGACACTAGTCAATATAGTTTGACACGCGGAAACATAGATTGACACAAGGCTGAAACCCCCGTATCTACGGGGGTTTCTTCATTCCAGGCTTTCCTTTGGTCTGGATTCATCGCTTCAGTTTTCAGCGGGTGTAGTCTAGAAATGCTTTAAATACGGTCGCTACGGTGGTCATGTTCTTCTACGACTTTTTCTCGGCAAGAGTTGAAGCGGTCCACATCGACTGAGGAGGCGTGGGTTGCGAGGTCGTAAGTTTGCATCACAGCAGGACATTGATCGGCACATTGCAAATGGATTTGGCGGAGGCGCCGGGGCGAGCTACGTGCCTTGGCTGCGGGTACAGGACGTTCCTTCGATCGGTCGTTCGCACAAGATTCAAGGCGTCAAGATCGACAGGATCCATCACTTGCTGTCAGATCTCGAGCGTTCTTACTTCCTTGTGTGTGAATTTTCAGAAGACGTCGTGGATATTCGTGAACAATACCCATTGCTCCCCTCAGAGCGGGCGCAAGCCATAGCCACGTCTATAAACGTACGCTTCCCCCGGTACCCTAGAACAACGCTGCCTTATGTGATGACGACCGATTTTCTACTAACTGTTAAGGACCAGAATGGAAATTTCAAGTCGGTAGCTAGAACTGTGAAGTATCGTTCTGATTTAGTAGGCAAAGGAAGTAAACGCACGCTTGAAAAACTTGAGATTGAAAAGCGCTTTTGGCAGAGTCAAGGTGTCGATTGGAAAATCGTCACAGACGAGTTTTTCACACGAGATCTGATTAAAAACCTTGGGCTAATCAGAAAATACTCAAAACTCCCTCGTGATTTAATGAAAGTATCGCTGCATTCTAATTTTATTGATTGCTTGGCAAACAGCCGCGAATATCCGTGGACTTTGGCCACCTGTTTAAGAAAAATTGCATCCCTTCTGTCCATCTCCTATATCGACGCCCAAGCAATATTCTTCCATCTGGTTTGGAATAAGGGACTGAAAATCGACTTGGTTAGCTCTCCTCTACATCTTACTGGGCTAGTTCCTGACTTCGAAGTTATCCAGAACTCTATCGATATTTCGATGAAGGAGAAAATGTCATGAATTTGTTCGTAAATGACGTTTTTGAGCCTGTTACCGATTCGTCAGTTATCGGTACGATCGTTAGGCTCATTTACCTTGATGAAATGCATGACCTGGCTGTTGTGATTGACCTAGCTGATCCTCCTAGGCAGCCATACGCTATTAGTCTTGAAGAGCTGCATCGATCGGTATCGGGTGGTGATACGAAACCAGTGACCATCGCCACACCCGAGTTCATGCTTGTGCTTGAGGATCAGTTGGACGAGGCAGCCAAGCTGGGCCGAGACGAAAAATGGGCCATCATTGCCCCTCTGCTAGATCCTGACTACCCAGGGCGAATATTCGCACGGGGGGAATTTGGCCCGTTGGTTAGCAAAAGAGCTTCAGACTTGGGGATTCAGCGAAAGAAGATTTATCGGCTTCTTTACCGTTATTGGATTTATGGTCAAATCCGAAACTCCTTGCTTAATAATTATTCAGCGGTAGGTGTTTTCGATAGAAAATATGATCCGAGTAAGCCTCCAGGTCGAAAGCCTAAATTTCAAGGCGTTCTTACACCGTCTTCCAAGATGCTTAGCACTGTTGATAAAAAGTGTATTCGTGTTGGGTATGCGCTTTATGTGAAAGATAAAAAATCTTCTATTTCGAGCGCATATGACGAAATGTTGAGAAGATTCTACTCGGTTCGAGATATCTCGAAAAACAGCGAAGAAAAGCTTCATTTGCTTCCGAGTTCAGAAATACCCAGCTTGAGGCAGTTTAGATATTGGGGCCAAATCTTTTTTGACGAAATAGAAACTGAGCGTGGCCGTAAAGGTTTGAGGAGGTGGCTGAAAGACTGCCGCCCGCTTTCAGGTACTGTTCGCGATTGGCTGCGTGGACCATGTCACCAGTTTGAAATCGACGCAACTATTGCCGATATTTATTTGGTCAACAGCTACTCTAGAAGGATGCTCATAGGCCGCCCCATAGTTTATATCGTAGTGGATAGCTTTTCCGGAATGATCGTTGGTCTCTATGTGGGGTTGGAAGGCCCCAGTTGGAATGGGGCGAGGCAGGCGCTATTCAACGCGTTTACTTCAAAGGTCGCGTTTTGCGCGCAGAACGGCGTTGAAATCAACGCAGATGACTGGGATTGTCACCACTTGCCCCACCAGATTTATGCCGACAGGGGCGAGATGCTCTCACTTGCAGCAGAAGGGCTTTCGTCAGGCTTGGGGATTGAGATGGGCACTGCCCCGCCATATCGGCCGGATTGGAAGCCTATGGTAGAGAGTCGGTTTGGCATTTTGAATGATCTGACGGGCATTAGATGGCTACCTGGCGGGGTAGCTGCGCGTGATAAAGAGCGAGGCGAGCGAGACTACCGGCTCGATGCCACCCTCACGCTTAAAGAATTCACACAGATCCTCATCAACTGCGTGCTCCACTATAACCGGCATCATCGTCAGCCTGACCGGCTGACGCAGGCAATGATGAATGACGGCGTTGAACCCACACCCAACGGAATATGGAGTTGGGCTTGCGAGAACGATCTGGTCGAATCTAACAAACGCCCCGACGAGATGGTTTACCTCCACCTCCTGCCCCGAGAGCGCGCGACCGTTCAAAAGGGTGGAGTGATGTTTCGCGGTATGCACTACGTGTGTGATATGGCCGTAGAGAAAAATTGGTTTGCCAAAGCTCGCAAAGGGGGGGTCTGGTCAATAGAGTGTTGGTTCGATCCGAACTCTGCTGCGCACATTTGGATCCAGGGTGATGCCAAGCAGTTTATCCGTTGTGATCTTCGACAATCGGATGCCAGTTACGCGAACTACCGCTCGGACGAAATTTTTGACCTGCTCGAAGCCTATCGCCAGAAACCACCAACTCACCGACGAGCTGAGCTGGAAAGCCGTGTGCAACTTAGCGATCAAGTCCATCAGATCATCACCAATGCCCTTTCTGAAAGAGAGCTGGAGCCTGCTCCTTCCACCAAGGCCGAGGCCACAGGAAACATCCGCGAAAACCGCGCCGAAGAACGGCTCCGTGAGCGTGAAAATGCGGTTGTACCAGCAGGTGTCAGGGCTGAGCCAGCTTCTCGACAATCTGAATCGACATCGACAGCGCGTGACTCATATGCCGGCGAGCGCACCGCGCAGGTTATCGATTTGCTCAAAAGAATACGGCCAGGACAGGCACAATGAAAGGTGCACAGACGTTTGCCAATTACGTCAAACAGGATATTCGTGAGTATGCCGGAAATCCGCTAATTGAAGCTTTGCCTCCAATACTCTCGGAGGCGACGGCTATAGAGCTGATCTCGAATTTTCCTCAGCCGGTGGATCCGAAAGAGCTGAGCCTCGAAGGAGCCACTCGAATTCACTGTATCGACCGTTTGAGAACAGTGGTACAGCCGTTTCTGTTGCACTTGGAACTGGAGGCTCTCTTCTCGCTGCTCATCCGTCGAGGGTATGTTGGGCGCAACCCGATGTCGCCCGCTACCGTCCGGCATTTGCATTCTTTATCCGGTGCTCAGCGTTACCACGATGCGTTCAAATCCACCGCAGAGACATTTACCGTCGTCGGCCTGAGCGGCATTGGGAAGTCGACGGCACTTCACGCCATTTTGAGCCTTTATCCACAGACAATCCGTCATGAGCGCTATGAGGGGAGGCAGTTTGTTCATACCCAAATTACTTGGCTGAAGCTTGACTGCCCTCGGGATGGATCACTGGCTGGGTTTTGCCAGCAGTTTTTTTATGCGGTTGGGGATGCTCTAGGGGACAAGGACTACCACAAGCGCTACAGGCACCGAAACATCAATGATGCGCTGCAACAGATGGAGCAGGTGGCGAGTACATTTTTCATCGGCGCCTTGTTGATCGACGAGCTGCAAAACCTCCACCTGGCGAAAACTGGTGGTAAGGAGAGCATGCTGAATTTTTTTCTGCACTTGGTTAACAACATCGGTATTCCGGTCGTTTTCAGTGGCACGAACTCGATGATTAGCCTGTTCTCAGAAGTGATGCGTACGGCCCGCCGAGTCTGTGGAGCCGGTACGCTCGAATTCAAACGCTTCGAGAAAGATGATGAGGAGTGGCGGTTGTTGGTCGAAAATCTTTGGAGCTATCAGTGGTGCAAGCAGACCGCTGAGCTGACCGACGAAATTTTAGACACACTGTATGAGCACACCCAAGGCGTCACAGATTTCTTGGTCAAGCTGCTGGTATTGAGTCAGCGATACGCGGTTCAGAGTGGCTCCGAGTGTTTGACTGCCGAGACTTTGGTGAAGGTCAGCAACTCAAAAATGCAGATTCTCAAGCCAGCCCTTTCGGCTCTGCGTAGCCGAGATCCGAAGCGCATGCGGCAGTTCGACGATTTGCTGCCGATTGAGGAGCAACTGAACGAAATGATGGTTTTCGACGGGTTGGCCCGAGCGGACCGCCTTTCCTTACTCCGAAGCGTTGTTTCCCGTGAAAAGCCGGCAGATACATCTCCCGCGAAAGAGCGCCAATCTCCGGTTGCTGCTGCAGTGGAAAGCTCAGAGGCTAAATCGTTAAGTGAACACGACAATCCTCTCGATGCACTGCGAGCTGCGGACTGGCTTAACGAGGATCTATTTGAGTTCTCGCCGATTTATCAGAAAGAGTAAGTAGGGGGTGATGAGGTGCACCTTAAACTCCATTTCTTCCCCACAGCGTTTCCAGACGAAACGCTGCACAGCCTGATTTCTCGCTATGCCAGTCTTTGCGGTGTTCGTAGTATCCGAGCCGCGTTCTCCGGCCTGAAATCGGCGGCGGCATTTTCACAGAATGTCGCCTTCCCAAGTCATCTTAGGGATTTTGTCGAAGCGCTACCCAGCGGTACCGAGCTATCAGTAGCCGAGATTCTTATGCGCCACACGTTATTACCCTACTACGCGCCATTTTTGAGTATGCGCCAGGTAGAACATGCTCGTGCGTTGATGACCGCTGATGGCAAAGGCCTGATGCTGAAGCTGGGTGTCAACGCGAGCCGTATTGAATTCGCCTCTAGAGTGCGGTTATGCGAAGAGTGTATTGCCCAAGATCAGGTACAACGGGGGGTCGCTTACTGGCATAGGGTTCACATGCTTCCGGGCGTGCTGGTCTGTCCGCATCACGGCACGTCACTCAGGATCCTTGATCATCGCTGGTCCAGCCGCAACTCTCGACAACTCACACTGCCGAGTGACGAGCATGTCCAAGCACACACGATACCTCTTGATATCCCGTCGGTGTGCAAGCCGCCGCTCCACGATATAGCGTTGCGCTCGCTTCAGGTTCTTGAATCTGAAGTCAGTGCGTTGTCGGCAGATACGATGCGCTACACGTTTATGCAAAAGGCAACACAGCTTAATCTTGCCTCTGGAAACCACCGTTTATATCTGCAACTGCTGGCACAGCACATGTCCAATTTTTTTACAGTACTGCCTCGAGATTGGGAATTTGCTGTACTCGGGAACGTCGGTGGGGATACACCCGCCACATGGGTCACGAAGCTGCTTCGTAAACCAATCACCTCTCATCATCCGCTCAAATACATTCTATTAGCCGGTGCACTGGACGTTGACATGGCGAGGTTGCTGCATGAACAACGCCCGCTGGAGCGGGAAGTGGCGTCTGGTCCGAAAACACACATGCGGCTACCTAGGCGCGATATACCGGAGACGTCGAGTGAAGGACTGGACTGTTCGTTGACCGCTGTATGGGAACATGCCCTTGAGGGAGCTGATGCCAAAAAGATTGCTGCCGTTTTAGGCGTCTCATTGGCGTACGTCTATCGCCGCATCCGCAGCGTACCTGGCGGTCAAGATGCTTGGAGGAAGGCTCGATTTCAAATTCAGCTATGTGCAAGACGCAGGGTCTTCGAGGCAGATTACCGTTTGCAAAAAGCACATGCGTGCAAGGGGTACGCTTGGCTATATCGAAATGACAAGCAGTGGCTGTCGAGATCAACTAAAAACCCAAGTATCCATCGCGCGCCCCGAATCAATAGTTCAGAGATGTTCGCTTCTCTCGATAACAGACTAGCCGGGGAAGTACGGCAGTGTGCTGATGTACTCTATGGTTTTAAAGGTAAGCCGGTTCGCGTGTCACGTACCAGAATTGGGAGAGAACTTCATGTTCTGTCTCGCTTCGAAAAGCAGCTCAGCAAGCTTCCTCTCTGTGCAGCAGCGCTTGACAAGGTATGTGAATCAGTTGAAAGCTTTCACGAACGGCGTTTACGGTGGGCTAGGCGCAAACTGCTCTCGGAGGGCAAGCCCGTGACGCGTTCTTCGCTCTACAGGCTCGCGAGCATACGGTTAACGTGTGAGCCAGCCGGTAATAAATCACCATTCGACACCCCGCATTCAACTCTTTGTGCCACAGGGCATTCGACAAAAATCCGTTTACTTCTCAAAAATAGCTGGCATTAAGCTACGCAGGTCGCGATATGAGAAGTGTAGGTTCACAAAATAGGTGATAGGCCAGACCCCGTGAAATTGGAATCTTCGCCATTTTTTTTGTGAAATGAAGGGGTGCTTTTCACAGAAAAGCCGAGAAATCCCTACTCACCAATCACAAAAGTTGATTGGCCTGGAAAGGGCCGTTTACGACCGACGCGTGACTTTTCGGTAAGGGATGAGGAGTAGTCGCAGCGATCCTTTAGCTCCTAGTCTGGCGACCTTGGGTTCAGAATCCGACTGGCAATGCCCGCCGTCACTACTTCAGAGGAACCAGCTTCCTCTGCTGCCAAAATTGCGGGGGCTCATGCTGGTACCCAGGCCCGACAAATGCGCAGTTGCAGCCCTCAATTGCAAGGCTATCCAAAGCGGCACGCGTGTCAATCAAGATCTGATGCATGACGATGGCCGGCCTCACGGAGGTGAAACCGGAGATTCAGAATGACTAAACCGACCCCGTAGACACCAACCTCCACGAAGGCCGCTATCGACCCAAAGCTGTCCTTCAAGAAAGGCAGCTAACGGCGAGAAGCGGTCATTTTGTATCTACAGGTTTCGGGGCGATTCACTCGTCTGATGCTCAGGAGCACCAGGATGGGCGTCAAGGAGGTGGTCATCTTGAGGTGGACTATGCTGACCAGTTGCTCTCAAATCTAATCGTGAGGTCCTCCATGGCAAACCCCAATCTGCTGGCTCTATTCAGAGATGAAGTCCTTCTGACCGGGCCTGAAAGCTCCCTACCTAGCAACCTATCTCAGTTCTGGCTTGAGGAGCTCCAGAATCATCTGGAGAGGTATTTCGACGGTTTGAACTCGGAGTCAGATGCAGAAGAGAAGGATCTCGACATCTCCCTCCCACTCGCAGCGATCATCCACATCTTGTTCGCAAAAAATGGTGGGGAGGAGATATCCGAGAGCTCTGAAAAGCTGTACGAGTATTTCCAAGACTACCGGCTCGAACTGGCCCTTGAAGAGATCACGCGAAAGACTCATGTGGCTGCCGAGGCTGCAACCATTGAGACCATCTTCACCAACCGAGACGTCCTGGTGGAGCAAAGCCCCCTTCTTCAATAGGTACCTCCACCGATGCCATCGCCGGCGGGCACGCTCCGAGGCATTGATGGAATGCATTTTGACGACTGCCGAGATCAGCGAATGAAAGAAATTGCTGCGCCGATGTTCGATCTAATCGCTTTGTCGCTTCCACGAGGGTTGGGGTTTGGGGACAGCCCGCCAGTAGGGGCATGGCTTAGTGAGGACGGAATTTCTTGTGCCGCTCTAACCCGAAATATCAATTCCGGCAGCTTCGGAATTGTCACCTTGCGGCGTCGTGTCGATAGCGTGTGGGTGCTCCTCAGCCATGGTGAGTGCACCACTGGCGAGTCCGAAGCCCGCGCCTCAATCAGCCATTTTCTCTATACCCAAGCCCATCCGCTTCCACTCCCTTCAGGTGAACGACGACGTGCTCCTCTAAGCAGAATGGGTAAGCGCACACCAAGCGTGGTGTTCAAATCACTATTTGATCCAAGCCGCCGTATTGGGGCGTGGGCGCTGAATCAACTGTATCTCGCACTGCCATCCCCAGACAGAAATTGGGTTCCCGATTGCCAGACTGAGAATTTTCACACCCGCCTCTGGGAAGCCCACCTATTAGCGATTTTTCGTGAACAGGGACTCTTGGTCACCCAGCCTAAAGAATCACCCGATTTTCACATCGAGAATAGGCTGGGAGATGAGGCCTGGGTTGAAGCAGTGACAGCCAACCCGGAAGAGCGGTATGAGCATTTTGGCGCCTCGCCGGTCCCCCCACCCGCTGACCGACATGAGCGTTTCTTAGGAGCGGCTGCAGAAAGGTTTGCGAGGACCATCCAAAACAAATTGGACAAGCGTTACGAATCCCTACCGCACGTGGAGGGTAAGCCGCTCATTCTGGCCTTAGCCGATTTCCATGCGCCCAGTTCAATGCTGTGGAGCAGGGAGTCGCTCATCAGCTATCTCTATGGCTTTGCAGTTCACTCATCTGCGCATCGTGGTACGCACCTGATAACTGTGGAGGAAGAGACATCTCTGCTATCAGGGCGCCCCAACGGCCTATTTACGCTAATGGAAAATGCCCATCTTTCAGCGGTCATTTTCACCAATGCCTGCACAGTGCCAAAGCTCAGCCGAGTGCCGATCTCAGGTGGAGCTCATCTAGACGGGTACCGATACTTGCGGTTTGGTGAGTTTTTCGACCGTTCTCCGGGAGCATCACGAGGTATCCCATTTCTGTTGGATGTAGCGTCCAGCGACTACGGTCAGCTCTGGCCGCAATATGGCTACGAGCCGTGGTCTGCTGAAGTGGAGGTATTCCATAACCCTATGGCACTATACCCGGTGCCTAATGAGTTGATACCAGAAGTCACCCACTGGAGAGAAGTAAACGGAAGAGTCGAGTGCGAATCTTTCTTTGATGTATCCATACTCCGATCCAGAACACTCGTCCTCAGTGCAAACGCTAAGGTTCCGTCACTCGATGAGTTGCTGACAGCAGCCAGTCCTCCAGAGCTCTGACGGCGGCGGGGTGGCCGCATCGTTGCCACGCAGGTAGATGAGAATTTCTCAGCAAGCTACCCAGCCAGGGGAAGGACATGAGATCCCCTGCGCAATTCAGGACCGTTGAAGCGTCACCTCTCTTCGGGTAAAAGCATGACCGTCATACAACGCTACAACAGCGTCATACCCGAGAGCATAGGAAGAAAAATGTCGATCCAAGGACTAAAACGATACTTTGGAAACAAGATTCACGCAGTGATAATGATGGCCCCGCTTAAGCGGGAAATGATACGCCTCGGCATATGCACCCTTATGGCGATTATTCTGAATATCATCTTGTATACCGGCGTTGAAGTAGACGGCACCATCAAGCCGTGGGCAGAAACCCCGATAAAACTGTTTGCATCGTCGATGTTATTCGCCTTCATGATCAAGGCTTTTCTGCCAGTTCTCGGCTGGACGATACTGAAAGCAATGCTGTTGAGTGCGAACAATGCCTTCAGCGGCATACTGAGTTTTTTGGGCAATCAGTTCACAGGCGTCATGTACTGTACCGGAATTATTATGGGTTCTATCACGATTAAATTGTATATGGTTTCCGGGGTTTTAGACTCTGAGTTTGCTTATCTGTCCGCAATCGTATTTGCTTCCGGGGTTTTATATTTCTATGTGCTGCAATGCGCCATTCAAAAAACAATGAGTCCGGCCCTGCGTACACCAGCAGTACCGCGTTAAACCACTAGGCTGTGACTATTCATCTCTGGTGCTCAGTAGGCGCTCGCTCTGCTGAACCCTCACCCATACACAACCATTAATGGACTGGCCCGCCTTCGACTTTATGAAGAAGGCGAGCGAGCACGTGACTGATTGCGCATGTATTCCGAGATGAGACTTTCGAAATTGATGTCCGCCTCCTCAACGAGAATATTGACGTGACAGTACAGCTCTTCAGGACCTCTGAGATAATTGAAAATCCTTGATCTAACGATGCCGCAAACCCCTTCTTTGACCGCCGTAGAGGGGAGGTTGATAACATCGCCAACGCACGGGATAAGAGCTAGGCCATGGTCGCTGTTGAAGACAATGTCAGCTGGACAGGCATCAATGCTGGCATCGGATTGTCCTTGCGAAACCTGCTGATAATCAATGCTATACCTCATGTACAGCCTACCTCATTTGTTGAGTGAGGAATCAGCGCCGCGGATCGTAAACAGAAACCTCAAGTTCGCAAGCGACGGGAGCATGTAGCGGATTTTCGGTACTAGAGAGCTTGGCAACTATCGTTTTTCAAGCACATACCCTACGCCCCGAAGCGTATGTATCAGTTTGGTCTCGAAAGGGTCATCTATCTTGGCTCTGAGTCTTCGAATCGACACCTCTACAACGTTTGTGTCGCAGTCAAAATTCATATCCCAAACCTGCGAAATAATTTGGGTGCGGCTCAGCACCACACCGGTATTACGCATCAGGTAATGCAGTAACGCGAATTCTTTCGTGGTCAGGTCAATGCGCTGACCGTCCCTGAATGCCCTGTGCCGGCTCTGATCAAGCTCCAGGTCAGCGACGCGAATGACCTCTACGGATGCAGGGTGATCTGACCTGCGCATCAAGGCGCGAACCCGGGCCAGCAGCTCAGGGAACTCAAATGGCTTGATCAGGTAGTCATCTGCTCCGTTCTCCAGCCCCCGGACCTTATCCGCCAGCCGGCTTCTCGCCGTCAGCATCATGATACGGGAAGGGCAGTTTTTACGACGCAACAACTCAAGGACCTGCCAACCGTCCATCTCTGGCAGATTTATATCCAGGATAATCAGCTCATATTCGTGCTGCTTAGCCAAGAATAATCCATCTGACCCGGTGTGGACGCAATCTACGACATAGCCACATTCCGTCAGACCTTGACGCACATACTCCGCAGTTTTTACTTCATCCTCAATTACCAGAATTCGCATGGGATTTTGTCTCGATATCACTGAGCAATTAACCGCGCACGCGCGCCGGCATTATTGAAAGGGATGGTAAATCAAAATGAGCGTGCCGGGGCTCAAATGACGGATTTGTAATTTCTAGGTAATACAGTTGATAGTCTGGCGGTATATCTTGTCGCGGTTTGGGTTTGACAGTTGCGGGCCCTCTCTCCAGCAGGTGATTTGACCTTATGAAGTATTGGGTTATTTTCTTCTTTGTGCTGGCTTCGTTCCGCTCAGATGACGGCGAGGTCGCTCACATTGAAGAGACTGGTCATTGGTGTAGTCATGAACTTCACCGGCATGCGATGCGTACAATCGAACGCCTACTTGAATTTTAGGCAAAAAAAAGGCGCCCAATGGGCGCCAAATATCCACCTTTTACCAAAGGAGCACTTAAGCCACTCAAGGTGAATGCGTAATGCTCGTTTTACTAACAGGACCCGCCAATGGATAACTGGCCCAGTTAGCGAATTACAGAATCGAAAGCGGGTACTCGATGATTACACGAGTTTCATCCAGATCCGATTCGAAAGCAGTGGCACGCGTGGTTGCCTGGCGCAACCGGAAGGACAGATCTTTTGCCGGACCGGTTTGGACAACGTATTTGACTTCGACGTCACGCTCCCAACGCTTCTGATTGTCGAGCGGGTTGCCGTTGTCGTCGGTGCGCATGTAGAACTGGTTAGCGTTCGAGTAATCCGCACCCGAGCCTCTGGCGTAGCGCGTCATGAACGTCAGGCCTGGAATGCCGTAGCTGGTGAAGTTCAGGTCATAGCGCAGCATCCAGGAACGCTCTTTCGGCGAGTTGAAGTCGCTGTACTGGATGGAGTTGTCGACGAAAATCGAGTCCGACTGACGCAGGTAGTCGAAATCGTCGTCGCCGTTGTTGCGCTGATGCGACAGGGCCAGGGTGTGGGCACCGTAACGCACACCGACCTTGGCACTCCAGATGTTGTTGTCGAATTCACCCAGGCGCTTCTTACCTTCATCTACGGCTTTGTAGTAGTTGAAGCCACCGATCAGCGCCAGATCGTCGCTCAGCGGGTAAACCACGCTTGTGCCGGCGTAGTACTGATTCCAGACGTCTTTCAGCTGGCTGGCGTAGACGCTCACAGTCCAGTTGTCGTTGATCGAGTAGTCACCGCCACCGTAACCGATCCATGGCGAGTTGACCGGGCCGCCGTAGAACGTCACGAAGTTGTCGTTCAGGTTGCTTGAGACCGGCTGGCTCATCGCATGCAGACGACCACCCTGGAGGGTAAGGCCCTGGATGCTGGTGTTCTCAACGGTCACACCGCGGAAACTCTCTGGCAGCAGGCGAGAGTCACCCGATGCGACGACCGGGGTCGATGGGAAGACATCACCCACTTTCACGATGGTATCGAACAAGCGGACTTTGGCTGCGCCGCCGACCTTGGTGTATTCGTCGCGAGCTTCACCCTTGTTATCAACGGGCAGCACGTCGAAGGAGCTACGGCCGCCGTTGCGCCCATCACCGGTGTCGAGCTTGAGGCCGATCATGGCAAAGGCATCAACGCCAAAGCCAACGGTACCTTGGGTAAACCCGGAGTTGAATTTGCTGATGATCGCGTGCGCCCAGGCTTCGGAGTAGCCGTTCGTATTGCCCTTGCCACTGTTGTAAGTGGGGGCGGTGCTGTCGCGGTTATCACGGTTGAAGTAGAAGTTACGGTTCAACACTGTAAGGCTGCTGCCTTCAATGAAGCCTTCTGGCTTGTCTTCAGCTTGTGCCGAAATAGCATAGCTTCCAGACAGCGCAGAAACTGCCGCCAAATACAGTGGTACTTTGATTTTCATCCGATGCTCCTTTGATTCACGGCAGTTTTTATTATGTTTACCGGCGCGGGTGTCGTTAGTTGTTCTGACCCGGCGGCGCGCCTAGCGTAGCGCGAGCTCATATTTGCAGGCCGAAGATAACGGGAGGGTGATAGGACAATTACAATTTCGTCATCTACCTGTTATTCGGCACCTTCGCACCGCGTGTTTGCCATCTCTGTTGCTTGTATCGAAATCATCGTGTCGGGTTGGGTTTCCCAGTATTTACGGGCATTACAAAGCTTTCTTACGAAATTGTAATTTTCTAGCCACCCCTCTGATAGCTACCGCTCATTAGAGTGCCATCACCTAATCAAGTGGGGCTTGGCAGCTGTTTCGGCGTTCTCGCCAAGCTTTATCGAAGTTTGTGCACGAGGACCATCAAAGTGCCCCGGTATAACCGCAATGTCTTACCCAAGACCCCCGTCTCGCCCTGGAAGATCGCTGCACTCTGTGCAGTCATCTCTGGGTTGATGGCGCCTGCAGCCCTTGCCCAAAGCATCAGCTTGCCCCAGGCGCTTTCGACGGCCATGGATGCCAACCCAGACCTGGCCGCGGCCAGGCAAGAAATTGGGATCGCTGATGGTGCTCGCAAGCAGGCCGGGCTTATCCCCAACCCCACAATCTCGTATGACGTGGAAGACACCCGTCGTAACACCAGCCAGACGACTGTCTCTCTCAGCCAGACCCTTGAGCTGGGCGGTAAGCGGGGGGCTCGTGTTGACGTCGCCACATACGGGCAGACCGCCGCACAGCTTGAGTTAGACCGTCGCGTTAACGGCCTGCGTGCAGATGTCGTCCAAGCCTTTTACGCCGCGTTGCGGGCCCAGACAGGTCTCGACCTGGCCAAGCAATCTCTCGAACTGACTGAGCGCGGTCTTCGCATCGTCGATGGCCGTGTTCGCGCAGGTAAGTCGTCCCCAGTGGAGGCGACCCGCGCTCAAGTGCAACTGGCCGAAGCCCAGCTGCAAGTTCGACGTGCAGAAACGGAAAAAGCGACCGCTTACCAACAGCTCGCTCAAATTACCGGGAGCTCAGTCACCGTGTTTGATCGACTCGAATCGCCAACCCTCTCCCCGGGCTTGCCACCTCGCACTGAAGATCTGCTGGCTAAGCTCGACCAAACAGCAGAAATGCGTCAGGCCGTGGTGCAGATAGACAAGAGCGATGCCTCGCTCGGCTCAGAGAAAGCTCAGCGTATCCCGAACCTTACTGTCAGTGTAGGTAGCCAGTACGACCGCTCTGTGCGCGAGCGGGTCAACACTGTGGGCCTGTCTATGCCTTTGCCGCTGTTCGATCGTAACCAGGGCAACATTCTTTCCGCTTCTCGTCGTGCAGATCAGGCCCGGGACCAGCGCAATGCTGTTGAGCTGCGCCTGCGCACCGAAACCCAAACCGCGTTGAACCAATGGTCCACCGCCATGCAGGAGGTCGAGTCCTACGACAAGACCATTCTGCCTTCAGCCCAACAAGCCGTAGAGACCGCAACCCGCGGCTTCGAGATGGGCAAATTCGGTTTCATCGAAGTGCTGGATGCCCAGCGCACCTTGATCGTCGCTCGTGGCCAATACCTCGAATCGTTGGCAGCGGCGACCAATGCGCGTGCGCAGGTGGAAAGGGTTTATGGCGAAGTCGGCTCAACCGCCGGCACTCGCTGAACGGGCCAAACATTTTCTTCGGCACACAGCCTTGAACAAGCCGGTGCCTACGATCAGCAGGAGTAGCAATGGATAACAAACGCAAGATCGCCCTCGCGGTAGCCGCTGTGGCAGCCCTCGGATTTGGCAGCCTTGCCTGGAACAACAGTTCCGGACAGCAGGCCGCCAGTACTGCCGAGCATGGCGCTAACGATGGCCATGGCGACGAAAAGAAAGCCGCATCTGCCGCCAAAGAGGAAGGTGATGAGGGCCATGGTGAAGAAGGCCACAGCGAAGAGGGCGGTGAAGAAGAGGGCAAGCTGACGCTCAGCGCTGAACAGATCAAGGCCGCTGGTGTTGCCCTGGAAGCTGCAGCGCCTCGTGACCTCGGTACCGTCGTGAGCTTCCCTGGCGAAATTCGCTTCGACGAAGATCGTACTGCCCACGTGGTTCCTCGTGTTCCTGGCGTTGTTGAGGCTGTCCAGGCCAACCTGGGCGAGACGGTCAAGAAAGGGCAAGTCCTCGCGGTAATCGCCAGCCAGCAGATCTCTGACCTGCGCAGCGAACAACAGGCCGCACAGCGTCGCGTCGAACTGGCGCGTGTGACCTTCGAACGTGAGAAGCAACTGTGGCAGGACAAGATCTCTGCAGAGCAAGACTACCTCCAAGCACGCCAAGCGCTGCAAGAAGCGGAGATCTCCTTGGCCAACGCCAAGCAGAAGGTCGGCGCAATCGGTGCCTCGGTTAACTCCGTTGGCGGTAATCGTTACGAGCTCCGCGCTCCCTTCGACGCCGTGGTAGTGGAGAAACACCTGACCGTCGGCGAAGTCGTCAGCGAGGCGACCAACGCCTTCATCCTTTCCGACCTGAATCAGGTCTGGGCGACCTTCGCAGTTCCGCCGACAGATCTGGGCAAGGTCACGACTGGCCGTGCAGTGAAAGTCTCTTCGCCTGACATGAACGTCGAGGTCGAAGGGAAGGTGGGTTATGTCGGCAGCCTGCTGGGCGAGCAAAACCGTGCAGCTACTGTCCGCGTCACCTTGACCAACCCCAACGGCGCCTGGCGTCCAGGCCTGTTCGTAAACATTGCGGTCACCTCCCAGACCGATCGAGTTGCCGTAGCGGTCCCTGAGCACGCTGTGCAGACCGTTGAAGACAAACCTTCGGTATTCGTACGCACCCCAGATGGCTTTGACACCCGCCCGGTAAAACTGGGTCGCCGCGACAATGGGTACGTGGAAATCATCGACGGTATTGAAGCCGGCGCCCAGGTAGCAACCAGTGGCAGCTTCACACTCAAGTCCGAGCTCGGCAAAGCTTCTGCCGAACACGGTCACTGATGCGAACTGACAGGATGATTTCTCATGTTTGAACGTATCATCAGATTCGCCATCGAGCAGCGCATCGTAGTAATGATCGCCGTTCTGATCATGGCGGGTATCGGTATCTACAGCTATCAAAAGCTGCCCATCGATGCGGTACCCGATATCACCAACGTCCAGGTGCAGATCAACACTGCAGCGCCTGGTTACTCGCCCTTGGAAACCGAACAACGGATCACGTTTCCAGTTGAAACGGCCATGGCCGGTCTCCCGGGCCTTCAGCAGACCCGTTCCCTGTCTCGCTCTGGCCTGTCTCAGGTCACCGTGATCTTCAAGGATGGCACTGACATCTTCTTTGCCCGCCAGTTGATCAACGAGCGGCTGCAGGTTGCGAAGGAACAGCTGCCAGAAGGTGTAGAGGCCGTCATGGGTCCGGTATCTACCGGCCTCGGCGAGATCTTCCTGTGGACTGTTGAAGCCGAAGATGGCGCGGTCAAAGAGGACGGTACGCCGTACACCCCGACCGACCTGCGCGTGATCCAGGACTGGATCATCAAGCCTCAGCTGCGTAACGTCCCGGGTGTGGCCGAGATCAATACCATCGGCGGTTATGCCAAGCAGTTCCTGGTTGCGCCGGATCCAAAGCGCCTGGCTACCTACAAGCTGACACTCAATGACCTGGTCGCAGCGTTGGAAAGTAACAACGCCAACGTCGGTGCCGGCTACATCGAGCGTAATGGTGAACAGTTGCTCATCCGTGCACCGGGTCAGGTAGGCAATATCGAAGACATCGCCAACATCGTGATCACCAGTGTGGATGGTGCACCGATTCGCATCAGCAGCGTTGCTGACGTCAGCATCGGTAAAGAGCTCCGTACAGGTGCTGCTACTGAGAACGGCCGCGAAGTCGTGCTCGGTACCGTGTTCATGCTGATTGGTGAAAACAGCCGCACCGTATCTCAAGCTGTCGCCGCCAAATTGGCGGACATCAACCGCACCCTGCCAAAGGGCGTGGTGGCTGTGACTGTTTACGACCGTACCAACCTGGTTGAAAAAGCCATCGCGACGGTGAAGAAGAACCTGGTGGAAGGCGCGATCCTGGTTATCGCCATTCTGTTCCTGTTCCTCGGCAACATCCGTGCGGCTCTGATCACCGCGATGGTGATTCCGCTGTCCATGCTGTTCACCTTCACAGGCATGTTCAACAACAAGGTCAGTGCCAACTTAATGAGTTTGGGGGCACTCGACTTCGGCATCATCGTCGACGGTGCCGTGGTTATTGTAGAAAACGCGATCCGTCGACTGGCTCATGCGCAACATAAGCATGGCCGCATGCTCACCAAAACCGAACGCTTCCACGAGGTCTTTGCCGCGGCGCGAGAAGCTCGCCGGCCGCTGATCTTCGGTCAGCTGATCATCATGGTGGTGTACCTGCCGATCTTCGCCCTCACCGGCGTCGAAGGCAAAATGTTCCACCCGATGGCCTTCACCGTTGTGATGGCGCTGCTGGGTGCAATGGTCCTGTCCGTTACCTTTGTTCCTGCAGCTATTGCCATGTTCGTCACTGGCAAGGTGAAGGAAGAGGAAGGCGTGGTCATGCGCACAGCTCGACTGCGCTATGAACCGGTTCTGCAATGGGTGCTGGGACATCGGAACATCGCTTTCTCGGCCGCAGTAGCCTTGGTCGTGCTCAGTGGTTTGCTGGCAAGTCGTATGGGTAGCGAGTTCATCCCAAGCCTCAGTGAGGGTGACTTTGCGATGCAGGCCATGCGTGTGCCTGGAACGAGCCTCACTCAATCTGTCGAGATGCAGCAGCGTCTGGAGAAAGCGGTGATTGCGCAGGTGCCTGAAGTTGAGCGGATGTTCGCACGCTCGGGTACCGCAGAAATTGCATCTGACCCGATGCCGCCGAACGCCTCTGACGCCTACATCATGCTCAAGCCTCAGGATCAGTGGCCTAACCCGAAGAAGCCTCGTGATGAGCTGATTGCTGAAGTGCAGAAGGCCGCAGCGGGTGTTCCAGGAAGCAACTACGAGTTGTCGCAGCCAATCCAACTGCGTTTCAACGAGCTGATTTCGGGCGTGCGTAGTGACGTCGCTGTGAAAGTCTTCGGCGATGACATGGACGTGCTCAACAACACCGCCAACAAGATCGCGGCAGCGCTCAAAGCGGTCCCGGGCTCATCGGAAGTGAAAGTTGAGCAGACATCCGGCCTGCCGGTGCTGACCATCAACATTGACCGCGAAAAAGCAGCACGCTACGGCCTGAACATCGCGGATGTTCAGAACTCGATCGCTATCGCCGTGGGTGGCCGTCAGGCCGGCACGCTGTATGAGGGCGACCGTCGGTTCGACATGGTAGTACGCCTACCAGAGACCGTTCGCACCGACGTAGCGGGTATGTCCAGCTTGCTGATCCCGGTACCTGCCAATGCGGCACAGGGTGCCAATCAGATCGGCTTCATCCCGCTGTCCCAGGTCGCCAATCTGGACCTGCAACTGGGCCCGAACCAAATCAGCCGCGAGAACGGCAAACGTCTGGTTATCGTCAGCGCCAACGTTCGAGGCCGCGATCTGGGGTCCTTCGTTGAGGAGGCGACCGCATCGCTGGACAAGAAGGTGCAAATCCCTGCGGGCTACTGGACGACTTGGGGGGGCCAGTTCGAGCAGCTGCAGTCGGCTGCCAAACGCCTGCAGATCGTTGTTCCAGTCGCCTTGCTGCTGGTCATGACCTTGTTGTTCCTGATGTTCAACAACCTGAAGGACGGCATGCTGGTCTTCACCGGTATTCCATTCGCACTCACCGGTGGTGTTGTGGCGTTGTGGCTGCGGGACATCCCACTGTCGATCTCGGCAGGTGTCGGCTTCATTGCACTGTCCGGCGTTGCAGTACTGAACGGCCTGGTGATGATTGCCTTCATCCGCGGGCTAAGGGAGGAGGGACGAACGCTCAGACAGGCAGTCGATGAAGGTGCATTGACCCGTCTGCGACCTGTTCTGATGACAGCCTTGGTAGCGTCCCTGGGCTTCATCCCGATGGCTTTGGCCACCGGCACCGGTGCCGAAGTTCAGCGGCCATTGGCGACGGTGGTGATTGGCGGGATCCTGTCCTCCACCGCACTGACCTTGCTGGTACTGCCTGCCCTGTATCACTGGGCACACCGCAAGGATGAAGACGGCGACGAGGCCGAAGTGGTTAGCTAACAGCCTCCGCTAAAGAGAAGCCCACAACACGTGTTGTGGGCTTTTTTGTTTAAAGTGAAGTAGATGCACTTACCTTTCAAAATTGTAAGTTTCTCGTCATGCCGGTGATGCCTATGCATTGCTAAGGTTACGCCCGAGAAGTTTTGAAATTGAGAGGGTTTTATGAAAAAGCTAATTATCGCTGCTGCACTTGTTGTTTTCTCGGTGGCTTCGCAGGCCAACACTTTCTCCGAGAGCAAGCAGCTTCAATACACCAAGGAACACCAGACCGCAGTGGCCAAGTACGCGGAGAAAAATGGCAAGCCAATGCCAGAGATTCAGGATTACAAATATGGCATGAAGATAGACGTTGCGAAATTCGTACGTCAGTCGCAGGACCCCCGTACCTGCCAGGTCTATCCACGGTTGATGACCTTCGAGGACTCCCAGGGCACGCTCAAGACTGTTCGTTACTCGATGTATTCGCAATGCATCAACAACAAGTAGTAAACGATTTGAACAGAACAATTAGAGAATTCATAAATGCCAGGCAGTGCCTGGCATTTTTTATTACGCCCGATACCCCATAGCTTCGAAATGTTAACGCCTGGGCTCGGGCAAACCGTGCAATAGATCTTAGCCAACCAACAGAGACGGCTCCCCAACTGCAGAGGGCAATTGGAAGCCTTGACCCCAGAAGGGACGAGTTATGAAGAGTTTGCTTGAACGCCCTGATGACCAAGCCGGGCATGAAGGTCATAGCCATGAGCATGGCGGCATTTTTGGAATGAACACAGAGCTGATTTTCGCGCTGATCTGTGGTGCTCTCCTGGGTGCCGGAGCTCTCGCAGGAAAACTTGGCCTGATTGATCGTCTGCCTCTGATTCTGTACGTGTCGGCCTACGTGTTCGGTGGATGGTTCACCACTAAGGAAGCGGTTACCAACATCCGTCAGAAACGCTTCGAGATCGACTCGCTGATGCTTCTCGCCGCAGTCGGTGCCGCGAGCATCGGCGCCTGGGCGGAGGGGGCTCTGCTGCTGTTCCTGTTCAGTCTGGGGCATTCCCTTGAAAGCTACGCGATGGGGCGGGCCAAGAAAGCGATTGAGGCACTGTCCAAGCTCGCACCAGCCACCGCGATCGTACGCAGAGCAAATGGCACGGTGGAGATGCCCGTGGAGCTGCTGGTTCCCGGTGACGTTGTCATCGTGCGCCCCAATGACCGCCTGCCGGCCGATGGTTTTGTAGTCGTAGGCTCCTCAAGTATCAACCAGGCGCCAGTAACCGGTGAGAGCGTCCCCGTGGACAAGCAACCTGTTCCTGATGCCGAACTCGCACGCAGCAAGCCAGATGCAGTGGATGCAGCCTCGAAAGTCTTCGCCGGTACCATCAATGGCGAAACGCTCATCGAGGTTGAGGTAACCCGGCGCTCTACGGAGAGTACCTTGGCGCGGGTCATCAAGATGGTCAGTGAAGCCGAAGTCAGGAAGTCACCGACCCAGCGATTCACGGACCGCTTCCAACGCATATTCGTCCCGTTGGTTTTACTGCTGGTAGTCGGGCTGCTATTTGCCGGCATTTTCCTTGACGAGCCGTTCCGTGACTCGTTCTACCGGGCGATGGCCGTACTGGTTGCAGCCAGCCCCTGCGCGCTCGCGATCGCTACACCAAGCGCCATTCTCTCTGGCATCGCCAGGGCAGCCCGAGGTGGCGTGCTGATCAAGGGCGGTGCGCCACTTGAAGAGCTTGGATCATTGAATGCCATGGCATTCGACAAGACCGGTACCCTGACCGAAGGGCGCCCACGTATCACCGATGTAATACCCATAGGCGGCACGCAGATCGAGGATCTGCTAAACGTCGCCATCGCTGTGGAGTCGATGAGCGACCATCCGCTGGCTGCGGCAATTGTGCGTGACGGTGAAGAGATGATTGGCACACGGCGCCGATTCCAAGCCAAGAACATGAGCAACATGATTGGCCGCGGCGTGCGTGCTGAGCTTGATGGGCAGTTCGTCTGGATTGGCAAGGTCGAGATGTTCGGTACCAATGGTATTCCCGCACTCAGCAAGGCAGCCCTGGAGGCTGCGGAGCGTCTACGTCAGTCAGGCCGTACCACCATGGTGGTACGGCGTGCTGACAAGGATCTGGGCGCTATCGGGCTATTGGACACACCCCGGGAGGGGGCCAAAGAGGCACTCCAGAAGCTTAGAGAGATGGGCATCGAACGCATGGTCATGATTTCTGGAGACCACAACCGCGTTGCAGAGGCTGTAGCCAAACAAGTTGGCTTAGATGAAGCGTGGGGAGACCTGATGCCGGAAGACAAGGTCAAGGCCATCAAAAACCTGCGCCTTAGCGCCAAGGTGGCCATGGTGGGTGACGGCGTCAATGATGCCCCTGCCATGGCCAGTTCGAGCGTTGGTATCGCAATGGGGGCTGCTGGATCTGATGTTGCCCTGGAAACGGCTGATATCGCGCTTATGGCTGACGACATCAGGCAACTCCCATTTGCGGTGGGGCTGAGCCGTCACACGCGATCGATCATCCACCAGAATCTGTTCGTCAGCTTGGGGATTGTGGCCATCCTGGTTCCGTCCACCATCATGGGCTTGAGCATTGGTGCCGCTGTTGCGATCCATGAGGGCTCCACACTGTTGGTCGTCTTCAACGCCTTGCGCCTGTTGGCCTACCGCAGAAGCACCTGATCCCTGAGCTTCAATCATGAAGCTAAGCAGGGAAATGACCTGAAGTAGAAGTACGGGTCGTGCGCGATCAGCGCACGACCCGTACTTTTCTCTCACTCGTCGATCCCGATGCGCTTGAGGCTTTCAAGGGCCTTTCCGCACTCAGGTGAGCCATGCCGTAAGCCGCAGGCCAATGCAGCTTTGAGGCTCATGACACCGGCTACGAAACCGACTTGATTGCCGACTCCGTGTCCGTCCGCAAATCCCTGATCATACGCAATCTCGACAAGCGCATTGATCGCCGCCAGGGTGTCCTGTTTGTTTTTACTCTTTTGCATATCTACTCCGCGAGCATTCAGCTCATATCGCTCGGTTAGGTGGCGGCGCCTTCAGGTTTGGGGTGAGCGAATCCCGCTCCCATAGCCAATCCCTAACGGGGGGCTCAGCCCGCCACCGTAAGGAAAATCAGCTATTGAGAGCAGATGACTCGTTTTGGTCACCCGTGCTGCTCGCCTCACCGCATTGGCACTGAGTGGGTACATCCGGGTAGTCGCTGTGATTCTCAATGAACAGCGTTCGGCAGGTTTCGCACCCATAGATCCGGGGCAGGGATTTAAGGCCGCTCGGAAGCACGTCACTCAGAGGCTCGTTATGCCAAGGAGCCCCGTCAAGGATTCTTGAACGCAGGATGTTTCCCAGGCGCCAGGTGTCACTTTGTGCGCGCCAGGACCACATCGGCGCAGAAAGCGAATACTGGATGAAGGTCTCTTGTGACTGCCTGGATAGCGGGTACTTGGGGCGGGTCCAGCCGGAATCGATGATGCTGAACCCCATGCCCATTTCTGCGCTCGGGTGGGTCTTTTCACCAAAGAAACGGTCATGCGTCGCTGGAGCCGTCGCATGATGGTCAGTCGGTGGGAATACCCACAGATAACACTCATCCCGGTTGACCATGCTGATGAGCTCGCTTGGCCCCCGCATGGGGGAATTTGCAGCCAGGGCGAAGCGATCCTTCCACGACATTTTGGGAGGCGGCGCAATACCAGCAGCGATGGCCAACGTGGCAGTCTTGGGGACGAAGCGATCGCCTAGCTCGTTCAGATCCAGGTTCTTGCAGAGAGCCTTGAAGGCCTTTTTGCGAGTCTTCGAGCTGAAGGAGGGGTCAAGGAGCAGGCGAACCTGGTTCACGCCGATTCCCGCAGTTCGTAGCACCTCAATGACTTCTTCAGCCACACCGACTGCTTGAAGATCGGTCAATCCTAAGCACGTTTTCGCCCGCTCGACCGCCGCGTAGAGGTTGTACTGCCGTGTCTCGTTGTCACGACAGACCTGAATTGGCAGCTTGTCTTGGATGGCAACTTGCGGTGCAACGGAGCCGATGGCCGCGTGGAACAGCTGGTGGAGGTGCAGATGAGAGTACGGGCGGCCAGAAGCCGAGAACGAGGCGTGCAGCTGAGCAGCGAGAGGTTGAAGCAGCTTTTTTGCAGACATGACTATCCCCTAATGAGCGACGTTTGTAGTGGTCTAATGAAACCGGACACTCATTTAGGCGAGAATGCTCGCCATATCGAGGTGTCAGATGACCAAGCAACGTCGTGTCTTTTCCGCTGAATTCAAACGCGAGGCTGCTGACCTCGTACTCAAACAAAATTACAGCTGCATCGAAGCCAGTCGTTCACTCGGCATTGGCGAGTCGGCCCTGCGCCGTTGGGTCAGTCAGCTTCTGCAGGAACGCACAGGCGTCACCCCGCAGAGCAAGGCGCTCACCCCAGAGCAGCAAAAGATCCAGGAGCTGGAAGCCCGAATCGCCCGTCTTGAACGAGAGAAATCGATATTAAAAAAGGCTACCGCGCTCTTGATGTCGGAAGATCTCGAGCGTTCGCACTGATCCATCAGCTAAGCGCCCATGAACCTGTTGACTGCTTGTGCGAGGTGTTCGAAATCACCCGTTCGACTTACTACGCCCATCGCCTCAGGCGGCGTTCTCCGGGCGTTGAGAGAATTCGATTACGCAGTCGAGTCAACGAACTGTTCACCCAGAGCCGAAACGCTGCTGGCAGCCGAAGTATCGTGTCGATGATGCAGGATGATGGCGAGCAGATCGGGCGTTTCAAGGTGCGAGGCTTGATGCGGGAACTGGGGTTGATCAGCAAGCAGCCTGGCTCGCATGCCTACAAAAAAGCAACGGTCGAGCGGCCTGACATTCCAAATACACTGAATCGTAAATTCGATGTTCCCGAGCCAAACAAGGTTTGGTGCGGTGACATCACCTACATCTGGGCGCAAGGGAAATGGCACTACCTGGCCGTGGTTATGGATCTCTATGCTCGCCGGATAGTGGGCTGGGCGTTATCAGGAAACCCGGATGCTGACTTGGTCACCAAAGCACTGGATATGGCCTATGAGCAACGCGGGAAGCCTCAAGGGCTGCTGTTTCATTCGGATCAGGGATCGCAATATGGAAGTCGCCACTTCCGTCAGCGTCTGTGGCGGTACCGCATCAGCCAGAGCATGAGTCGCCGGGGCAATTGCTACGACAACTCGCCGATGGAGCGAGTATTTCGCAGCTTGAAAACCGAGTGGATACCTTCAGTGGGTTATATGTCGGTTCAGCAGGCACAACGAGACATCAGTCATTATTTGATGCATCGCTACAACTGGATACGGCCTCATCAATTTAATGGCGGGCTAACGCCGGCTCAGGCCGAGAAAAAACTTAACGTCGTGTCCGGGATTAGTTGACCACTACAGTTGGGGTAGCTGCGCTTGTAGGGCCGTTAGACGCGAAGCTGGACGTCGAATCAGGTTCAATCATGAATAGGAGTCAGGTTTGATTTGCTTGCACGGCCACCATGCAAAGCCCGACGCGGCAATCACATCAGATTCGCCGAGCTTTGGCAAGAGCGGTCATCGGTAAGCGAAAGCAGGTAGGAGGAGGGCGCTCCATGCTTGATCACCTCCAGAAACAGGAAAGCCGGAAGCACGTTGAGCGCTTCCGGCTTTCTCACGTCAGACTGATGAGAGGGATCAGAAGACGTATTGCAGGCGGGTCACGATGGCATTGCCGCTGTCGTCGCCCACGGTGTTCTCGTTGTTGTCGGTGCGCACGTTGATGTAGTTGGCACTGACTTTCACCGCCTCGTTGACGTACCAGTTCACACCCACCGTGTGGCTCTTGGCCTTGCGCTCGTTCGATTGGTCCGCCGCGGTGACCAGGTTGCCGTCTTCGACCTTGATATCGTCAAAGCGGTAGAAGACTTCCCAGGCCCCCAGTTCCTTGTTCTCTGGTTTGATAGTGTCGAACTTGGCACCATCGAGCTTGTAGATACGCGGCTCGCCGGTCAGGGTGTAAGCCATCTGGGCGTAGTAACCGGAGGCCTTCATGTCGTTGTTGGCCTGGTCAGCTTTCAGCTTGCGGCGAAGGTATTCCGCTTGAACCGAGAACGGGCCGGTGGCCCAGGCACCTTCGAGACCCCAGACCGAGTCGTCCTTCCACAGGCCATCTTGTGCAGCAGCACCGCCAAACAGCATGCGGTTGCCGTTGGTGCCGGCATCGCCGCCGCCATTGGTATCTACACCGCGGACGCCCAGACGCGAACGAATCCGGGTATCGACCGCACTGTTTTTGAGGTCGCGGTAAGCGTACTGAGCACCGACGTGCAGGACGTTGCCATCACTGTGCAGCGGTGCGAACACGCCACGTACGTTGTAGCGCTTGGTGCTGTCGCCATCCGAGTTGTTATTGGTTTCGCTGAAAACGCTACCGGAAACATAAGCCATGTCAGCGATGGTGCTGGTGGCTTGAACACCCATGCCGGCGTTGTCGTTGATCCAGTCCGCCAGGTCGTACGAGAGGTTCCGCTCCATGGCGGTGGTCCACTTCGAACTGGTGGCTTTCTCAAGACCGAAGTCGGTGTAGAAACGGCCAAAGCGCAGTTGCACCGGCTTGAAACCCGTGTAGGTCAGGCTGGCTTCGTCGAAGTAGCCGTCGGAGTCGTTGCCCGTGTTGCGGGAAAGGTCGTAGTTGAGCTGATACTTCCAGTCGCGGTACAGCACGCCACCGAGCTCAAGGTAGGCGCGACGGAAGTAGCCTGCGTCAGCGGTATCGCCATTCTTGGTGAAGACACCATCGAAACGGCCGTAGTCGGCCTGAACTCGGCCGCCCAGTTTGAAACTGAATTCCTTGTCAGAAGTCGATACTTCAAGACCGCCCTTGGTCTTCAGAACGATGTCAGCTCCGTCAGTGGTTACTGTTCCGGAGAATGCTTGCGAGGAAAATGTGCCTATTATTGCGGCAGCCAACAGCTTTTCCCGCATGTTCGAAGAACGGATCATTGCTTGCCTCTCGTATGTTAAGTGCTTAGCTACCGACGTTATATTTCGCCCTGCGCCGGCCTAAATTTATCTTGCAGATGGGAGCAGGCCACGGTTGTCACCTGCTGTAACAAGATGCCTTTGTTCTAAGCACTCTGACTAGGTTGCAAGCGAATATGACAGTTGTGTTTCTGTAGTGTTAACGGAGGAGTTTCAAACCTAACAAAACTGTTACCGAACAAGCCAGTCCTTCTTATCAAAGAAGCTCTTCTTGATCAATCTTCGAATTTCCAAAACCTGCGGATTGCGGACAAGCTTCGTTTTGATAACAAGATAGACATCTTTCTCCTCCAGGTCGTCCAGGAAACCCGGCACGGGTAGGATATTTCTCTCCAGTTTTCGGCTGTAGTCGGGCAGCACTCCAATACACGCACCGCCAACGACAAGGCCTCGTGATAGGTTGTAGCTCTTGACCCGAGTGGTACCGCCCTGATGCTCAGCCATTATCGATGCCCACTTTCGTGAGCCCGCCAAGATCTCTTCATCCCAAGGGACAACGAGCATGAAGTTGTGCAAATCCAAGCTCTCCACTGGAAGGGTGACGCTTCTTGAATAGCGGCTGGAAATGAACAGGGCGTGCCCAATCCGGCCAAGCCGTTCAAACCTATACGTAGGATGGCGATCAAGCGCGCCTTTATCATCTGGGCTCACCAAAGCGATACCCACATCGACTTCACACTCAGAAAGCATCTGCGTTGTGCATTCTGAATGGATTTCCAGCTGCATTTCGGCATGATCACGCACGTAGGCGACTAGATCGCGGTTTACGATGTCGTTCAGCACTGGCTCTGTGATCGCGATGGTAAGCCTGGGGACTTCCTTTTCACCGGACTTGCCAAGGCCGTCTGGGCCGAAGAGCTGGCACAGGTAATGGCTGACCCTCTCGCCTGTGCGGGTCAGGGCAAGCTTGTTGTGTTTGTAGACAAACACGGGAGCACCAATGTGCTCTTCCAGTTTCTCCAAGCGTTTCCGCAGGCCTACCACTGGCACATTGAGCCCTCGGGCAGCCTGTTTGAAACTGGCACAACGTGCTGTTGCGAAAACTCTACGGCCAGCTGATCATCAATTGGCAAATCATCCAATATGTCAGGGCTGTAAGGAACAACGGTGCTTGTATATGTTTCATTTTGTGTAACCATTAGGTCCCCCTTAATTCGGGGAATCTATCTCAATGCCACCCGGTGTTTCCTTATCTTGTCAACATTGTAATCCACGGGTCATGCATGCGTTATCGGAAGGCTTTTATTTCGAAAGCGTAATTTTCAGGCAATCCCTCTGATATTGTAGCGTGCTAGCCTAGTGCGCCGACTTGTTACTTACCATATATAGATTCGGCTAATTACGCATTTACATTTAGTTCACTATTTTTTCACCTTTGCCTCCATAGGCTTTGGGCATGGAAAATCAAACCCCACCTCTTACTACCTTACTGATTCGTTATCTGGGGATCGGCTTCATAGCAACGGGAGTCCATTATGCGGTGTTCCTATTGCTGGTTACGACAGAATTCGTTACTCCGTTACTGGCCAGTATCTGTGGCGGCATGGTTGGCGCAATCGCGAGCTTCATTGGAAATAGGGCGCTCTGTTTTGTGGCAGATGGCTCTCGTAAGTTTCAGCCTGTCAGGTTTGCACTGGTCGCGTTAACCACAAACTTCGGCAATGGCGTGGGTATGTGGTTCCTCATCAAGTCGAATCTGTCACCGCTCATCTCCCAAGTCGTAGTGACCTTAAGCCTCACTGCACTTGGATTCATTGCACATCGTTTTTGGACATTCAATCATGCAGACATTACATCGCTTTCCCGAGCGCCCTGATCCCTTGTTAACCATCGTGGTCCCTTGCTTCCAGGAAGAGGAAACCATCCCCGAGTTCCACCAGCGAATCACCCGCGTGGTGAAGCGCTTACCCGTCTCCTGCGAAATCCTCTATGTCGACGACGGCAGTAATGACCGGACGGCCGACATTCTTCGCCACTATCAGGATGGGTCATCTGTACGTTGCCTGTCCCTGAGTCGCAACTTCGGCAAAGAGGCTGCACTGAGCGCCGGGATAGACCATGCCCGTGGCAGTGCGCTGATCTTCATTGATGTCGACCTGCAGGATCCACCAGAGCTCATCGCGGCCATGGTGGACTACTGGCAACGCGGCTACGACGTGGTGAACATGCAGCGCAACCTGAGAATCGGTGATTCGTGGTTCAAGCGCATGAGTGCCCGGGCTTACTACTGGGTCATGCAGCGCCTGGTGGAGAAGGTGGACATGCCGGCCGATGTCAGCGATTTCCGATTGATTGGGCCTGCGCCGCTGGCAGCCCTGCGGGCCCTGGATGAACGCTCCAGGATTCTCAAAGGCATGATCGGCTGGGTAGGCTTTCGTACCATCGAACTGCCCTACAATCGCACTGTTCGCCATGCCGGGAGCACCAAATGGAATGCAGCTGGCCTGTTCAATCTGGCCATCGAGAGCATCGTCAGCTTCTCTCGCAAACCACTGCGCATTTTCAGCCTCATCAGTTTCGGTCTTTTCGTCTCCAGCATCTGCTACATGCTTGCGTCGCTTGTGGCAGGCAGTTTCGACATCCATCACCTGATCGTCGGAATGGCTTCATTCATGTGCGTCGGTGTCGCCATGGTGGGGGAGTACCTGGGCGTGACACTCGCGGAAGTGAAGCGCCGGCCTCTCTATTTCCTGAAGCACAGCAACAAGGCAGATCCCGTGTCACTCCACCCTTCGATGGCTTCGATCGAGGGTAAGAAATGCTGAACCTGAAGAACGAGAGGACGCTGTGGTGGGTCCTGGGTTCGATTTTGCTATTGCGTTTGGTGGGGCTGGGCATCTACCCGCTGATGGACACATCTGAGGCCCGTTACGCTGAAATGGCTCGCAAGATGGTCGAGTTGAATGACTGGATCACGCCCATGTTCGACTACGGGGTACCGTTCTGGGGCAAGCCTCCGTTGTCCTTCTGGACCCAGGCCGCGAGCATGACGGTCTTCGGCGTTAACGAGTTCGCTGCGCGCTTCCCAGCGTGGCTACTCCACCTGGCAAGCTGTTTCATCATCATCAAACTCGGCACGCAGCAGATTTCTCGTAACGCCGGCATCTGGGCTGCCATTATTTTTTCCAGCACCACACTTGGCCTGGTCTCCAGCGGTGTTGTGCTGACTGACCCTGTTTTGTCGTTCTCGATTCTGCTGGCCAGCTACGGTTTCTGGCGTTGGATGAAGTGCGCCAGCAAGGCGGATGCCTACCTGATGTTCGCAGGTCTCGGGCTGGGCTTGCTTGCCAAAGGGCCGCTGACCCTGGTGCTTATGGGGGCGCCGGCATTCGCCTGGTTCGTTATCTACAAGGAATGGGGACGGGTACTGAGGCTTCCCTGGATTAGCGGCCTTGTACTCATGTTCGGTATATCCGTGCCATGGTATGTCGCGGCCGAGATGAAAACGCCCGGCTTCATGGAGTACTTCTTCGTTGGTGAGCACTGGAGCCGCTACGTCGTCAGTAACTGGGCAGGGGACCTCTATGGTAGTGCTCATGCCAAGCCGTACGGCAGCATCTGGATCCAGCTCGGATTGTCGCTACTGCCATGGGCCTTGTTTCTACCACTGTTGATCCGCAAGCGTGGATCGATGCAGCGCTTCAAAGCCTACCTCTGGCTGTGGGCCTTGGCGACACCGGTCTTCTTCACATTTGCAGGCAACATTCTGTGGACCTACCTGCTACCCGCGCTGCCAGCGTGGGCATTGCTGCTGTCTGCACGGGTCAGCGAAGTTGGCCCGAAGACCACCTGGGCTGCCGCTGCGAGCGCATTGGTGTTGCCAATCATCGGTGCGGGCATCATCTACGCCGGGGTACTAGAGGAGCGCCCTCAGAATCAGCGGGATGTGGTTCAAGCCTGGCTCAATGTGCAGTCTGCTCATTCCGCTCCCCTGATCTATCCTGGCCGCCGCTCATACTCGTCGGAGTTTTACAGCAGCGGGAAGTCCGAGAACATCAAGGATCCTGCCAAGTGGCCGCGGGATGGCTCGTTCTATCTGTCCAGGCGCTTGCGAGACAGCAAGGATGGTCTGCCCGCTGATCTAGCTTGCACATCGATCACCGAAGCGAACGCCAGCCAGCTCCTGCTGTGCCATTGGAAACGCCCCGCACAAGGTGCCGAGGGTCTGGCCGGAGAAAGCAATGCGGAAACGCCTCGCAAGAACGAAGGCTAAATTCCAAGCACAAAAAAGCCAGGTTTTACCCTGGCTTTTTTGTCGATTTCTTTCGTCATTTGAAGTCCTATTTAACCGCCGATTAATTGTCGGCTTGTTCCTTACCATCCTTGCTTTCTTTCTTTTGCTCTTGAGCGACTTGTTGTTTGTTCTGGTCCGAAGAGTCATCGCTCCATAGGCGAGCCTGTTCGGTTCGGAAGTTCTCGTTGAACTGTTTCGTTCGCTCGAAGCCGCCTTCAGCGTAAGCGGTACCCATGAGACCCAGCAGCAGGCTGCCAATAGCGATAGATTTGACAAATTTCATTGTGAACCTCGGTTCATACTAGGCCAACCTGATTAGCGGCCTTTGTTGGTTTGTAGTTTAGGAACGCGAAGCTAACGACAAGGTGAGTCAATAATTACAATTCCGTAATTTTGGCTGCAGATAGGATGCGTTAAATCTTCAAATCTGGAAGGATCATGTCTATCTCGGCACTGTCGAGGGCGACTTCGAATTTTCTCTTAAATTACAATTTTGATATCTAGCGCGTTAATTCAGCGCGGCGTTGTTGGCCGCCCTAGGAGATAGCCATGAATGACATAGAGCCCTGGGCAGTTGCTATCGGTGACTTTCGCCGCTGCACTGAAAAACTCACTGTCCAGCTCGATGAGCTGACCTCGCAGACGCGCACCTCCAGCGCTGTTCTGGAGAGGTCGAACGAACTGGTGGAGCAGGTGGACGCTGTCGGCCGGCAGATTCAGGAGGAGGTGCGAAAGGCGGAGAAGGCTTGGTCGAACGCGGAGGAGGTTGCCTTGCGCGCCGCTGCATCAGCGTATTCAGCTGCATGCCGCGGAGTCGACACCGCCATCCAGCCACTGATCTCGGAGCTTACAGCAGCGACAAAGGCGGCGGACGCCTCTATCCAGGAGCTCAAGCGGGCACCGGTGCTGGCCAAGCGTTATGTGATGGTGGTCGCCACGGCGTTCTTCATTCTGGCGCTGATCTGTGTCTACTCGACCATGCGCCTGATCGATGCCGCCGGCAGCGTAAGTGCTCAAGAGAAAGTGAATGCTCAGTACTTCTCACACCTGTGGAAAAACGCCAATCCTGACGAACAGAAGATTATTAAGTCGGTGATTCTGCGGTCGCCCATGGACCCTGTGGTCCTTCGGCACTGATGCATTGAGGCAAACAAAAGGCCCGTCGATTGACGGGCCTAATCGTGTCTGCGCAATTTAAGCGGCGGTCATTGCCGGCTGCATTTGCTGGGCTTCCGGAAAGTGAAGGTGGAACCAGGTGAAGTTTTCTTCGGTCACCTCCACGCTCGCCGATCCCTGGTGCAGACTCATGATCGACTGCACAATGGCCAAGCCAAGACCGGTACCGCCTTCGCTCCGTGCTCGGCTCTTGTCCACACGGTAGAACCGCTCAAACAAGTGCGCGTGGTGTTCCTTGGCAATACCACGGCCGGGGTTGCCGACACTCAACGTCGTACCGCTCGCACTATGCTGCACCTTAACGTAGACCGTGCGGCCGCGAGGGCAGTAACGGATCGCGTTCGAGACCAGATTCGAGACGGCACGTTGAACCATCAGGCGATTCCCGCGCACCACGTCATCACTGCCGGAGATCTGCAGCTGAATCTCGCCTTCTTCTGCTGAAATGCTGAAGAGATCGCACACTCGCTGAACCTCGTCGACCAAGGAGACGGATTCGAACTCCACCATTGATGCTGGATGACTGACCTGGGCCAAGAACAGCATGTCGGAAACCATGCGGCTCATGCGGTCCAGCTCTTCTGTGCACGACTCCAGAACCTCCCGGTACTCGGAAAGCGATCGTTCTCTGGTCAAGGCAACCTGGGCCTTGCCCATCAGGTTGGAAAGCGGTGCTCGAAGTTCGTGAGCAAGGTCGTCAGAAAACTGCGAGAGCTGCTGAACCCCATCATCCAGGCGAGCCAGCATGATGTTGATGCCGTCGGCGAGCATTTTGAGTTCTGCCGGCATCCCATCAGTTGGAAGGCGATGGTCGAGGCTCTCGGTTGAGATTTTCGAGGCGATCTTGAGGAACTTGGTCAGTGGTAGCAGGCCTCTGCGCACAGTCCACCAGCCAATGGCCAAGATCAGTGCGAGGATGACGGGGGACATCATCAAGGCCCAGGTCAGCAACGCATCGAGCAGCGCCTCACTGGATGACTGGTCCATGGTCATATAGACGCTGACCTCTGTTCCATCGCCCAAACGCATGATTCGAGAAGCACTCAGCAGAGGACGGTCCTGCGTATCACGCCATTCGTGCTCTTTGGGCTGGGCCGCCGGCTGAAACTTGTGCACCTCCAGATTGACCTGTTTCGAGCCAATCGAGAGCAGGGGAGTCTGATTCTGTGAGGTATCGAATATGCTCACATACAGGTTGTTGTGGCCCATGACCAAATCGACAAGCTGATGCGCATCCGCGTTGACGCCGGAGATGTCCGGGATGGTGGACAGGTTGTGAGCCATCCCCGCCATCTTTACTTCCAGGTCTGCTCTGGCATTTCTTTCCAGAGCCTTGCCTACCATCAGATAGCCAAAGGTGGCGAACAGAAGCAGCAACGCTGCGCTCATCAACCCAACTTTTAACCCCAGCTTTGCAGCCAGGCTGAATGGCCTCATGCGCGTTCCTCAAAAACGTACCCAACGCCACGAAGCGTGTGAATGAGCTTGGTTTCAAACGGGTCATCGATCTTCGAGCGCAAGCGCCGGATGGCTACATCGATGACATTGGTGTCGCAATCGAAATTCATATCCCAGACCAACGAGATGATCTGAGAGCGAGTCAGCGCTTCGCCCGTTCGGCTCATGAGCAGGTGCAGAAGCGCAAATTCCTTGGTGGTGAGATCGATGCGTGTGCCACCGCGGAAGACGCGATGGCGGACGGAGTCGAGTTCCAGATCGGCAATTTTCAGCGAGCTCTTCTCGACTAACTCATCACCACGGCGTTGCAGCGAACGGATGCGAGCAAGCAGCTCAGGGAATTCGAATGGCTTCACAAGGTAGTCATCCGCGCCGCCGTCCAAGCCCTTGAGCTTGTCATTGATGCGTCCGCGGGCGGTCAGCATGATGATGCGGACCCGGCTGGTCTTACGGATGGTTTCCAGCAGGTCCCAGCCGTCGATACCCGGGAGGTTCACGTCCAGGAGGACCAACGAATAGACATTAGTGTTGAACAAGTGCAGAGCATCTACACCGTTGTGCACGATATCTACGACATACCCGCTTTCGGATAGGCCCTGCTGAAGATATTCGGCAGTTTTAATTTCGTCTTCCACAACTAGAACGCGCATAACTTATCTCAAGGTGTGAGGAAGGAGTTGGCCTAATCCGCCAAGATTATGGTTGCAGGCTGTTCGAAAGTTTGGCTGAGGGTATGGCATGTGGTAGTCGCTACCTCTGTCCATACGCCGGGTCACCTGAGGACGCTTGAATCTTAACGCGAAGAAGCTGGCCGCGGCGAAATCCTACAAATTTGTAATGTAGCCGCAAGATTTCTGACAGTCATGCAGGCTCCACCCCTAAGCATAGCGGATTCTGGGGCCTGCGGCGGTGTATGACAGATTCGCCTGGCAGGTGGAATCGGCCAGGACAGGCAGCATTTCGGTCGTTAGCTTGCAAGGACTGGTACTGGCCTTGGATCGAGGGCGCCACGCAGGCAGACCCCATGCACGGCCGCAAACCGCAGCGCCTTTCTGCAAATTAGTTCACGTGGCGGCTCGATATTCTCTCGAATAATTATCTTACAATCTATTACATGTCCAAATTGTAATTGCACGATCATCTTGGTGTTAGCCTCCTTTGCTAGTTTAAGGGCAGCGGAAGAGGCATCGCTGCTTTGGAAATTGTCTCATTTCAAAGCAGCTTGGCAAGAGCACCGAGCAGTTGTTCGCGCCAGTGCATTCACCTGTAAACCATACGCTCCTTTGGTAGGTGAATTTTAGCGCCCCCCTACGGGCGCTTTTTTATTAAGGGACTTCTTATGAACACTACTGTATCAGCGATCGCCGTGTTTATGCTCTTTACATCACTAACAGCCAATGCCCAAAGCGGTATGGAGATCAATAAACACATCGAGCGTACTGCTAGAGAGGCTACAGCGGATTATGCTCAACGCGTAAAAAAGCCCATGCCTCAACTAGAAGACTACGCCTATGGCATGGACCTGGACGTTGGTAAGTTGGTGTATGTATCACCCAATGTGCGGTACTGCGGTAATGTAAGAAGCATGATGACCTACGAAGACTCGAAAGGCGAACTGCACATGGTTCGCTACCTGGTGAAGGGCGAGTGTGTTAATAGCCGTTAAGACTCATCAAGATGATCCCTGCGGCCACCGGATCATAGAAGCTCAATGCCGAACCGGCGCAGCAGTATGGCGAAGCCTCCGAAGCTGGCCATTGTGATGAGGATGCTGCTGATCAGTGTCGGCCAAAAGCCGAGCTTAGGTAGCAGCAATGGAAAAGCAATAAACATCGGCAGGGTCGGAAGCACGTACCAGAACGTGTACCAAGCATGGTTGGAGATCTTCTCCATGCTCTGGTTCTCTAAATAGAGCCAGACCAACGTCACGACCGTGACCAAGGGTAGGGCGGCGACCAAGCCGCCCAGCTTGTCGCTGCGTTTCGCCAGCTCTGACACGAGAATCACTATACCGGCAGTGAGTAGGTACTTCGTGATGATCCAGGCCATCGCTGAGCCTTCTGGAGGTTGTTGACGAGGGCAGGCGAAGCCATTCACCAACCCCCTTGAAGCGCTCCTGCCGTTTACGGCATCCCTCACCGCATTTTTTTTGCAACATCACCCTCAGCCAGGAGGGTGATGTGTTTGCATGGTGTTTACCGATCGGTCAGTGCGAGGGTGAGGGAACGCTCTCGTGGAAAGCTGCCCGCTCGATCTGGATGGTGCAGTGATGGATTTCGAATGCATCGCTGACAGCATCCACGACGGCCGCCAACACAGCATCCCCATCTGCAGAATCCCGAACCACTACGTGCGACGTCATCACGTTACTGCCACTGCTGACAGCCCACACGTGCAAGTCATGAACGTCCGTCACGCCATCTACTCCGAGGATGGTGGCCTCGATTGCCGTAACGTCGAGCCCCCTCGGGACACCCTCCATGAGGATCCCCAGGCTTTCGCGAAGCAACTGCCACGTCCGCGGCAGAACCCAAAGGCCGATCGCCACAGCGACAATCGTGTCGACCCAGGTCCAGCCGGTGAAGCGGATGATAAGTGCCGCGATGATTACGCCAAGCGAGCCGAGCATGTCGCTCCAAACTTCGAGGTAGGCTCCTTTGACGTTGAGGCTTTCGTTGCTCGCAGATGCCAGAAGGCGCATCGAAATTAGGTTGATGATCAGGCCGGCGATTGCGATCCACATCATCGCTCCGGTAGCGATCTCCGCCGGCATGAAGAAGCGCTGGTAGGCCTCATACAAGATGTACATCGCCACCAGGAAGAGCAGCACGGCGTTGAACGTCGAAGCCAGAATTTCCAGGCGCGCATAGCCGAAGGTTCTTTTCTGATCCGCCGGCCGCTTGGCTATCTGAAGTGCAATCAGTGAGATCGCCAAGGCGGCAGTATCTGTGAACATGTGAGATGCGTCCGACAGCAGCGCCAGGCTGCCGGTAATCCACGCACCGATCACTTCTGCAATCATGAAGCTGCCAGTCAAGCCGAGCGCCATGATTAGCTTCTTCTGATGCCCCTCGCGTACTGCAGCGCTGCCATGGTCATGATTTGAACCCACGTATTTCTCCTTGCGCAGGGTTGTGGTCTCGTTGGCCTTCCTGTCTACCTAGCCTTAGAGCGTCGCTTGGCCACACTGACTGCAAAATCTTGCTCCTGCACTCAGCAGCGAGCCGCAGGCGGTGCAACCACTCGATAGCGGTGTTCCGCAGTTTAGACAAAAGCGTGCTGACGGATCGTTGGCCGTCCGGCACTGCCTGCAGCCCTGCAGATCTTTGATGGGGGCAGGAGTGGGAGGGCGCCCGCCGTCATACACCTGATTACCGCCGTCGCAGCCCTGCTGCCGGCCATGGCGATCATATTGCTCGGCCCCATGTCCCCCGCTGTGGTGCTTGCCTCCACCGTGGTTTCCACGGCCATGGTGCCCGCCCAGGATGTTTTTGAAAAAGCTCATGGTATTCGCCCCTCATTGATGGGTGACATATTAACGAGCAAAAGTTGAAAATTATGTTCTGCTCGCGAGAAAGACTTGTAAGTTGAATTGAAAGTTCAAAATTAGCCTACGACAAAACGAAACCGTTTTGTTTGTGAAATTAAATTTATCTAGCTGAGCGGAGCATTGCTTTTGGTGGGTAGTATTCCCCTAATTTTGATCATAGCGTGATCAATGACAATCAAAACAGCAGTAATTGGATTTCTGTCAGCATTGTAATCCCGAGGTCATCGTGTCGTTATCAGGTCCCGGAAATAATGCGCTCAGCGAGATTCATTTCTCTTTTTATCCCTATGCCTCACACATACTAAGCGTCCCCAACGCCTAGGGGCCTAAGGCCTCTGACGCTCCGCACATTGCGCAATCGCTCAGCATCTGTCGACGGTTTGCCTTGTAGCTCCCGCTAACTCCATAGCTACCGCCATGGATAAGCAGCTTCCAGAGTTTGATAATGACACCTTCCAAATCCATTGTTCACACCCTGTTAAGCAAATGGATCTTTGCTATTCGCAATGCGCGGCAGAAAGGCATCAGTACTAATTTGCTAATCGGCCTGGTGACTTTTTGGTTACTGCTATTCGCGAACGCTGAGCTCTGGAACGTGCTCTGGAAGCTGGTATTCAAAACCGATGAAGTGAACTGGCAGCTAGCGGCTAGCCTCCCAGTCATAGTATTCGCATGGGTGTTTACCGTTCTGAGCTTGCTGTCATGGGGGCGGCTGGCCAAACCCATACTGTGCCTGGTACTGATCAGCGCGTCTTTTGCGAGTTACTTCATGAATGCCTACGGCATCGTGATCGATTACACAATGTTCACCAACGTTGTGGAGACCGACGTCGCTGAGGCAACCGAGCTGCTGAATTGGAAGCTCGGTCTTTGGGTCGCAATGGTTGGGGTGTTGCCCGTCTACCTGATTGCCCGGGTTCCCCTCCGGCGCAAGCCTTGGGCCAAAGCTTTGGTCAGCAGGTTCATTGCTCTGTCGCTCGCTCTGTTGACCTTATCTGGCATCGCGTTGAGTCAGTACCAGTCGTATGCCTCCTTGCTGCGCAACAATCGGGAGATCCGGCTGATTCTGGTACCTACCAACTTGTTTGCGGCTGGCCATGGGTACCTGAAGCGTCAGCTGGCCTCACCTAAAACGCTGACGGCCATTGGTACTGATGCGGTAGTTAATCGACAGGGTGCGGCTCGTAAACCCAGGCTGCTGGTACTGGCAGTAGGAGAGACCGCTCGCTCCGCCAACTTCTCCCTCAACGGCTACTCCCGTGAAACGAATCCGGAACTAGAAAAGCGAAATGTCATTAGCTTCACGAACGTGAGCTCCTGCGGTACCGCTACCGCGGTCTCGCTGCCATGCATGTTCCTGGACGTGGGTAAGGCCCAGTACAAAGATGGCTTGGCCAAGAGCCGAGAAGGGCTGCTCGACGTGCTTCAACGCGCTGGCATCAGTGTCATGTGGACTGACAACAACTCGGGGTGCAAAGGGGTCTGCGACAGGGTTCCCAACCACAAGGCTGCCTCTCACGCGGATTCCCAACTGTGCACCAGCGAGGAGTGTAAGGACGGGGTGCTGCTCACGGAGATGCAAGACTTCATCAAGCGCCAGGAAGGCGATGCTGTCCTGGTGCTCCACTACAAAGGCAGTCACGGCCCGGCCTACTACAAGCGCTACCCCTCGCAATTCAAGAAATTCGCACCGGTGTGCGAGACCAACGAGCTCGACAAATGTAAGCAGGAGGAGGTGGTCAATGCCTACGACAACTCAATCCTCTACACCGATTATGTGACTGCAAATCTCATCGATATCCTGGCGGCCAACACCAAGTTCGACACTGCGCTGATGTACGTTTCGGACCACGGCGAATCGCTGGGGGAGGGTGGGCTCTATCTACACGGGCTGCCTTACGCGATGGCTCCTGACGAGCAAACAAAGGTGCCGTTGGTACTTTGGATGTCTGACTCGCTCGCGAAGAGCGAAAAGGTCAACGTGGGTTGTTTGAAAGCTCAAACCACGTCACCGCTGAGCCACGACAACCTGTTCCACACCGTGCTCGGCATGATGAACGTCCAGACGTCTTCGTATCGCTCAGCGCTGGATTTCACTGCCCCTTGTAAGCCCTTTGTCGGAGGCTCTTATTCTGGCCTCTGAATGTTCGATGTGGACCGGATCATCGGCCAGGCGGTTCTGCACCAGCCTGCTTTGACAGCTGAGAGAAGCTGGACTAATTACATAGCTGCATTCAACAACCCAAGCGGAAAAGGAAGTTTTGCATGAGCATCAAGCCAGGCCCAAAGCGCACCAATGAAGATGGCACTCCGGACAAAAGGCAGCGAGTCACCCCTGAAAAGCAGAAGGACCATCCGGACCTGAAACCCCACAAGCACAAAAAGGGGGAGTAAGAAAAAAGCAGCTCTCGGGAGCTGCTTTTTTTTTGGGGCTGTGTGCAAACCCTCCCGACCGTCTCGCTGATCAATCGGACCGCGTCGTGAGTCTTCCGCTTGGCTTGATGGATTCTGAAGCTACCTCCGGATCGGTTATCCCTTCAGTGCGGACGACGAGACTGATATCCCAGAGCGTTGAGCTGATACTCGCTGACAGCCCGAAATTGTGATTCTGCGATTTGACGCAGGCGCTCAACCTCTTCGGCAGATGAGCCAGAAGCCTGCGCCTCGTGGTATTGCTTCATCGCATCCACTGCGTCGGTATACATGGGGTGGTCGGGGAGAAGAGCTGGCATCTTTTTCGTCATGTAGCGGCAGGTCCTCACTGGATAGTCGACGGTGGTTTACCTGCTTTGAGGAGCTGAAAATCAATGACCGCCTGATAGAGCGAATCTGCCAATGGGTGAAGACGCTGTACCTCAAGGTCTGGCAATCCAGCAGCCTCCGCTTCGTGGGCCTGTCGGATAGCTTCAAGCGCTTGCCTCATCAGTGGCTCACCAGCCTCGACCATTCCAATGAATGTGCGCTTCACAACATTTTGCTCCATTCAGCTGAAGATGAATTATAGGACACCGCGGCGTGGCAAGGCCCCGAGCAGCATAGGTGTTCGACGCCCGACTGAACGAATCAATGAGGAGCGCGCTGGCCTGGGGAGTGGCCAGGGCGCGTGTCGTAGCTACGTTGTAAACCACTTTTTTTCACTGTAAACCACTGTGGTTACAGTGAAAAAAAGTGGTTTACAACAGGCCTCCTCAGGCCTGAGTCAGCTCCAGCAGATCGCCCAGTTCCTCCCGGGCCATCTTCACTCTATCCATTCTGCGATAAGGATGATCAACCGGCATCCGGATAAGGGATTCGAACCAAGCCGAATCGAATTTGATGACTTCCTTGTGAATGTGCTCAAGCTCACCTCCGCGAGGCTGTGACACTACAAACTCCATGCTTTCAACCAAGCCGGACGCTTCACTGTCTTTGACGATTCGATGGCGGATGAAACTCATTTTGAGATCAAAATATGCCGCCTTCGAACCAGGCACCTTCTTCGATTCCAGCCGACCAGTGCTGCTGATTTCCGCCCCTGGCACCTCAGCGGCAATAGCTTTCACCAGCTCAGCATTTCCAATGACCTTCTGGCCAAACAGGCGGGTGGCGTCCGACATGTAAGCAAAGATCCATGGCACATTGCGAAGCGTCGCGCCGGTATAGAGGTAGCCACGCTCTCCCTTGTAACGCTGCAGCATGCCTCTCAACGCGTTCTCGGAAAGGACCAGTTGGGTCTCTTTCTCCAGGATGTAAACCACGCGATCGAACTGTTCGATCAATAGCTTGAGAATCTTCCGTGGGACGCCGTCAAACCTGGTTTTTCGTTCTGTTTTCTTGTGCTGGCGAGGCTGGAAGTACGGGCAATCGTTACGGGCCTCACTATCAAATGGAGCGATGCCGCGAATGCTCTTAGTAGCATGTTTCCCGAATGGGTTCTTCACGTTAGGCGGTAGCTCATACAGCCCAACCAGCTGGACAGGGTTGTCGCATGCCGGGCATACAGCAAACTGAGCTAGCTTGCCGGCACTTCCAGGCTGGTACCATGGATCTCTGCGGAAGGTCTCGGCCTCGAAACCTTCCTTGTCGATGATCTTGCTTTCTGTGTCTTCGATGCGGACCTTATAGACATCCATCTTTGCTGAAACCGTATCAATAGAGGGTCTCTGGATGGTAACGAGCGAGGATAGGCAGCAGTAGGCCTAACTGACCCTTTTGGTGGTCACCCACTGGTTTGAGGCCCGCCCAAAGCATGCCTGATCGACCTGGGCGGGCCCTAGAAACAACTAACCCCCTGGTGCGCAGTACAGGTCTGGGACCTGCCCGAGGCGTGGGGGCTATTCTTGGAGCGACAGTGACACCGGCTCCGGAGAAAATCAATTGGTTTGTAGAGCAGCCGGTCAGCTAAGGTCAAACCCAGATCCTAAAGGGGAGGCCGATAGCAGCTCAGTCAGCATCATCGGCACCTTCTTCATCTTCATCGGTATCCCCAACACTGAGCCAGTCGTGAAGGTTGTACCGCACGAAGTCTTCCGCATCGAGCATGGTAAAGTCTTGGAGCACCGTGACGTCTGCTCCACCGAAGTACAGCCCATCGTTGAGATTTCTGGCCACCCCGAGCAATTCATTCAGCTGGTCGTGCAGCTCATTTGCGCGCCTGGCGTGCTCTCGTTTGGTCAAAAACCGGAACACCACCTCGTAGGGCTCAGCCGGGTCGCGAATCTCGCCCTTGGGGTTGAAGGAAACCCAAGCACTAGCGAAAAATTGGTTGTTCTGATGGAGGAAATCGTCGACAAGCACGGCGATGCCCTTCATGCCGTCGTCACCTTGGTCTGCCTTCAGGCGGTTGACCAACTCGTCCGGCATCGCAATACTGTTGCCGCTGACCGAAAACTGACCCAGTAGAGGCTCTTCTGCCGACTGAAAACTGACCCAGGTGTTCAACTGCTTCTGCTCACTTTTCGAGCAGGAGAACACAGGGTGATCAGCATGGAAATGTTGGGAAAAATCCGGCGGATGTACTTCCGCGACAAGCTCTCGCTGCATCAGATAGCCAAGCGTACCGGGCTGTCGAGAAACACCATCCGAAAATGGGTCAGAGCGCCCGAAGCCATTCAGCCAGCGTACCAACGGTGCGCAACCTTCAATAAGCTCAGCCCTTTTCACGAGACCCTGGAGCAGGCGCTCAAGGCCGATTCGTTCCGGCCAAAACACAACCGCAGGAGCGCCAAAGCACTTTTTGAGCAGATCAAAGCCGAGGGTTATGACGGCGGTTACAGCCAGCTCACGGCGTTTGTGCGCTCTTGGCGAGGCGAGCAAGGCAAGTCTTTACGCGCTTTTGTACCGCTGACGTTTGCGCTCGGTGAGGCCTTTCAATTTGACTGGAGCGAAGAAGGTCTGCTGATCGGTGGTCTTTTTCGACGTATCCAGGTCTCCCACATGAAGCTGTGTGCCAGCCGCGCATTCTGGTTAGTTGCGTACCCCAGCCAAGGCCACGAGATGCTGTTTGATGCCCACACCCGTTCGTTTGGAGCGTTGGGTGGTGTGCCGCGTCGCGGCATCTACGACAACATGAAAACGGCTGTCGACAAGGTCAACAAAGGCAAAGGGCGCACGGTCAACGCCCGGTTTTCCGTGATGTGCGCGCACTATCTGTTCGATCCGGACTTCTGCAACGTGGCCTCTGGCTGGGAAAAAGGCATCGTCGAAAAGAACGTTCAGGACAGCCGGAGGCGAATCTGGCTCGATGCTCAAAACTGTATGTTTCACACCTTCGAGGAACTGAATGTCTGGCTCGGCCAACGTTGTCGGTCGCTCTGGAGCGAACTGGTGCATCCGCAGTACAACGGGCTGACGGTGGCCGAGGTCTTAGAGCTGGAGCAGGTCGAAATGATGCCAATGCCGACGGCATTTGATGGCTACGTCGAGCGTACCGTGCGGGTCTCCAGCACCTGCCTGATCAGCGTGGCGCGAAATCGCTATTCAGTGCCATGTGAGCGCGTCGGCCAGTGGGTCAGTAGCCGTTTGTACCCTTCGCGGATCGTGGTCATTGCTGACGAAACGGTGATCGCCAGTCACGAGCGCCTCTTTGATCGAGATCAGGTCAGTTTTGACTGGCAGCACTACATCCCACTCATCGAACGCAAGCCTGGTGCATTGCGCAACGGTGCGCCATTTGCTGATCTGCCAAAACCGTTACGGCTTCTCAAACGAGGACTGAGGCGTCACACCAACGGTGATCGAATCATGATGCAGGTACTGGCTGCTGTGCCAATTGCGGGGCTCGAACCTGTGCTGGTGGCGGTGGAGCTGGTACTTGAATCGGGAAGTCTGAGCGCCGATCACATCCTCAATGTCCTTGCCCGCCTGACCTCCACCGCACTACCTCCCAGTGTAGAAACCAGCCTGCAACTCAAGGTCGCGCCTGTTGCCAATACAGCACGCTACGACCGGCTCCGTGCGACCGATGAGGAGAATCGCAATGCGTGACCTAATGACTGAACTCAAAGAACTTCGCCTGCACGGCATGGCCAGTGCTTGGGAAGAACTGGTCTCTCAAGGAACAGCGTCGACGGCTTCATCGAAATGGCTGCTGGAACATCTGCTTCAGCAGGAACATGCGGATCGCGCGGTGCGCTCGGTGAATCATCAGATGAACATGGCAAAACTCCCCATGCACCGTGACTTAGCTGGCTTTGACTTCAGCGCTTCCAGCGCTGATGCCCGGCTGGTCAGCGATCTATCCAGCTTAGCGTTCACTGAAACGGCGCAGAATGTCGTGTTCATTGGCGGCCCTGGAACCGGGAAAACACACCTGGCCAGTGCCTTGGCTATATCCGGAATCACGGCCCACAACAAACGCGTGCGCTTCTTTTCCACGGTGGATCTGGTGAATCTGCTGGAGCGTGAGAAGTACGATGGCAAGGCAGGGCGAATCGCCCAGGGACTGCTTCGCACAGACCTGGTGATACTGGATGAGCTGGGATATTTGCCCTTTAGCCAAAGCGGCGGTGCCCTGTTATTTCACCTGCTGTCCAAACTGTACGAACACACCAGCGTGGTCATCACCACCAACCTCAGCTTCTCGGAATGGTCGAGTGTGTTTGGCGACGCCAAGATGACCACCGCGTTGTTGGATCGGCTGACACATCACTGCCACATCGTCGAAACGGGCAACGAGTCCTACCGCCTACAACACAGCACCTTGGCCGCCCAGACAAAGATCAAGTCACGGGAACGAAAGCGCAAGGACGGAGATGATGTCGAGGACGATGAGCCATTTTGATCCGCACCATAAATACCCTGCTGCATGCCTACATGCGGTGGGGGTTGATGCGTCTTGAATCGGCCCACTGCTGCTAAGCTTATCCACAATTGCTGGGACAGAAATCAGCAATCCGTCCTGGGTCAATTTTCAATCGGCAGGGTGGGTCAGTTTTCAATCAGCGCCAACAATCTTGAGCTCCAAAACCTGCTTTTCCGCGTGCTGCAGGTGCAGCGTACGTGGATTGAGGGCGTGCAGCTGCTTATCAAAGGCCTTTTTCTTTACCTTAACGGCAATCCACTCTATCCACGGCGCATCACAAAGGTTGCGTGCATGCACCGTGCAGGAATGGGAGGCCAACATCCAATAAGCTGGAGCCACCCCCTCGAATTGGCCTTTCAGGACCTCCTCGGATATGTGTTCAATCAAGGCGTCACCTGAGACGGTATCTCCTTGCAGCCAACCAGCAGCGCTAATGGCACTTACGATCTCTTGCTCAGGTGTATCAGCCATAATCAAACCAAATTCGAACCGCCCGATTTTTCTAACCTGGCGATGGTTTTGAGGTCCCTATCACGTAGCTGCTGCGCCTTGCCAGCCAACTCCGCAACCATTCCGTACACACCTTTAGCGCCATTTCGATTCCACGCTTCATCCGAAAGCGCATCCTGAATCAGGCGGCCATCGGCGGTTGGATAGAAAAGCACCCGATGCAGATACTGCGCTTCTTCGGCGTTAACTTGGCGCAACGCCTCAGTTAAAGCCGCAAGCCTCTCGGGAAAACCAGTGGCGGTTTTTCCAGTCCGCCAATTGTACACGGTCTGACGAGACACGTTGAAGATCTGCGCGATGGAGCTATCTGACAACTTGAAGTCGCTCCTAAGCTCCTCGATTAAGGCCGGCGCTACGTCTTCGGTAACATTGGCATCCTGGCTGGTGTCCACCTCGGTCCAGGCACCAGCATGCACGCCATGAAAGCTCATGCCTGCTGAGCCGATAAGTTGTGGATAGGGCAGGGAGGCAGTCCCAGGAGCGACTACTACCGAAACGGCCAGCATCGCTGTGAAAGCAATCGCCAATACAGGGTTTGCTGTCGTGCTACCTACACGCGGAGCAATTTCAGGGTTTTCCCAAGTAGAAGATCTGCTTACAGCAGCCCCGGTAGGATCAATCCATTGCCCATTCATTGCTGTAGTCATTTCGCCTTCCCCCAAACCTCAAAGGCATGATCTTTCGCGACTGTCCTAAAAGCAAAGTTAGCAGTCTTATGCAAACCGTCGAGTCTCGTGCAGATCTCCTCGGTTCCCAGTCGTTCGGCTAACTGCAGCGGCCAATGCGCATCCGTATCGAGAAGAGCACCATTTTCGCTAACAGGCACAAATGCACCTTGCAGAGGAGCACCATGCTTGGATGAATTCCTCGATTGCTTAGCAATTTCGAAAACCATGGCCGGCTCGACCAAATCTTCCGGTATCCACATACCAGTCTGCCGCCAGCATCTGATGTGCAGATACTCCGGATCTAGATGGTAGGTGGTAGTAGAGATTCCAAGCTGCTCCTTGGGGACTTTCCCATGCGCCGCTAGCTCATCGCATTTAAGTGGGAGCATGGCTTCCGGAAGGTAGTCGGCTAGGGTCTCACCTTCAGCTGGTTCAATTTTATCGACGTACCGCATCCCGATAGCGGTGATATCCAATGCACCTGCTTGCCCTACCAGCGCCTCAATGCACTCACGGAAAAGCGCTAAGTGGTTATCAAAATGAAGATAATTTGTGCTTTGCAGGATCATGTGATCCATGGCCAGCACGCACGCGTAGTCAGCATCCCGATTAAGGAACGCCCAAGAATTCGGTTCTCCGCTGTGCATCACTCCAGGCGGCACGCCCTTGACCATCTGGAAGAAGCCCGGGAGGCTCTGACGGATCGTGTGCTGAATGTCTGGGATCAGCTTTGGCAGCTTAAGAATCGGGGCAAATCTGATTACGCTCAACGCATAGATAAGCGGCGCCCTTGCTAAGACCCCTTCGCGTTCTGACATGTTAACTCCTCCACCGCGCCCAACGAGGGACCGGATTCTACATCATTTGACAAATCCTTTGACAAGAACTGTATAGCAGGGCCTTTCGATTTGACAAGCGGTCCCCGTGAGGGATGGAGTGCAGAAAACGCCTCCATCAGGAGCTTACTCGTCATTCCAGAAAAGCCTCTACAGACACCATCGCTAAGCCTCTGAGGAAGCACGAATTTTTAATCAGAGCTCTTCCTAGCAGTGAGAAGAAACTCAACGAATCGTCACCAGATAGCTCAATCCAGGGGAACGCTTGCTCTGATGGGGTGGTTCAGAAACGTGCTGTCTGGTCCAGATTTCTCATCTACGAAGAGCACGAAGAGCTCTTGGATCCAGAGTTTGAGGCCGTGATTGGCTGAATGGAGAGGTCGGAAAGAGGACGGGTGATCCAGTGAAGCACAAGCGCAGTCAGGAGGCTTGCGATGGTGTTCACTGAGATTGAGACGAGAGCATTCCGCATTTTGGAGAGTCCATTTTTTGAAGTGGACCTCTATTTAATGCGCATAAACTGTGTGTCACCACCACCCGCAGAAAATTTCGTCACGCCCCAGAATGGGAATTTGCATTCGGGGCGCACCACGATTCATCTCGTGCCAGAAGCCGCCTGCAGTGCAATCAATTGGCGAGCCAAGACTCGACTACCTCAGCGCCATACTCGTTTTTCCAGGCCTTAAGCGTACGCTGATTACCACCCTTGGTCTCAACAACCTCTCCGCTGTGTGGATTCTTGTAGACCTTTACTTCGCGTGGTTTCCGAGAGGTTTTTGGGGCCATATCAGTGGAAGCCACCGCTTGCGGATCGAGGATCAGCACCACTTGGCGCAGGCCGTAGCCATACTCGTTGAGCAAACTGCGCAGCTTCGTTTCAAATTCCATTTCCTGCTTCAGGGCAGAGTCATTTTTCAGCGCTTCCAGCTCCGCCAGTTGGGCTGCGAGCTGTTGTTCGAGCAGGCGGAATTCAGCGAGACGGGACATAAGATTCTCCAAAATGGGTTCGATGATTTTAGCAATCAAGAAAGAAAGCGTGCTAACTATCTTGATCCCACATGCCTGAATCGGCAATCACGAGGCTGAGCGATCGGTGTGGATAAAAACGTGATGGCTTCAGGATCGTCGATCTGGGCGGCTTCACTTGCGAGGTAATCGATCAGCTTTTTGCTTCTTACCCAAACGTACTGCCGGCAAGCCGCGTTTGGAATGGATGGCCCCGCAACGGGGCGAAACCTGGCCTCCCAAAGGTGCTTGAACGCCTCCCTGGTCGACTTCCCCAAATACACCGCAATCTCCGGTCCCAAGATATAGCCACGCCTGAATCTGTCGATGGCTTGAGGCTTAACCATCAATTGCGTACGCCGGCCTCGTTCGACAGCAGTGCTCCATAGCAGACCCAGTCGAACGAACGCGTATGCGCATTGTTCTTTGACGCCTAACAGCGCAGCAGCCTTGACTACCGACAGGCCGGGAAAGACCGGACTCTTGTTCTCAGCTCGGGCTTGTTGCCACGCTGCAAAATCTTGCGGCTTGAGTAACCACGCCCCTACCGCAACCGAGCCATTCTCAGCTGGGCCGTAAGCGCGAAGTTCACCTGCACGTATTGCCTGAACCAACTCGACCAACCCACCCCCCTTGGGCAGAGAATGCTTGGCCAAGTAGTTGATCGACACCAGGCTCTGGTCAGAGCTGGTAGGCAGCTTCTCATCAATCAATTCGTTGATCGAGCGGCAGTCAATCAGCCACCTTTCGCCTGGGCGCGGTTCTCCACCAAAGAACTGGAGGGTACCACCAGCTAGCAGCTGCCTAACCCGATTGCGACAGAGGCTTAGCAAAGTCGAGGTTTCTTTCATATCAGCCACGCCCTGGAGATGCTGCGAGATTGCCTTCAAATGATCCAGGTCCACGACCGTAAAGACTCGATCTTCATGGACCTTCTCCCGATAGGCGATTTGTCCCTCCTGATGAAGGCGTTTTATGACTGATACCCCGAGACCACAAGCTTCAGCAGCAGAATCGAACGACACCCAACGATGTCTCTCAATCGTCTCCTCACTCAAATTGCGATTTCGCTTCGCTAACGGTGCTTCCCACGCATGCTGCAGAAATGATTCGAACTCTCGACGAAGAAAGTCAAAACAAGAGTCATCCAGATCACGGTGGATGTCGTGGTATATCGGGCCGAACGATCTGCTGAGCGTCCAATGTTCGTTATCGGAATGGACTGCCTTGAGGCCACTCAGCAGTTCTCTGAATGCGAGAGGCCAGTTCATGAGAACCACGCCCGCCGCGTTTGCCATAAGCCGCGATATCTCTAGCGAACCCGAATCAGCAACCTTCAGCGGCTGGGTTCTTTCCGTAGGCAAACTTCTGACAGCGAGACGCGATGACAACTCGTGAAACTGTTCGTAGGTGAGGGCCGCCAATCCCGCGTCAGCTGGCAACGAGTCGGCGTAAAACCTATCTTCAAAGCCAGAGGTGAGCCAGGCGGCCGTATCACTCGCCGGCGCGATCTCAAAATTGGTCCCACTCAATGAGGTGCCACACGCTTGGCAACTATTCGCACTCATTGCGCTTGGATCGGTTTCCTTCAGACAGTTGGGGCACCGCCCGTGGAGTTCAGTGCCGTGGACAGAACACGTCGTAACCAGGGTCAAGCCCCAGCTTTCTCTCCAATAACCGGCTTCGCCCAAACAGATCGGACAGTAACGAGCGTGATGAGTCGTCCATAACTTGACCCCCTTGGGCCTTGGATCACGAAACTCAGCAGATACCGCAGGCCAGCTCAGTGGTCCTTCCATCATCTGCAGCCAGTCCGCAACATCGGTCTCGTCGGCTCGTGCAAAGGCGGTGAGCAGTTCCTTTCTGGGTAATCCGTTGGCTTTCGCCAGGCGCTGCAGGTACCCCAAAAGACTTTCGTCTTGGTGTGGTCGTGGGTTGATTAAAAGACCAAACATTCCTACACATCCATGAAATCGAAGACATAAAAATCAGGGGAGTAGAGCCGGGCCGATAAGCCCGGCCCTTGGCCGTCAGGTACTGCTCTCTTCGAACGTCTCAAACGGCTCCCGCTTCCCGAACAGAGGCTGGAAATTGAAGCTCGCACTGAAGGGGTTTCGATCCTCGGTGGCGTAGCTCCAAACCTCGTCTTCAAAAGCCTGGGCCAGCACAGGAAGTTCAATCCCGACAAGGTCCTGGACTTGAACCAGCCAAACAGCCCTGTCCACAATCTTGATGAGGTAGTCGATCAATCCATAGGAAGCCAGGTAGAAGCGTTTAATCATCGCTGGCTCTACAAAACTGATGGTTTGAACAGGCAGTTCGCCCTCGATTGCCTGCAACAACATCACGAAATGAAGAGACGTATTAGCGGAGAAGGTGAAGCGATCGTATGCCACCGTGGCCGAAAACCTGCGTCGCAGTTGCTCGTTTGCTAGCAGGAGATTTTCGGTGCGCTTCAGCCCAATCAGAACAAACGCGATACTGGTTTCATTCATCAGACTCTTGATCCAGTCTGCTGCCTCATACGCACCATTACGACGATAATCGACCAGGTGCTGCGCCTCATCGAGGACCAACATCTCCACGCCAAGGTTCTTCAGCAGCAGGACTACTCGCGCAAATTTAACCTCTGCCGAATGTCCTCGTGCCTCTGCGAAGGGATCCTTCAGCTCTGCCAAAATGGCTGCTGCCAGGTTCTTTTTGGTTGGAGACGAAGGCATCTCGACGAACAGAACTGTCCGCTTCTGTGGGTCATGGCTCTCCAATTCCTCCAATGACCGAATGTACTCCTTGACCAATGTGCTCTTGCCCACTCCGCTTGGACCTTGGATCAGCAACCCTTTACTTGCTCTGGTACGCCGACTATCGCCGTGGATATCGCCTAGTCGCGTCAACGCTCGCTCGACTTGAGGGCTGTGAATAAAACGATCGCGGAGCGTAAAGCTGTATTCACCATGCTCGTAGCATTCGTACAGATTGATGGCGTTCATGGCTTAGAACTCCCAGCAGGGCGACGAACCGAGACCTTGAAGGCTGCTGGCGGAATGTTAGGAATAGAGTCACCGGTCCATTCCACTTCAGCGAGTACCTTGGGTGGAGGCGTGCTTTCGGTCACTCGACCCTCCTTGTCGATTTTCGCTATGGCAGCTGCGCGTCGTTTTCTGAGCGTCTGCGAACGGCGGGCCTCGTCTGCATCTTCCATAATTTCCTGGTAGCACCTGTGCGTAGCCTCGAAGCTAGGCTGCTCATTATATTTTTCTCGCAGCGCTTTCTCGGCAGCCTTCCACACCTCCCTGCTCTTACCGGCCATTCGCTCATCTTTGGCGGGCACTTTGAAGAACAAGTTTCTGAAGCGGTCGTGAACCCAAACGTGCCCGGCTTCGTCTCGATAGCGGACGTTTACCTTTTCTCCGTCTGCCAAACGCATACGGAGCTCAGCAAGTTCCGTAGAGTGGTAGCCCACTTTGGCAACCTCGATGCCGTAATGGTGAACCTTCACCGAGGCCCGCTTGGCCAGAATGCACTCCAACGAGTCCAGGTCGACGGGAAGGCTGATGACATGGTTCGCCTCGCTAGTCCCCCAGACTTGAGCCGGTGTTCTGTTGTCCAGCCCCCGATGAGGAGTCTGGTGGTAACCATCGACGATCCATTTCACTACCACCGCCTCCAATTGAGGGAGCGTGAAACATGCATTCTTCTCCGAGTCGTAATCGCCACGCTGCTGGATATTCGAGAAGGTGGTACCCGGGAGGTTGTGGATAAGCCCCAGGTTCTGTGTGCTGAAAAAGCGTTCGACGGCACCTTTCCTTTGAGGGGCCCTTGAAGCGGGATACATGATCTCGATACCCAACTCGTTGAATCCCATGATGAGATCGCCCGCGTGAAATTCCGCTGCGTTGTCTGGGACTATTCGAGCCGGCAGCCCACGTGCCCACCATTCATTTCTCACTTTCGGAAAGCGCTTCAGCAATTCGGCTTTTGGACGGATTGAGCGTTCGATCACACGAAGCACGGTTTCCGTATTTGGCGCCGACAGGTGGAGCAAATATCCCATCACCATTCGAGAGAAGCGGTCGAGGACGATCGTCAGATAGGGGCGCCCAATGCACAGCCCCGAGGTTTCATCCACAAGCTGGACGTCCAACAAGGTGTGATCAATTTCCCAACGTTCCAAAATCTCATGGACACGTAGGACACCCGCCGCAACACGGTGCTTCTTGTCTGCTGCGTGTTTTCCGAGCCTCTCCTTATCCACAAGGTACGGATCCAGCTTGGCGATGTACCTTCGGACAGTCATTCCGCTTGGGATCTTGAGCTGATCCGAAGGCAAACGACTTTTGTTCCTCTCTTTTATCTGATCTTCGAATTCTGAAACGACCACGCTGACCGCTGGAATCGTATCCTGCAGGTAGGTTTTATTAATCACCCCTTCAAGAATAACTTCGAGCTCTCCCTGTATCGCGGCAGCCCGACCCTTTTTGGCATGCTGAGGGATAAGCTTTACTACGTTCTGGCCAATGTATTTGGCTGCCCAACGTCGAATAGTGGAAACCGAGGGTGCGCACGCATCCCCAATCTTTTTGGCGATATCTCTAAGTTTCTTGATCATGTCTTCGTCACCCGGTAGCTTGTATTTACCGCGCTTAGTTAGGTCGTCCAGATACTTGCGTCGACGCAATGCCTCATCTCCATGTTTTTTGGGGAAGCATGAAATATCTGGAGGGACGTTCCGCACATACGGAACCTTCCCAAGGTATGGCTGATCAGCGGAGATCTCGATCTCGCGCTTCTCGTAGGCCTCATAGAACTCCTTCTCGGATAGCTTCGTGGGCTCACCAAGCTCATCGAAAAAGAGCAGCTTCCGGTCAATAAGCCTCTTCTCAAGCACCATCAGTACGCCACGAACGATGACGACCAATTTCACCCTAAGGGAAAAGGTTTGCATGACGGTGCCCCCCTTGCAGGAAGACCGGGGAGTCAGTGTCAATTGACCTATCAAGGTCAATGCCCACCACCCCAAGGCCTAACAAGCGCCAGGCTTTCCCCTCACCAACCACGTAGAGCAGATCTGCAACGGTCATAGGCGGCCATTCGTTGAAGGTCGCCATTACCTCCTCCAACGCCTGATGCGAAAGCTCTGGACCGCGCCGGTGATACATCAGCCTTCTAAGATTGGTAGCCAGGGGTTCAGCTTCAATTAACTTTTCAGTGATCACCGAAAAGTTACGGGCAGTGGCGTTGAAGTAGCGCTCAGCGGCATCCAGTCGCTGCCTGACGCTGGCAATCTTCAGTCGGTCGTGAGGCTTCACTTCAAACCACCACTCGCGCCCATCCGCGAGGAAAACCTGTACGTCTGGGTAATATTTGAAGTAGCCCTGGAGCGATGGAACACGTTCCTCACTGGGCTGCGGGACGTAGCCGATGACCGCAGGAGACAGCTCAAGAAGCCGAAAAAGAGCGCCTTCGAGCTGGGACTCCCAGGGCACAGGCTTTTTATTTTTGAGCGATGGGAAGTAGCCGCGGTAATGGTTGGACCGCCGCGTGACCACCTTTCGTACTGTCATGAAACACCTCCGAAAATCTCGAAACGAGCGCCGACGCTGCGCCAAAAAATCAAGGCGCAGGGCGGGCGAAGTGAGGCCTTTCGACAGGCAACACTGTGCCGTCGAGTAACCTCGCTAAGGTCGAAAAAATGGGAGAGGATTGACAGTCGCTTCGAAAAAGCAGACATTGCGGGTTCTGAGGACGCAAGTCTGCTTCGCTAAGCGCGGTCAGTCCTCTCGGGATTGATCGCGTTTTTCTACATTTTCAGGTCTCCTTTTCTCTCATTGGTCATGACTCTCATGACTGATCAGAATCTAAAGCAATCGGCTTGCTCTCTTTATTTCTAAACGGCCACTTCGTGATCGCTGGAGCAATTTGGATCAGGTCTGAAGCTCTCGCTTCAAACAGCTGATTTGGCTGAAAATCTTCAGTGCAAAGCGGAAAAGTTGGTCATAGATCTTATTCCAACATCCCTTCGAAATCTACAAAAAATCCAAAATGGCAACTTCCACCAAATTCCATTTCCATACTAAATTGTTCAAATTAATACTTAACACGTACGCTTAATTAACTATTAAGGTGTTCAAATATTAGTTTTAAAGTCCTCTCAATCTCTCTGCTGCTCAGATCCGCCCGCCGACCCTCTCAGCACTTCCAGCGCCCCATCAAATCACTTCCTCAAATCCCCCCATCTGCATCATTTTCCAATGAGCGGAGTAGGGCGCCCCGGCAGGAATTCCAGGCAAAAAAAAGCCCGCGAAGGCGGGCTTGATGGTGACCGACAGGGGCCATGGTTGAAGCCCGGCCGGTCATCTATTTGTGAAAGCGTGCAGCTTTTCTGTGAACCTACAAGAAGTATGTTTTATCTAGCGATCAGAATAATCTTGATTGTATATTCCTCACGCGTTCAACTAGCGGGAGCTGGATTATCGATACGTGTTTTGGATTCAATGAATACTGCTACGATTGCGGTTGGATAATCCATCAAAATTCGGAGCAGGGTGACACCCTATCGTGTGGTCATTTCAGAGAGCCTAAACCCGGTACAAAATTTAATGTGTAATCTATATACTCCATCTTGGATCCGCGTTTTTCTTTAACCCTACTTTTTTAATCGGTAAATGATGTCTGATCTACTATTTTTCCCTGTATCGATGCCGGATGAAATGCTGCACTCTCGCGTCACCCGCTATCACTACCTGTCAGGGAATAGAACAGCGGCGGAAACCTACCGTGATTTATTCGCATCTAAGCCATTTAGCATCGGTGGCATTGTGCCTCAGCAGATTGAGAAGCTCGCCGACAGGCTACCAGGGCAGCTGGAGAGCAATCTCGCAGAACTGATCAGTAACAACACGACGTTTCCTGCGTACAGACCTTTTCTAGGTGTTAGGCAAGGACCGGAGGACCATTCTGGATCGCACGCTTTTGATGGGGTGGTACGAATTCCTCGCCGCGAAGAGTCCATCCATGGGAAAGCTAAGCTTTGCCCTAACTGCGTTCAGGAGGATTTGATCGATTGCGGTTCTGCCTACTGGCATCGATCACACCATATACCCGGTGTTTCAGTCTGTTGGCGCCACGGGGACTCGCTGATCCATGCTTGCCCCAAGTGCTCCCACCCTTTCTATCGAAAATTGAAGCTGCTTCCAAATCTGACTGAGCCATGTGCATGCGGGTGGAGTCCGCTCAACGCTAAGACGACGCATAAGGGCTCGGATCTGGAGAAGAAGGTCGCGCTATTCGCGCACGATATCTTGCAACGAAAGATCCCGCCAATAGGTAGCGCAGTATTGAGTTCTTGCTATGTGCGGCAATGTAAGAAACGTGGATTTGTATTTGGAAACAATGCGGGCATTGCGAAACTTTTTGATAGTATTCAAAGTGCTTATGGCGATGAGTATTTAGCGCAAATTGATCCGGCCTACAATAATGGAAAGCATGAGCAATGGATTAGGCTGAAGTCAGACAAGGGTCAGCTTAATATGCCATTAGCGCGACATTTGGTTATCGCGCTTCATTTATTTTCCAGTGCTGATAATTTCGAGGGAGCGTTGAAGAAGGAGTCTATCCTGCTAAGTGCTTCGAGTTCGCCACGACCTTCTAAAAATGTAGATGCGCATTCCGGTAAAATGATTAAGTACCGTCAAAAAATCGAGATGCTTTTGGCACTGCGCTCCGAGGCTGATGTGGAATACCTCTGGAAAAAAGCCTATAAACCAACTCATTGGCTAATGGAAAATGATAATGCGTGGCTGATCGCAAAACTTCGCATGCCTAAGAAGGTTGCCGTTAAGGTTGAGAAGACTATCGACTCAAGAGACGCTGGTTATGCAGCCCTTATTGAAGCGGGCGTGGATGAGTTGTATAGCGTTGCGAAAGATCCTAAAAGGGTGAACATTAGAAATTTGCAGACGCTGCTCCCAAACTCGTTACCTCACGGCCTAGATCTGCGTAAGCAGAGGTTCCCGCTTACTTATCACCAGATCAAGCGTCACCAAGAGTCAGTGTGGTATTTCCGATTAAGGACATTGGTGTGGAGCATCTCTGAAATCATAAGAATGAAGCTGCCGGTGAACTATTCGACTGTAAGATTGACCTCGGCGGTAGCAAGCAAAGTTTTCTTGGTTTTTTCCAGCTTCTTCGAGTGGGATCTGGAAAGCTTGGCGAGAACAGGCGTGGATGCAGAGGCCTTGCTCAAGTCTACCGGCGTATCGAGAGACTGGGAGGGACCGCCGATTGCGATTAGCTTCTGAGGGCATCTGCGCTCCATCCGCCCCGAAAACGTCCTCAGGGGCTGGAGCGATAGCTTTAAGAACCGATTATAGCGCATCGGGTTCTTTAGCTGGTTCTTGTGGGGGGCGCCCGGAGATTGACGTCGTTTGGTTTTTGAGCGAGATATGTATCGAAATTAGCGAGTTTATGTCTTCTGCATAAACTCGCTAATTTCGATAAATACGCTTCTGGTCAGCGCCATAACCCATCAGCATTTGCAAGAAATCGAAAGCTGCCATCACTCCGTTTCGATGAGTCAAAAAAAGCGTCCTGGCCAAGCTGACTCGGCATTAATCACCCTCAGATCTCTCTTGAAATCGCGGCAAATGACCTTAGTATGATCTTATATTGCCATCATCGTTTTCAATCATGGATGTTTCTCGGGGGTAGGTCGAAATGGCAGAACCAGAAGACGCTAAGCCCGCGAGTGGGCGCTTTAACACGAATGATGAGACGAAGCGGATCGTATGGACACAGACCGCTGGTCATTGCGAACTGTGCGGCACAGATCTAACGTTCGACTATCGTGCCGGCAAGCCAATGAAATGGGGCGAAGTGGCGCATATCCTACCCGCCAGTCCCAAGGGGCCTCGGGGACGCGCGGATCATGATGCTGAGGCGCACACGAACGATACTGCTAACCTGATGCTCCTGTGCCCAGGCTGTCATGACAAAATTGATCGTGACGCAGACGGTTATCCTGAAAATGATTTGAGTGGTTTACACCAAGCATACCTAGAGCGCATCCGAATCGCCGCAACGACCCCTGATGGTGGCAGAGCGATTCCTCTCATTGTCCAGAGTCAGCATTTCCAGACGATCAACGATATTCCGGTTCGCGATCTGTTGACTGCGATGTCTGCGGAGGGATTAACCGCCTTCGATCAAGGCATCAAAATTGCCTTCCCTGCGCCCGGACCGCGCGGCAGGGACGCTGCCTATTGGCAGAACGTCAAAGACAGCATCCAGTACGAGCTGGAGCAGCAACTCAAGCGTCGCGGCGGCACCTATGGCGACTCGCCCGCGCTAGCAGTAGTAGGCTTGGCCGATATCCCAGCTTTGATGATGTTGGGCCAGAGCATCGGCGATCGTTCCAAGCGCTTAATCTTCTCTTTTCACCGCGAGCATCTTTTGCGCTGGCCCGATCAGTCTGCTGAGCCGCCCAGTTTTCTGTTTACGCCTCCACCCAACGGCGATGGTCCACTGGCGTTGGTGCTCTCCATTTCTGCGCAAGTTCCAGTTCGCGACGTGACCGACGCTCTACCCGGTGCACGTATTGCAGAGCTGTCGATTCCTGAACCAAGCTACGCGATGGTACAGAACCGTAGGGTGATTCATGCCTTTCGCGACGCGCTCCAAATACGACTGAGCCAGCTTGAGGCTCTGACTCCTAATCCTATCCACGTCTTCGCCGCCATCCCTGCGGCACTGGCTATCGAGTTTGGCGCGTTGCTCACAACGCAGCATCAACATACGTACCTGATCTTCGATCGGGACAAGGACAACCAAGATCGGTTTACGCAAACACTGCAATTGGGCTCGGTGGCCCAGGAGGCTATGTAAATGCTTTTGAGCAACGAACAGACCAAGCGCAGCAGTTGGGAATATTTTCTGCTTCGCGCCGCGCGGGAAATCTCGCTGTCGGAAGCGCAGTACGAAAAAATCAACGACCGCTACTCCCAACTGGAAAAAATCCTCTCGGCTTCTGACAATCCGTTGCTCGCTGAGGCCCATATCTTCGTTCAGGGCTCAATGCGGCTGAAAACCACCATCAAGCCAATTCCCGGTGCGCCTGCGGATCTGGACACCATTGATGCGGACGCGATTATCTGGCTCCCTCACGCTCAAGGCGCTGGTGCGAAGGAAGTTCTAGAGGCGATTGAACAGCGTTTTAGAGAAGGCTCCCGCGTTCAGGAAGAAGTTAAGCAACTACGTCGTGGTATTCGGATCGTTTATGCCGATGAAAATCCAGGTTTTCACATCGATGTCACACCTGCCCGCGCGATCAACGGAAATGGCGAAGCAAATGGCGAGGGAAAGCTGGAGGTTCCGGATCGGGTCACAGGGTGGAAAGCAAGCAGCCCTATTCCTTACTCGAATTGGTTGCAGGTCGCTTCCGCCCAGGAAATCTCCTTGGAAAGCTTGGTGATTGCCAAAAGCCAGCGAATGCTTGATGCCGCGACACAAGATCCTTTGCCGCATTATCAGGACTACATCGATCAAGATCCCCTGCGTGCGACCATAAAGCTGCTTAAGCGGCATCGCGATGAATGGGCCATCAAAACAAGGAGCGCTGATACTCGGCCCATATCTGCAGTTATCACTACTCTGGCCACTCACGCGTACCTGGATGTCGTGAAGGAGTCCCAGTCGAAGCCTCTGGCACCGCTCGATGCAATTCTGGAAATCGTTCGCAGAATGCCGCAGCACATCGCGCAAAGAGGTAGCGATTGCTTTGTCTGCAACCCTGCTGATAACGGCGAAAACTTTGCAGAGAAGTGGAATCGACCCGGCGAGGGGCAAGGCTATCGCCAAGCATTTACCAAGTGGCATGCGGACGCCAGTGCATCTGTGTCATTGGGTTTAGAAAGTTTTGAATCCAACGATTCCTTTGCCGAGGCAGTGAAAAAGAATTTTGGTATTGCACCGGCATTCATTACGGCAGTGAACAATGAGATCCCTGCGAATTGGACGATGCCCGGTCGACCGGATGGCACTACTCGAAACTCTGCTTCGATGGGTTCGCTCTTCGGAGGGGCCAGCGGTGGCGGAACCTCTCAGTCGAGCGTAAAGCCAGTTGGACGCCTTGGCTGATCCTCTTAAGACGCCATTGCAGCGCGGAATCGCAGCACTGCGAAATACCCTAGGTCAGGATGCAGCCGATGCATTGCTCCAGCCCGCACCCATGCGGGCTGACGAAGCGGCGTGCTTTCACTTCCCCTTGCCCATCGATTACACGGGGCAGGAGCGACGACTGCGTATTGGTTTCCCCTCCAACTTTCCCCGTGGGCTCTTGCGGCTGAACGTCGAACCTTCTCCATGGCTGGTTTGGCCGCATGCCACTAAGTCGGGGCTTTGCCTTCATGGCTTTCAGGAACGCCCCATTATGGGCTCTCCGGAGGTCGTGGTAGAGGACAGCCTTGCTCGCTTGGCCCAGATCGTTTCGTTGTCCAAGATGGGATCAAGTCAGGCAACGCGCGATATCGAATTTCAGAATGAGATCACTACCTACTGGTCTTTTCAGCACGGACAGTCGTACCAGAACCTTTTACTTTTGGATCGACCTCAGGCTGCCTCGCAGTTGTTTGCTCTCAGCGATCCGCGCCGGGCTCTGCCATCCGGTCAGGAAACGGTTTGGCTAGCATCGAACATAGCTGCACTCAAAGGGCATTACCGACGGGTTGTCGGGCGCTCCGCTGTCATTCGCGCGGCCGAAACACCTGGTTTTTACGTCAAGCTCCAGACTTATCCGGATATCCGCACTCCGAACCCAGAAGATTTATTGCTGTGGCTCGCGCCACACCTTCAACCAGACGATGCCGAGCAATTGCTGGCATGGTTTGAGCTGCATGGAACGTTGGCGAGTCGATGGATTGTCCTGGAGCTTCCTGGGGGGACGGATGCTCCAACTTATTGCCTCAATGTGCGCTCGCTTGGCGTACAGCAAGAGCGGGGGGCAAAGTTTGGCTTGCGCACAGCGCGCCGCCGGCCAGCCATCGCAAATGCACATCCCCCGGCACTTGTCCGCGCAACTGCCCTAGACGTGCTTGATCGTGCGTCCATTCTGTCCCGCGATATAAGCGGCACTGCAAAGCACCTTGAAAATGCTCGGGTCGTTTGTGTTGGCGTTGGCTCGTTAGGCAGTGCGGTGGCAATACAATTGGCACGCTCCGGTGTCGGCCACCTTACCCTCATCGATCCTGACACTCTGGTGTCAGCCAATCTGGGTAGGCACGTTCTGGGAGCGGATAGCCTAGGGAGGCTGAAAGCCTCAGCGTTGAGGGACAAGATTCTGTTAGATCTTCCGACTACAGAATGCACCGCTTATGCGACTTTCGCCGAAGTAGTTATGAGCAGCAAACCAGAAGTATTCGATAACGCAGATCTTGTGGTGATTACGACAGCAGACTGGCAGTCGGAGGTCACTGTATGGCGAGCCAAATCCAGCGGCGTTTCTTGGGGACTTTTACAAGCCTGGAGCGAACCGTATACCCAGGTAGGCCACGCGCTATTCGCACCAGCCGGTACCTTTGATGGCCGTCATTTATTCACGGACATCGGCGATTTTCTTCATAAGTTTACAGAGTGGCCGGGAGGAGGTGTGGTTCCACTGCCGGCGTGTGGGGAGAGCTTTATTCCAGGCGGATCACTGGGGATGACCAATATTGCCTCTATGGTGTCGCACACGGCTTTACGCGCATTGACCGGCAACATTGCCACTGCATCTTGGGTCAGCAGTATCTACAGGCCTGAAGATGTGCCGAGCCTAGGAGGCCAATACCATGGGCCCAAACTGCCAGAGGGGGCGCAGCAACTCCTACTCGAGCGCGGATGGCCGGAACCTAAGGATGAAATGGTATGACGGATATCGCTTGGCGCTGGAGATGGGCGGAGGTGGATTCCGAGCTATTGGTGTCGCAAGCTGTCGCGGACATCTTGGATAGTCATCGGCAGGGCCTTTTTGGCGTGGAGCGAGGGGGACAGTTATTCGTCAACCCGGTTAGTCCGAAAGGGTTGCTGCTGGCCTTGGCCACGTTGCCTCATCGCGCCGATCGGTCAGGCTGGTCTTGGCTAGAGTTGGATGCGGAGCGGTGCCGACAGGAGATCCAAGCTGCCAACGAACAAGGGTTACGCCTGGTGGGCTATTGGCATACGCATCCCCAATCTGTTCCGGTGATTTCTCCGGCAGATATAGGAAGTTTCTCCAGATTTGCTGCGCGTTACACGCAGGATCTGCCGCACCCAATAGCCGTTATCGTTGGCAAGTCCGAAAAACCAGAAGGCATCAAGGCTTGGTCGTTCAGGGGCGGCAGATATGTTGAGGCAACCTGGCTTAGATAAGCTTCAAGTCGGTGCCATGGGAGGCATGTCAGCTGTTACCCTTACCCGCCAGCATTAGCGCGAAGAGCTCTGCCTGAAAGCGAGCATCATCCAATGCGTTATGGTTCGGTTCGCTGAGTGGCTTCAGGGCAGCGGTCATCTTGGATGATTTTGTTTCCTGCCAGCTGCAACCTACAGCTCCCATGAAGTAGGCCTTCATGTCGATAGCGGTAAAACCAAAGGGGTTGGTTTCCAAGTATTTGTGGAAGTAGTAGTTGACGAATGACCAGTCAAACGGTGCATTGAGTCCTACGAAAATGACCTTCTGCCCCGTTTGGCAGGATGATTTCAGCCATTCACCAAATGTCAGCATCGCCTGTTGCGGAGTGAGTCCTTCGCGCTCCAGCTTCTCCAGACTCAGCCCCGATACTGCCAGTGCTTCTGGGTCGTGTTTTGGACTGTCAGGTCGTAGTTCAAGATAGATGGACGTGGCAGGTTGATCTACAAGGCAAGCTCCAATGGAAAGCAGACTGTATTCGCCTGGTATAGGTCCAGAAGTCTCGACGTCGACGGAAACATAAAGCTCATCAGGGTTCATGTCATATCCTTTTGTGTAGTTGCCAGATCACGCTCAAGCTCGTAACCATGTGACGGTGGAAAGGCGGCAAAGCCATTGCCCCATTTTTTGCTGTTGCACTCGCTATCCGGCGTTCGAGCAGCGGCAGTGCATGTCTACCGGAGGAGTGCACGTTCCTTTGGTCAGCTCTGCGCCCGAGCATAATGATGTGTGTCATTCTCTAATCGCGGATGAGGGCCGGACAATCATGAGCGAGCGTTGGATAGTCAAGTGCCATAATACTGAGGACGGTACTGGCGACATCATCATTGACCTACCTCCAGAGTTGCTTGACCAAATGGGGTTAGGTGTTGGGGACGACCTGGAGCTAACGGTAGCGGATGGCACATTAGTGCTGACGCCCATGGACAACGCAGCATCAGTGCGGCCCATGTTTGCTGGCGTCCTGCGTCATGATGCCTATCATGCTTACCGCACGCGTCTGGAGGCGCTTCTTCATATCTCCGTCAATGCTTCGGATCTGGACATTCACGACATGATTGTAGCTGGCTTCTCGGCCAGCTTGATCAAGGTGCTTTGTGATGATGGAACCCTAAGCGACGAAGAACGCGACAGAATAATTCAACCCAAAGCGCTCAAAACAAAATTGGCAGCCAATCAGCTTTTAACGTTGCATGAGAGTGACCACCTGTTCCGGTTTGGACACATTACCGCCATGGCCGAGGTGATCTTCGGTGACAAAGGGAAGGCCAAACAATGGCTTTCGAAACCCAAAGCCCGTTTTTTGGGAGAAAGCCCATCGGCGATGGTCACTACATCTCACGGCACACATCTAGTCGAAGAAATGCTGATTCAGGTGTCTGAAGGCATGTCATTTTAATCCAGCCGCAGCCGAGTAGAATCAACCCAAGCGAGTACGCGATCGCAGCTGGCATTGTTAAGGCGGCGCGCTCCGTTAACTCGGGTGCCCACGGAATTGCTGAATATTTTTCTAACCTATCTTCAGATGGAGCGCTGATTCACTCGTTTCGACAGCTCTTCAGCCGACTCTTTGCGTTCCGAGTAACGGTCTACCAAGTAGTCCTGACGGTCACGCAATAGCAGGGTGAACTTCATCAGATCCTCCATCACGTCGACCAGGCGATCGTAGTAGGACGAAGGCTTCATACGTCCATTCTCGTCAAACTCGGTAAACGCTTTGGGCACTGAAGACTGATTGGGGATCGTCACCATGCGCATCCAGCGACCTAGTACCCGCAACTGATTCACCACGTTGAAAGACTGAGAGCCGCCGCACACCTGCATAACGGCCAGAGTTTTACCTTGGGTCGGACGCACTGCGCCCATCGCCAATGGCACCCAGTCGATCTGAGCTTTAAAGACGGCGCTCATCGATCCATGACGCTCCGGAGAACACCACACCTGCCCTTCAGACCACTGCATTAGCTCGCGTAGTTCCGCGACTCTGGGGTGGGTATCCGGAGCATCATCAGGCAGTGGTAATCCTGACGGGTTGAAGATTCGTGTTTCTGCACCGAAGTGCTCCAGCAACCGAGCTGCTTCTTGGGTAGGCGAGAACTGCTGATTAGTGATTTGTCTGGCGAACTCACATTCCGAACTGTGCGCCTCCCCGTTGACGCTGATACGATGGCACTTTCACATCGTCAGCAGGGAAGCGCATGTTCGATCTACTCAAGCTGCTCACAGACAACAGCCCTTCGCTCAATAGTGACATGCAGGCGTGGTTCAAGCAGTACCCGCCAGACGCCCCATGGAACATCTATTCCGATTACTGTGTAGGCAACACAGAGAAGGCCAACGACAGCTTTTCATTTGTCATCACGCTGAAGCACGACACTGACAAGAATTTTTCAGAGTACATCGCGAACGTTGCGCCAAAAGACCTGAAGAAGACACGCCAGGCGTCGGAAGGTCTGATTTCCTACCTCAACTGCGCTGTGGCCTTCAGCGTCTCGTTCATCGTTGAGCGAGATTCGAAGCTCCTTCGTGATTTCATCACTGATGACAACATCCATGGATTCTGTGTAGGACTTCGTGAGCTGATTGCCGAATGGTCAGACGACCCAGGCGTCGATAGACCATATTGGCAACGCATTGACAAAGCGCTTGGGGAATTTGCAGACGAAGTGAAGCGCAAAAAATTCAATGCGAAGCTGGCGAGGCAGGTATTGCTGACCTCTACGTTCGCAGCGTTTCTCTTCTTGACGCTTAACAAGCTAAAGGAGCCGGCGTTTCTCAGATGGGTGACTGATAGAGATGCTACTTTTGAAAAGTACAATGAGGTGGCTTTTGACATCGCTTTCATGCTGTTTCTTATCGTTCGTCATCAGTCTGGAAATGTAAAAGATCCCAATAAACCTCAATTTATATTCGCCTACCCATTCATGGATGGGAAAACTGACTATGCAGAGCATGTACGCCTTCCTGACTACCTTGCAGGGCTCTGCGCTGACATAAAATTGCCCTCCATGGAGTTCACACACACAAAATTCGAGAAGATCTTCGGTGCTGCCATAATCAACTCGACGAACAATGTCGTTCTCCAGATCCTGGGGAACCCAGAAAAAATTACTGCAAGGCGCCTCACATTTAGGGAAGAATCATGAGCGTAAACTTCAACGAAAAGCTCGTAGAACTTAGTTATCACGTACTCTATGAGAAACACTTCGCCAAACTTTATAAGAAACGGCAATATGAAATTTTCTCTCCAGGCAAGGAAGAGGTTCACGTAGGTTTTGACCTTGGATTTGCGGCGCCTGACCCTGCATACAAATTTAGAAAGGGGGAGTTTTTTGAATGGATAAAGAAGCGCTTAATAGATACTAGGACTAACAAGAGCGCATTTATTTTTGCATATTTCTATCAGTACAAACTAATAGCGCCGGTCAACTTAAAAAAACTGAGGGATGCCACTGTCAGAACTGGTCTTACCAATGCAGGCTACGATCCAAATGGCAGGCCTTATAGGGCAAAGCTTGACACGGTAAGGAAGATGTACGCGAAGGGCACTCGCCAACATCCTTTTAGCCAGCATGAAGCTCTATGTCGCTTGTCGCGAGTTAAAGACGCGGAAGTTTTTTACTGCACCCCAAAGTTTGATGAGCAAATGGGCATACCCAAGGAAAATAAGCGCTCCCTAAAGGATTTAACCAGAACCCCAGTTACGATTAATACGCCTGATTTTGCTCTATCAACTCCTCATCATCTATTTTTCAAAGACGTTAATGGCAATAAACCGATGTGGTGCTCAGAACCAGTACCAGCAGAGTCGAGTGAGGAGATCCGCATCCCAAACCTTCTTACCCTCGAGCAACTTGTTAAGTTTATAAAAACAAATTACCTGCTCAATGAGGGGGATGAAAAAGTCGATTACAACGAAACGAGAATCACAGAAGAAGACCTAAGTAGAACCACCTTCCTAAAATACCTAGATGCGTTACCGAAGTGCGGAAAAATCGTAGTTGTCTCTGACTAATGTCGCAACAGCTTCGCTGAAATAGGCCAGTGGATTAGATTCGTGCATCTACGCATGCTTGCACTAACCTCCGGCCTATTTCTGCTAACAGCAGGTGACCGGCTTTCAGGCTTCAACAATTGTTGATCTCTACAAGAGATGCGCAGACCACATCTTGCTCCACAATCATTTCAAGCCTCCTGAAACAAGTCTTGACTGACTCTATAATCACATAGACTTCCTCACGAGTGTTCGCGATTCTTGCCGTCGCACGCCCGTTTCTTCCCGTACACAGAAGATCGGTAATTAGGCTCTGAAACGTTTTCGATGGAGAGTCAGTGAAAACGTCAGAGAGAGGAGCACAGCCTACTAATTCAGCAGCATGAATCGCCCCGGATTCTCTAGACACCTTGCAAGGAAGCCTATCGTTGGTCGGTGGATGTCACCGTGTATGTCGACTCGGCAGTGCATCGAAAAGGGGTTGGTCGTGCTCTTTATCAGCAGCTTCTACCCGTCCTGGGGAAACAGGGATTTCATGCGGCCTATGCCGGCATCGCCCTACCCAACGCGGGAAGCATAGGTATTCATGAAGCGCTCGGCTTCACCCACATCGGCACCTACTCTGAGGTTGGGTTCAAGCACGGCCAATGGCATAGCGTGGGCTACTGGCCCAAACCACTTTGCGCTCTGGCACCGCCAAAAGAATCACTCCGTTCAGTGAGATAAAGGGAGTGTAGAGGGACAAGCTGTGAGATGACCCTACTGCTATTCGTCGGCATCGGAACCGAGCGATTCACTGGGAGCTATGCTGACTGATGATTCTCGTTCGAATCGATTTTTCGATCGGAAGGAGGAACGAATGAATTTTGCAGGGTTTACCTCACTGCTTTCTGCAGGCGAGAACATAAACGGGTGCCCACTCGCTGACCCAGATGCCGTGGCACTCGCCAATCTACATTTTCCTTCCCGTACCTATTGTCTTGTTGCTGATTGGGCAATATTGGACATCAAAGTAACAACGCGTCAGCGAAAAGCCATCATCGACAGGGGGCTGATCCCTGCTCTGGTTTACGCTTTGACCGTTATTCAAGATAGCAAAGGTCGTTTTTCACACGGTGACTGGGTGAGAACTACGGTGGCTGTCTCTTTCACTCATGGGTGTCTATTTGAGACGAAGAATACGATTTATGTATTGATGGGGGCCGGTCGAAGGCTGCATACAGATCTCGAAATAGCACTTAGCTTGTGTTGAGCCGTTACACCAACGAGTGCTCATAAGTCAGCTGGCTTCGCTGCACATGTGTTCGTTCGATAGGAGGAGCTTGAGCGCATTGGAATTTACACTTGAGCTCAAATTGATCAAAAAACAGGCAAAAACTCGCATTTTAAGGCCATCTCAGATTAACTAATCAAGTTGCCAATATTTTTATATTTAACAGATGGTTACGTATATTTTGGTGGGTGCCTATATCTAGATAGCTGGTGCACTTGGCGATAACGTTTCTCCTGTAGCCATTTTTTTAGAGGTTTACGCAACTGATTTCCAGCTGGTTCCACACTCCGGTTGCCTGGTGCCAAATTCGAGAACATCGAGAAGGTCCTCGCACATCCGCTGGCGCACGCGGAAGTAAAGCCGTGCATGGATAAGGAGATGCCCATGCAGAGCGAGTCAACGCTGTGACGGGTGGTGCGGCAGCGAAGGAGGTCGCTGAGGGAAGCTTCATCATATGCAGCCCAGGTCAGAAAAATGCTAGAAGGGCCAGAAATCAGTATTGCTGAAGGATAGAATCAGTGATAGGTTAAAGGCTATCAATTGATCGAGAAGGGTAAGTGAGAAATAAAACTCTTGGCGTTTATTTACGTTCACTAAGAATTCGAGAGGGCTTATCTCAAAGGGAATTAGCTCTCCGGATGAATATTGCTCAGCCGTCACTGAAGCAAATGGAGGATGACTGCAACGACATTAGACTATCTTCGCTACAAAAATATGTCACAGCGTTGGGGATGACCCTATCTGTCAGAATTTACACGTCTGATGGCGAAGGAACAATTGATATCACCAAGGAAACAAATGCAATGGAAAATGAAAATTCTTTCTTCAAAAAGTTAGAAGCAACGCAGGCAAATGCTAACGCAGAGATCTCACAACAACAGGCCAATTTGCAAAAGCAAAGAAAAAATGACGAAGATCGATTAATATTTTTCCAAACTGAAGCAAATAAGCTATCAAACGAAATCAAGGCCAAGCTGGAAAGCAAACTTTCTGTCCGGCAGTATGAGAAAGTAGTACACACTAAATATTGCCATGCAGAGGTGCTCGGCACAGAAGTCCGCCATGGCGATATAAATATTAATTTTACCCCAACAGGACCAAGTTACCTTAGCGCACTTGGTCAGGGCGTAGTAGAGATAAGCTCTAATTCTCTGTACTTTAGGAAAAACCCCCAAAGAACACTATCGCTCATGTTGAAATATGAGAAAGATGACACGCACTGGCTTATTCACTATAGAGACGGCATGAGCGGAATTTGGTCACAAAAACGACTTGACGATGAGTTGCTATACAGCACACTGAGTCTACTTATATTTGATGAGGAATAATATATCACCACTTTAACTTGAGGCCGTAAGGAGATGTATTGCGATGAGGCATACGTAATCATCTACTAACGACCTCACCCGATTCATTTCTTACTGTGCTGATTCCAACTACTGCAGTGTAGTGCTTCGAGAATCAGTGACTCAAACCGACTTAATTGAGAAAAGTTCTACAAAACGGTACTTCTTCCGAGAAACTTTCGTAGCCTCCTGTTCAGCCAGCAACGTGCTCGAAGTATCGATGTCATAAACAAAGTCGACGTCTGCGACCCAGCGCGCCATCGTCTGCCAATATCCCATATTGAGCGCTGTGGAAGGAAGAGTGGAAAAATCTTAGCTTCGATGTCATTACAACTGAGTGGCTAAAATAAAGTGGCTTTCTGGTTAGCAAGACATACTTAAGTCCGTCGCTTTGACTTGGCTTGACGCGGTATGTCACCGACCGTCTCGGTAGTTACATTTTTGGGGGAGCTTTCAACGAGCTCTCCCACGGCGATTTGCAACCTCTGCAGTAGCTCTGAACGCGAGCGTTCAATCTCTTCAGAGTCTGTCTTGGCGGAACGTTTCCTTTTACCAGGGTTATTGGAGATGTTACTTGCGAGTAGGTCATAGGTCGCTCTAGCCGCCGCTAAGAAGTCCTTCTCTGGACTTGACAAGAACTGCTCGACGATTTTCTCCACACCCGGTGGATGGGTCGGTAAGATGTCCGCAAGGCTCAAGACCGTCAATCTTGATGCCAAATCGAATATCTCCAACGAGCGGGCGCTGCGCGACGGCGCTTCCCGCAGAATCAAGGGCGTGAATAATCTGTCTTTTGGATGGATCGCCGCTAAAACTTGTGCAGCCTTTGTGTAGGGAGCGAGTGGGTTGATGCCCATTGGTTCGGCCCCTCTATGATCCCAAATCCTCAGGATCAGATTGGCGACACGGTCTTCTGCAGCAGGGCGCTCAGCATCGTCAGCGTTTTTTGCTGCAACTAGGAGTTCGGCGAGATGGTGTGCCATCCATCGCCCTAATGTGTCCACGCCGTCCTGCAGGTTGAGCTCCTTCACGAGATGCTGTCCAAGTTCCAACACACCCATCGGCAACTTCGATACGTCCGTCCCTACGAAGGACGACGACGAGGTCGTACGATGCACTCTTTTTTTCTTCTGAATCATCAATGCCATATCCGTCACCCATCCTCCTAGTCAGATCAATTTCAACCACAAGGTCCATTTGCCGTTCTAGCAAGAAATCTTGAATCGCAGACCTTGAACCAATCAGCCGATAACCGTATGACCGCGGATATTCGGATGAATACCTGAGCGTCGAATCAGAAATGTCATCGCTCCAAGCGACATACCTGAACTTCACTTCACCGTCGGCCCCGACCCAGCGATCAGACTGGCCATCCTTGGCGCCTACGAGTCCAAGTATTTTCGACACCTTGGCTCCGGGCTTCACCGCACACGAGGACACCTCCCGTCGAACGGCATCGTCTCCATCTAGCCTGTTGTCCCGCTCTGGGTAATGCAGCCAGCCAATCAGCTGATAGGGTGCCTCATCGATCTCAAGATGGTCGTCCTGCTCTGGAATCTTGTAGTCCCAGGCGTTGTCAATTGTCTGAAGAGCCCGAACTAGCGCGGAGGCAGTTTCGGACGGCACCAAGGCGCTGTAGATGTTCAACGTTGACCTTCTCTCACCCTGCGCCCCATAGGCGTGGCCTGCCACCACGACATCAGAGTCAGAGTCACTTAACCCCAGTTCCTCGAGTAAATGTTGCTGACACACGCGTTTCAGCCAACTTTTATCATTATCATTCACCGAAAACCACAGACGAGGTTCAAGCGGCTTAGGGCCGCGGAGATCCGACAGCCAATAGGGTGGTTCCGTCAAACCACGACGGGACCACCAATAATCCCAGTCGCGCCAGCGATCCTCTGTGGACTCGGCAAGTGGCCTAGTCTGGAGCAACTCTCCGACAACACACCACATGGCGTGCCATTCGAAATGCGTGTGCGTGCGCTCAATAGTCGGCAAAGACCCGTGCCTGTGGGAGCTTGCGGAATGCTCGTTTCGGAACCGATGCTGCCTTGTTTCGTTGGCCCACATCCATGAATCCGTTCCCACCTTCCACCGGTCCAAAATCCAGCTTTCCGCTATGTCCAAGAACTCATTACCACTTACATCGGCAAAGAGCTTGAGAGGATCGTCGTACCAGTAGGGAAGCGTGTCCGTTGAGTCGAATCGAAAGCGTCGCCCGTCTTGGCTCGCAAATCGGCCAAATCCCTTGCGGCCTGTTGATGGGATGGATGGCAGCGCGGATTTGGCGACTCCCTCCAGCAAGGATGTCTCTGCTGAGCTCAGCCGGAGATGCCCGGCCCTAAGTAGTGCAACCACACCACCTTTTGCAAAATGCTGACAGAGTAGATGGGGAAAGGTTTGATTGGTGGCGATTTCAAAAAGACGGTGTCCGTGGTTCGCGGCAGCGGCAGGGGATTCTTCGGCCACACGCTCGAGAGCAATGAGCAGCCACAGTCTAGCGGCAAGCCAGAAAAACTGCGCTTTGGGGTCTCGGAAGTCAGGCTCGACCGATCGTTCCCACTGTGCAACTACGGCATCAACGATGGCGTTCTGACTCAGTCGCCCAGCGGCTCTTAATGCGTGAGCTGCATTCCAACGCACTCGAAGATCTACGTCGCCAAGCATCGCGTAGAGAAGGCGAGCTATTGACTCGTCAATACCTACAGGGATTCCGAAACGATCAAGCGCGTCATCCCTATTCTTCAAGTCCTCTACTTCCTTGTTCAGATGCCTCGTCAATGCGTCAGCGGCCTCCGTAGGAGTGATAAACCCACCTAGCACTGCAAGCATTCCGTACACGGATGCTGCATCCCACTGGCTGGCATGCAGTTCAAGGCCTTCTATGAGCAAATCGCAAATTTGTTCGTTGGATAGCCCGCTTTCGGAAAGCATTGCAGGAAGAATGTTCTCACCCCCCCAGTGGTTTCCGACGAAGAAATCCGGTAGGCGTTGTACCATAACCGTGGGCAGCCTCTCGCGGCACCAGCCAGCGACTGCCGGAGAAGTGCTGACCCATTCGGAGATGGCCTCGGCGATCGCGATTGCCAAGTCTTTCTGCCGACGACGAATGTTGCACGATGCGAGCGATTCGAGATGCGCTCGACGGTCGGCAGGACGGATGCCTCGACGAATCTCCTGCAGTACATCCGAAGCATCTATATAGCGCTGACGCTGCTTCGCCTCCTCTTGGGCCCGAAGAAGCGTTGCTTCGATCTCCGCCGCTGTGATGTGTCGACCGCCAGCTAGAACCGCAGCGCAAACAACATCGGATGATGGATAGTCATGGGACGAATCGCCTGTATCCTTAGTCTCGTCAGGAGCAACAGCCTGTCCGTCAAAAAACTGAAGCATCTTCCTTCCGCTATTGACCCACCAAGTGGACTGCGAAGCGGGCGCTATATCCGTCATTGCCCTAACCCCAGACATCCCGCTGTGGCCGTCAACTGACAGTACAGTCAGCCTGGCCAGTTCCTCTGCTACTGCGGGATTGTCGGTGGAGTGCCGCGATCCGAGAAGCTGCTTGGCAAGCAGCACAAGCAAGTCACCGTCTACGTCGATTCCTAGATGCAGAAGCGGAAGGGCGGACGGCACTGATATTGTTCCCGCTGAGAGACACACCTTAAGGGTATCCGGAAGCATTCGGTGTGCGCGCACCTGGCCGGTGTCGTCCCATCGACCGAGAGCCGCTAAGCCCACACATGGATCTAACGTGGCGAGTGATCTAGCTATGGCTTGCCACGGGAAGCCTTCGTGGTCACCCAACACATGCCAGATATTTGCTGTGAACTCCGCAAGCTGGCATGACACAACTCGTCGCCCGTCGGTGCCCAGCCCGCTTGTGGCCGTCACCGCCAAGGGTTCAAGCATCTCCAGGTGAAAGATGCTGTCAACGTCGACGTCTTCGAGCACCGCTGACGCCTCGGCGAAGATCGCCTCGCTGTCATCAGGACTAATGGAGCTGAGCACTCTTGCCAATCTCACCAGTCGTTCAGCTCTATCAGTGGCAGGTGCCTTGTCGCTTTTGACCGCGACTGCATGTGATACGGCACTTTGGAGGACCAAATCATGTGTGCCGCTATGCAGCGAAAGCGTATGAAAGGTGACCAACTCTTCGTGTGAAAACTGACCGTCCTTTGGCCGGCTTGAAGCACGAGCAAGCTCAGCGCACTTTTCAGCCCCAATGTCTGACAGGTGCAACATCGCCGCTATTGATTGACCGATCCGCTTCGCCATGGTTGCAACGTTGTGTTCGTTGCGCGTCGAATAATCGTTACGACCGTAGCGGGTGACCGCTTCTCCAAGTTTTGCCCATTCCGCTTGGCGGTCGGTCCACGGGACGAGGCATTTCGCTCGGGCGTTGTACACGGGCAGCAAATCCCGCACATACTTCTCGATCTTCTCTGCGCGCTCATTTTCGCTGCTTGTACTGACTTTGGCGGTGGTTTTGCTGTCTTTTGGCACCCTGGAATTGGCGGGCCCAAAGTATGAATCAACGGTTGCATCCTCGCCTTCGAGAAGTCTCAGCAACGAGTGAGCTCGTAGTGTGGCGTCAATGAAGTCATAAGAGCTCAGATGTACCCGGTCGCGGGTTCTGTTGGAAGCACTTGCAATGACCTCAAGAACCTGACGAACTTCGCTGACAACTCCTCGCCTTGCTGCGACCACCTCTGCGCCAGTCAGCAGAAGCTCTATCAGGGCCCCCTGTCCCCTATGATGCTCTACGGAGGACGTCGATGGCCCAGTACCGAGCCAGCCGCGCCGAACCCAGCGTCCGATGTTCCTCTGCAACTGATCTATTCCGGGTTCCTTGCCTGCGAGCGCAAGCGGTATGCGGATCATCACGTCCCAAACCGGCGCACCTTGTAGCTCCGTAAGCACTTCTTCAACGAGACCGCTCTCCCCTGACGAGAGGAGTCTTTGCGTGATGATCTTTATGACCGTAGGCATAAGAGTCTTAGGCTGCCAACGACGCAGTACGGAAATTCCCTCACGAACGCCTTCTGTACGCAAGACCGCCTCGCCCTCGGCCGCAAGTTCATCATGGCTCAACGTCCAGTTCACCCGAGCGTCTCGATTCTCTTCACGTTGCTGAAAGTAGGCCTCAAGCCAAGCAAGAAATTGCCGCCGCCAGTCTCGCGTGCGAACTCCATCGCCACGTATCGCTGCGTCCAGCATCAGGTGGCTCAGCGTGCGCCCGTGAAGTCCGACGTACTTTCGGTTTTGTAGGACCGCCTTGCGAAGACTTCTTTGTGCAAAGCGAGCAGACAGATCGAGATTATCTGTAAGCATCTTGCGAACAGCCTCATCCGTACGGAGGGCTCGTGCGCCGCGCAGGAGTACAAGGATGGCTTCCGAGCGGCGCCCTGCCTCCCTTGCAGCACGCATTGCGAGTTTCAGCCTCTGTAGTTGGACTTCTCTCCGTCTAACAGGGTCCTTTATGGGTCTCGGCTCAGGATGCGACTGAGCGAGCCTCAAGAGTTCAGTTCTGTCGCCGGCGGCTAGCAGCGCGGCGGCGATGTGCTCTGCGCAATACTCATCTTCGTCGTGTCTAGCGAGGAGGCATGCCGCGGCTGATGCTCGAATCCGCGCAAGAGAGCTTTCGGCGCGCTCAGAAATGAACGCTTCAAAGTCCTCGTCAGCGAAAAACAGATGGTCTCCCTCCCGACGAAGGCCAGGGGTAAGGTCGTTGCACAGATCGTGGACATGAGCTTCCGTGACCTCCAAGACCGCTGCAAGATGCTTTACCGGAATGGGCCGGGCAAGCGCTACTAGACCCGCGCACAGCTTCCCAAACTCCACGGAGTCGCCGCCCTTGCGCAATGCTTCCTTCACGCGCTCACTGAAAATCAGCCCAAGCTCCTTACCGCTTGGCTTAAGGTAAGCCAGCGCATTCTTGGGCCGCTTTCCTGCGTAGTCGAAGGCGTAGCTCATCACCCTAGGATTTCCACCCGATAGAAAGTGCAAATCTTCTATCCAGCGATCGGGAGCCGCGTTCCACCGCCGTTTTATGAATTCAGATGCCTCGGTCAACGAGAAGTTGGAGACAGGAGTGAACGCGAATCCTGTCGGTAGACGCAGAGTTTCCAAGCGACCAGTCCTCGCGGCAACGACGATCCTGACGTTTGGTGGAAGCGCCCCAAGCCCTACGACATCGTGCACAAAGCTGCGCTCCGGCGGGATGCGAGTCTGAGCTGCCGTCACGGAGTTGTCGGCAGCATCGATAGCTATCACAAGCAGAGCATCGGCGTCGCGCGCCCGGACGACCTCCGCAGCCATGCGCAACCTGGAACCGAACTCGCGAACGTAGTCCACCGAGGTCGAAGCGGCTACCAAGACAGGTACACCTAGCCTTGCTGATATCTCATTGCACAAGTGCAGCAACGCGTGACGAGCAAGATGTCGCTGTCCGTCAGAGTCCAAGTAACGACCGGCACCGTAGCAATCGAAAACTACCAACTCTGAACCGTTGGGAAGCTTGTCTTTCAGGTCCAGCAGAGCGGTGGTCTTCCCGCATCCTCCCTCACCATGAAGACAGACACGCTGTTGAACTGCCAGTTCGCGCGCGAGCAAGGCAATGCTCGCTCGGGGCACCACATCGTCCACGGTTTTTAGTTGCGAAGGGCATGGAAGTAGCGCCTGTGGGTCACCGACGAACATCGCCCCGAGAATCACAGCTCTAGTGATAGGCGATGAGTCACCTGGAAGCATGCGTGAATAGACAACGTGGCGCAGCTCTAGCATGGCCTGGCGTGCCTCGGACGCTGCTACCCTTCCAATTGCTGAGATGACGCGGTGATTCATTTCAAACCGAGACGGACCTTGGCACTCGCTGAAGTCCAGAGCCTTGGTGAGACGCGAAAAATCCTTCTCGCTTAGCCCACTGGCCTTGCACAATGTCTTTCGGTCTTCAACGGCAGTTGAGTTGGCATCCGGCCTACGAGTCGCGCTGAGTGCCTGCAGCACTCTGTCGTGAATCGGTTGATTGCTGACGAGCTTGACCTTGACATCCGCAGGCGAGAGCTGTGGCGCGACTTTCAGAACCTCAGTGTAGGCCGCGCCCAGGCGCGCCATAACTGAGTTGTTGCCACCGCTCTTCCTAGTGGAGTGAGCGAGCCGCGCAACGCTCCAGGCGGTCCGAGGTGATGTTGTCGAGTACTTGAGCTGCTGAATCTCGACACGCGTGGCGTTGTGCAGTGCATCGCCACCATAGAAGAGCGCGACGTCCACTCCCTCCCAAGCTCCCGATCGTGCGGGCACCGGAATTCCCTCCACCGTAACGGCCCTCAGTTCTGAGGACGAGTCGAGAACTCTCAAAGCATGGCTTAGCGCCCACAAAACGTGAAAGTCGTCTCCCGCATTCGACGCCCTCGCTCCCGCGACATCATCATGATCCATCTTCTGGTCCTATCCTTGGAAAATCGGCTTGAGAGGGCACACGTGGATTGAGCCGCTAACACCCTTGATCGATATTACAGGGCCTAGCAAGCGGGATGATCCTTTGAGACATAAAAGTGGGGCAACGATTTCCGTCAGATGTCAGGAATTCTTGTCTTTCGATTGCGATTCGTACGTGCCCTCTGCATTGCCCAGTTGGTCGCAGGCATGACACGCCAACTGCCGGCTCCCGCCAAGATGTCGCCAGGAAGCCCCACACGAGTGGCGCGGTCCGCCTACGGCCCATCTGACCTCCACTGCTCATCGGACCGCATGATGGCTTGTAGCGACCAATCCAGCCTGATGAGCGACAGCTCCGGGTCGGTGGAGGCCTGCCGTGAGTGGCCGCTTCCCACTCAGAGCAACCGCTTGGGGATGGATGTAGGCATGCGGCCTATCGCGCTGTGCTTTGGTAGTGCCTAGCGAGCCTCCGCAACCTCATAGCTGTAGCGGCCATCGTTTAGTTGATCACCTCCACGGCGCTAAGCCTGTTGGTAGTTTGAATAGTGGCAAAACTGCGCTATGGCATTGCAGGAGCGTGAAATTCTTGTGATTTTCTAACCAGCAGGATCGCGCCGAACGTTGTCACACAGCCTGGGTTAAAAGCCGCCGTTCAGGGGAGTGACCGCTTTCGACCCAAAGCGGACAAGTCGGAGCGATCATCAAGGCTTGACCACCTGAATCGCAGGAAACTGAAACCCGTCGTCCACTCTTTTTTGGGTGAAGTCGTTGCCACCGTCTTGCGCTTTGCTGCGGTACGTAGTGGCGGTTAACTCAATGATTTCGTACGCGTCATTAAGGTGAGGGTTTCCTGGGATGGCGTGAGTGATCTCATCCCCCACTTGCTTCCCTGTGGTGATGGTGAAGTAGATCTTGCCGGACACTCCCCATAAGCCGAATTCCTTTTGCTCAATCCATTGGCCGGATTTGTCGGTCACGCGAAAGTTCACGGTGAAGACGCCATCGGCGCGGCGCTCGCTCAGTTGCTGCGTACGTTTACCGTCGAGGGTTGTCGCTTCGCCGTACCATTTACCAATCATCAGGGCGTGTTCCTGTTCTTGAAGGGTGCTTATGGGTTTCACGCTATGGACAAGGGGTTGTTGATCGCAGCCGAACAGACACGCGAGGGTAAGCGCTAAAGCGAAAGTTTTGAACACGTAAATTCCTTGGCTTATTAGCCCGCTGCATGTCGACCCCGCTCAACGGGGGAGACGCGGCGATTTACCTAGTAGGCAGATAGTGACGGTCAATAATAGTCAGGGTGATGACAAATGGCCATTTGTCTTTACGGCGTGCCACCCTGAATCGCCTCTGATTTAGTAGAGAATTGAATGACTGCTTCTGGCCGATTGCTACCCTTCGCGAGAGGCAGCTATGGGTCGGCTCCAGCCGGTCGAGGGCATGCAGTGGGTTGGTCGAGCCTCGCGCAAACGCCTAGTCATGTCGAATGCAAATGACTGGTCGGTGGCGATGAAATTAGTTGCTCAGGTGGTGTGCAATTTCCCACCAGCACTGCAGTTGGGGATTGGGGAACTGATCGAGACGGTTGAGGCCTCTGCACAAACAGCCTTGGCTGATGCCGGCGAGACACAGTCAGCAGTTACCTTGGGTTTGTCTCAGGGTTGTCACCACGCGCCCGAGCGGCGACGGGGTGAAAATTTCGTGTGAAAAACGATCTCCACTGACGCGCCGCTTATCAGCTCCAGGCAACTGGACGTGCGCGCGGAGGACCTACAGCATTGTTGGGTTGCTTGAATCGAACTCGTCTCTGTTTGTGTCAAACTATATTAAGCGCAGTAGAGTGCTTTTTTCCGCCGAACCATCTGCTTGTGTCAAACTATAATTCGCTCACAGCGGTAGGCCGCGTCGCTGGAGGCCCCGAATTACGGGGGGCTTTGTGTCAAACTATATTATTAGCCTCCAGCCGACAAAACCTTCCACGGTTTTCGACGGTGACAGGTTGGGCGCGATCTTGTGTTTGCCGAACAGCTTGCCGCACACGTACTGCAACACGTCCGACAGTTGCACCACGATCACCAGATAGGCGATCAGCAGCAGGTTACGGCCTTCGTAACCCGGTATGTCCAATGTCAGCAGCGCCGGGACGAAAGACACGCAGAACACGGCGATCATCAACCCCCATTGCACCTTCGATGCCCGTTCCAGAAAGTGCGTACTGTCGCCGCCCAGGGAGGCGAGGATCGGCAGCAGCAGGAACACGTACACCGGGATGAAGATCGAGAACAGTCCATACCAGTCGGCGTAGATCAGCAGGTATTGCAGCGGCAGGGCGAGGTAGAACGCGGCCACGAGGGCCGGGTAGTCGCTGCGCCGGGTGGGCGTGAGGGTGAGAAATTCGCGCAGGGCGTAGAACGACACCGCGTAGAACAGCAGGATCACCGCGCCGGTGCCGAGCCAGAAGGCGATGCCGATGACCACCACCATCACCCACCAGGCGTTGATGCGGGCGTTGAGGTTGTCGATAACTGCGTTGGGGCTGCCACGGGTGCGCAGCTTGAGGATCAGGCCGATCAGCGAGGCGATGACCAGGATCGCGCCGATGCCGCCAAATAACATCAGGGTTTGGCTATCCATCTCAGGAATGCTCCGGGGCAAGGGCGAGCAGGGCGTCGCGAGTGCGGGCGAGGAAGGCGGCTTTGTCTTCGCCTTCTTCCAATTGCAGGGGGGCACCGAAGCTGGTGGTGCATAACAACGGCAATGGCAATACGCGACCCTTGGGCATGACCCGGTTCAAGTTGGCTATCCACACAGGGACCAATTCGGCCTGTGGGTAACTCTTTGCCAAGTGGTACAAGCCGCTTTTGAACGGCAGCAAGCCATCCTCCAGATTGCGCGTGCCTTCGGGAAAGATGATCAACGAATCGCCGCCTTCCAGGGCCGCGAGCATGGGCATCAGTGGGTTATCCACAGGCTCTTTGCGCTCGCGGTCGATCAGCACGCCATTGAATACGCGGTTGATGATGTAGCGGCGCAACGCGCTCTTGTTCCAGTAATCACTTCCGGCCACCGGGCGTGTGAACTTGCGCAGGTTCTGCGGCAGTGACGCCCACACCAGCACGAAGTCACCGTGGCTGCTGTGGTTGGCGAAATAGATGCGCTGCACCGGCACTGGCGCGCACCCCAGCCACAGGCTGCGAGCGCCGGTGACGGTGCGGGCCATGGAGGTAATCAGCGTGGCGACCACGGGTTCGAACATGAGGATTCCTTATCCGGCAAAAGGCAGCCAAGGGCTGGCAAGGATGACGCCCAGGGTCAGCAGCGCTTGCGCGCCCAGTAGCCAGGCTTGTTTACGCAACAGTTTGAGAGCGCCGCGCCGGCGTTCGCTCCATGGCCGACCGGCTCGCTTGGGCAATTGCAGGCCAAGGGTTTGCAAGGCTTGGTCAAGGTCTGGCGTGCGGGTAACGTCGCGGGCCAGCAAGGCGAACAGATCGGCGTCAAAGGCCACCCGTAGCGCCCAGTATTTTTGCAGCAGGCCCAGCACGATCATCCACAGGGCCAGCAGCAGGCAGGTCGTCGAAATACTGGCCAACAACAGTTGGGCAAGGCCGAACAGTACGCCGAGCAACGTCAGGCCTGTGGATAACTGATCCAGGGAACGGCCACGACGTAGCAGGCTGGCGACTACCTGGAGTTCCATATCAGCGGGCATGGTGCAAACCCTCCAACGCTTTACGGTGTGCGGGGTGCAGGACCACAGTGGCCCGTGCTGTACGAATGATAGCCAGTGCTTGGTCAACCGTTGCGGCGCGCCCGGTGGTCAGCAGCCAGGCGGCGACGGCAGTGGCGCTACGGGAATAACCGAGGGCGCAGCACACCAGCAAGGGGCCACTCGTTCGCAGACGTTCAATGGCGTGCGCGGCCTTCAGGCATTCGTCGGCTGTCGGAGTGATCAGGTCCAGTACCGGCACGCAGGCGTAAGCACGGCCCTGTGGATTAATCGGCAGTTCGGAACACAGATCGACAATGGCTTTGAACGGGCCTTGCTCAGAGGTTGTAGGAACACGCCCCAGCCAGACGTTATCCACAATCAGATCCGGCTGTGGATGTTTGCGTGTCCACAGCCGCGAATTGGTCCACGCCCCTGCCAAGTAAGGCGCATACAGCCAGCGAGCGGCAGGCGTCAGGCGGCCATTTGTACGTTTTTGAAAGCCCGGCGCGCCGATCACCAGGTAGTTGGCGCTGATCAAGCCGAGGGAAACCGCTGGCCACAGCAACCACAGCCAGCCGCCGCGAAGTAACAAACCCAGCGTCAGCAGTACTATCGCACCCAGCCCATAGCGAACAGCCAGGCGCCAGCGTTGGGTATCGCGCGTTAACCGGGCACTCAACAATGGGCTCGGGTGTTCCACCGGCCATAACCACACGCACAACCACCCCGCGAGGGCGCCTGTGGGTAAGTCGATAAAGTGATGTTGATAAGTAGTCAGCACCGAGATGCCGATCAGCGCAAACCAGCCATGCACCACCCAGCGCCAAATCCCCTGGGTGTGCCGCTGATACATGACCCACAGGATCACCAGCAGCGCGATATGCAGTGAAGGCGCCTGGTTGAACGGTTTGTCGAAACCGGCCAGCACGGCGAACAGCCAGCCGAACACACCGTCCAGTTCCGGTCGCTCGAAGGTGAAGCGCAATGGCCAGATCAGGAAGCAACTCACGGCAATCACCTGCGCACTCAGCAGGCGCAGTGCATGTTGTTTCAACTCATGCCGTGTATTGGGCAGCAGCAGGGAGAAGCCGTAGAGCAGGTCGATGGACCAGTAGGGCACGATGGTCCAGGCCCAGAACGGCATGTGTGTTTCCCAGCCGAACACCAGCGTGCCGACGTCGCTGCGCTGGCTGGTGACCCAGGTGGCAAAGCCATAGGTGCTGAAAAACAGCGGCGCCAACAGCAGCAGCCAGAGCACCGCAGGTTTCAATAAACCGGGTTCGCGCATGTTCAGATCTTCTGTGCCAGGGACACGGTGAAAATGCCCCACTCATCCACGCGCTGGGTGATCTTGCGAAAGCCCGCCGCTTCGACGAGTTGGTCCATTTCCGCCTGGCTGCGCCGGCGCATCACCCAGGCCTGGCCCTGCCGGTGGCTGGTGAGCGCACGGGCAATCAGCTCCAACTGCGGGTGCCATGGCTGCCCGGTGTAGACCAGGTAACCACCTGGCTCCACGGCTTCGGCCAAGCCCGCCAGCGAGCCGCCGACCATGGCGTTATCGGCGAACAATTCGTACAGGCCGGATACCACGGCCAGCGTCGGCTTAGGGGCCAGGGCAGCCAGGTCAGCGCGGTCGAACGCATCGCCTTTGACGAACTGGGCGATGTCCCCCAGGCCCTTCTCGCGAATCAGCGCGCCACCGTCGCGCACGTTGATGTCGCTGTAGTCGCGCAGCAGGATCGATTCCGGCAGCGGCGATACGCCTTGCAAGGCTTCCAGGATGTAGCGGCCGTGGCCGGCGGCGATGTCGACAATGCGCACTTCGCGTTGGTCATCACGCAGCTTGGCCATGGCCAGGCGCAGCAGCTCTTCGACGTTCAGCTTGCGTTGGCGAATACCGCGCCAGCCAATGGAATTGAGGTAGTTGGTATCGATCATCCGCCCCAGCCCGCCCTTGCCGGCAGGCTTATTGCGATACACGTAGTCCAGGGTGCTGCCGGAATCGAAGCCGGTGTCGAAGCCCAGCTTCACGCCGTCCGAAAGGTTCTTGCCCAGGCCCATGCTGGCGCGGGTCATGCGCCAGTACAGGTCGCGCAGGGAGTTGCGTGGCAGCGGCGCGGCGAGGGATTCGGATTCGGCGCACGTGGCGCCAAGTTTGTCTGCGTCCAGTAGAGAAGCGCGGTCCAGCGGGTGCGCGAAGTTCTGCAAGATAAAGCGCTTGGCGCTGGTCACAGCCACGGCGCGATCACGTTCGCCAAGGGTGTCGTGGAAAAAGCCGGGGAGGATATGCAGCTCTTTTTTCAGGCTGCCGAGGCGGTCGAAAAATTGCTGCTGGGGTTTGCGGTGCACCACAAAATCGGAGCCGGAGATAAGCAGCTGGGTCGGCACTTGGATCGCCTGGGCATCGGCTACAACCCGGTCGGCGGCTTCGTACAGGCCCAGCAGCACATTCACCGAGATGGCCTTGGTGATCAAGGGGTCGCTGTCGTAGGACGCCACCCGTTCCGGATCATGGCTGAGGAACTTGGCCTTGACGTAGCTGTTGACGAAAAAGTTGCCGCGAAACTTGCGCATCAGTGCCAGGCCCGGGCGGGCGAGGGGCACATACAGCTTGACCTTGAAGGCTGGCGAGGCGAGCACCAGGGCGCGGATTTTTGGCGCGTAATCATGAACCCAGGTGGCCGCAATCACCGCGCCGACGCTTTGGGCGATGACGGCGATGTCTTCCTCTTCGATGCTGTAGGTGGCATTGATGTGATCACAGAACGTCTGCACGTCGCGGGCGCTGGTGGCAAAGCTGGGGCTGTCACCGCGCTCGCCTGGGGATTGGCCGTGGCCACGGGCGTCCCAGGCGAAGAAGTCGAATTCAGGCAGGCCCAGTTCATCCACCAGGTGGGCAATACGCCCCGAATGCTCATGGCCGCGATGGAACAACAGGATCGCCTTGCGCGGCCCGGCGCCTGCCGTGGCCGGCCAGTGCCGGTAGAAAAGCTCGACGCCATCATGGGTACTGAAGGTGTGCTCTTGCTGTTCGCGCATCGCAAAATCCTTATGCAGAAGGGAGAGATTGTTGTTCTTTGAGGCCCTGACGCACCCGGTTGACCAAGGTATAGGAGAGCAGGGCGGCCACCAGCCACATCACCGCCTCGACCCAACCGGCGCCGAGCCAGCCCAGCGCCACGCCAGTGGCCAACACACCGAGTACGAACGCCCGATCACTCTTGCCCATGGGCCCGTCATAACGGCGCGACGCGCCCACCATCGGCCCCAGCACCCCGGCGTATTCGCTGAATACCGCCAGCAGCGTCACCAGCAGCACCGGTGCCAGGCTCACATCGGGGATCAATGCAAAGGGCAGGATCAGCGCGCTATCGGCGATCACGTCGCACAATTCATTGAGGTAAGCACCGAGGCGCGACTGCTGGCCGAACTCCCGGGCCAGCATGCCATCGATGGCATTGAGCGCCATGCGCACAATCATCCACAGCGGGATCAGCGCAAACAGCCAGAGGTGTTGGGCAAAGCCCGCGATCAACAGCCCCACCAGCAGGGAAACAACCCCGGCCAGCACGGTGATCTGGTTGGCGGTGGTGCCGTTGTCATAAAGGCGCTGCACGAGAGGCCGCAGCAGGTTTTGAAAACGCGGTTTGAGTTGGTAGATGGAAATCATGGGGGTGGCGCTTCCTTGTCCGTGAACCCGCGAAAAACTGTTTTGGAGTGTGCCGACTAATCGCAGCCGACACCAGTGATGGCTCGTGTTTATAGGGGGTTAGTCACAATCAGAAGAACACCATGAGAACAAATGTGGGAGGGGCTTGCCCCCGATTGCGGTGTACCAGTAACTAATCAGTCGGTTGACACGCTGCTATCGGGGGCAAGCCCCGTCCCACAAGGGATTCAGGGTGAATTCAAAAGCGAACAAAAATTTCACGCTTCGTGTTATATCGTAACGAATTGTGTACAAGTGGGCGTTGAGCAGATGCAAGTGGATCTAGAGGCTGACGGGGCTTCGGTTGAAGGCCTCGCGCGTTTTCAGCAGGGGCTGTTCCACGCCCGTCGATTGCGCCAAGCCGGTATCGGCCTGACAACCCTGGCCCTCAGTGGTTGGATATTGGCGCTGTTCGTAGCGTTGTTTGCCCCGCTGTCGATCTGGCCGGTGGTATTGATCAACTGCGCGTCGGCCTTGCTGCTGCTGGTGGCCGGTTTGCAATCGGCATGGTGGGTGGCCGATTGGCGTGCCCAGGCGTTGGAAGCGCCGAGCGGTGAAGCGGTCGAACAATCCATCGAGCCCACTCCCTGGCATAAAGGCCTGATCAACCGGTTCGGCAACGGCCTGTTGGCGCAGATTGGCGCGCCGGTGCTGTGGTTGGGCGGCTGGTCGCTGTTGGCGCTGGTCAGCATCCTGCAGTTCTGGAACCTGGGCTTGCCCGCTGCCGCCATCGGGCAGTCGGCAAGTATTGGCGCAGCGCTCGCATTGGCCCTGGCGTTTGGCCTGCTGGTATTCGAGCGCCGCCTGGCCCAGGAAACCGCTGCCCAATGGCCGGAAGCCTCACAGTTGGCGCAGTTGAGCCGGATGGCAATTATCTGCCTGTTGCTCAGCGCGATCTGCCTGCTGTTTGCCAATGCGGAGTCGGTCTGGCCGCTGCGCCTGGCCACTCTCATCGGGCTGTTGCCAGCGTTGGTAGCGTTGGAGTTCCTGCTCAGGGGCGTGCTGTCGCTGTTCAGCCCGCGTCAGCCGCGCCTTGAGCCGCGCTTGATGGCGCAGAGTTTCATTGCCGGCCTGCTGCGTTGGCCGCCTCAGCCCTTGCTGGCGTTGCAGCATGAGTTGCACAACCGCTTTGGCATCGACCTGCGCCAGATCTGGGCCTTTACCTACATGCGCCGGGCGTTTTTCCCGGTGTTGCTGGTGGTGCTGGCGGTAGGTTGGGCGCTGACCGGTCTGCATGAAGTGCCCCTGCAAGGCCGTGGGATTTACGAGCGTTTTGGTAAACCGGTCGAGGTGTTCGGCCCCGGCCTGCATGCCGGTTTGCCGTGGCCGTTGGGCCGCGTGCTGAACGTGGAAAACGGCGTGGTGCATGAGCTGGCGACCAGCGTCAGTGACGCCGCCACACCGCAGCTGGCCGCCGCCGAAGGCCCGGCGCCGTTGATCGCCAACCGCCTGTGGGACGCCAGCCATGTGAATGACAAATCCCAGGTTATTGCCAGCAGCAGCGGCGACAAGCAGGGCTTCCAGATCGTCAACATGGACGTGCGCTTTGTCTACCGCATCGGCCTCACCGATCAGGCCGCGCTTGCCGCCACCTACAACAGCGCGGATATCCCGACCCTGATCCGCAGCACCGCCAGCCGCATCCTGGTGCACGATTTTGCCTCGCGCACCCTGGATGAATTGCTCGGGGAAGAGCGCACCAGCCTCGCGGACGAGATTGGTCGCAGCGTGCAAGCCGACCTGCAAACCCTCGACAGCGGAGTGGAAATCCTCGCCACGGTGGTCGAGGCGATCCACCCGCCGGCCGGTGCCGCCAATGCTTATCACGGTGTGCAGGCCGCGCAGATCAGCGCCCAGGCGCTGATCGCCCGTGAACGCGGTGCAGCCAGCGAACAGACCAACCAGGCGCTGCTGCAAGCCAGCACTGCTCGCGATCAGGCCCAGGCCAGTGCCCGCGAAGTGAATGCCGGCGCCCAAGCCGCGAACCTGCGCTTTGCCGCCGAACAAAAGGCCTACGCCGCTGCGGGCCAAGCCTTCGTGCTGGAACAGTACCTGGGCCAACTGAGCCAGGGCCTGGCCCAGGCCAAGCTGCTTATTCTGGATCATCGTTTGGGTGCCGACAGCGCGCCGACGATCGATCTGCGTTCTTTTACCTTGCCCGCCGACCCGTCGGCGCCGCGCAAAGCCGTTCAATAAGGAGTCTGTCTGTTGAGCGCTCATTCCCACGATCATGATCACGGCCATCACCACCATCACGGCCACCACCATCACCATCACGGCGATGAGCAGGCGGCCGGGCCTTTTCCCTGGCGGCGCATGGCGTGGGCGGTGTTGCTGGTGCTGTTTGCCGTGGCAGCGGCAAGCCTGGTGCAAGTGCGTTCCGGTGAGGCCACGGTGATTACCCGCTTCGGCAACCCGGCGCGCGTGCTGCTGGAGCCGGGCCTGGGCTGGCGATGGCCGGCACCGTTCGAAGCGGCGATCCCGGTGGACCTGCGTCTGCGCACCACCTCCAGCGGCCTGCAGGATGTGGGCACCCGCGATGGCTTGCGGATTATTGTGCAGGCCTATGTGGCGTGGCAGGTGCAGGGCGATGCCGACAACGTGCAGCGCTTTATGCGTGCGGTGCAGAACCAGCCGGATGAGGCGGCGCGGCAGATTCGCACCTTTGTCGGCTCGGCGCTGGAAACCACGGCGGCCAGTTTTGACCTGTCCAGCTTGATCAACACCGACGCCAGCCAAGTGCGCATCGCCGATTTCGAAGCGCAGTTGCGCCAGCAAATTGACCAACAATTGCTCGCCACCTACGGCGTGCGCGTGGCGCAGGTCGGCATTGAGCGTTTGACGTTGCCATCGGTGACCCTCACCGCCACGGTTGACCGCATGCGCGCCGAGCGTGAAACCATCGCCACCGAACGCACCGCCGTGGGCAAGCGCGAAGCGGCGCAGATCCGCTCCGCTGCCGAGCGAGATGCGCGCATCATGCAGGCCGATGCCACCGTGAAAGCCGCCGACATCGAAGCGCAGTCGCGGGTTGAAGCTGCGCAGATTTATGGCCGCGCCTACGCTGGCAATCCGCAGCTGTACAACCTGCTGCGCTCGCTGGATACCTTGGGCACGGTGGTCACGCCGGGGACCAAGTCATCCTGCGCACCGACGCCGCGCCGTTCCGCGCCCTGGTGGATGGGCCGAAGGACCTGCAGCCATGAGCGAGCCTGAAAGCCCGGACAGCCCGTGGATCCAGGCCGGGCGCCTGACGTTCCTGGCACTCTACGCGGTCACCGTATTGGCGGCGTTGGCCTGGGCCTTCTCCAATGTGCGCCAGATCGACCCGCAGAATCGCGCCGTGGTCTTGCACTTCGGCGCCCTTGATCGCATTCAGAACGCCGGGTTGTTGCTGGCCTGGCCGCAACCTTTTGAGCAAGTCATCCTGCTGCCAGCGGCCGACCGGGTGATCGAACGCCGGGTGGAAAACCTGCTGCGTTCCGACGCGGCGTTGCAGGCCGATCGCGTGGCCAGTTTCGCCACGCCGTTAAGCGATGCCCTGGCCGGTTCCGGCTACCTGCTGACCGGTGATGCCGGGGTGGTGCAACTGGACGTGCGGGTGTTCTACAAGGTGACCGAGCCCTACGCCTTTGTGTTGCAGGGCGACCACGTGCTGCCTGCCCTGGATCGGCTGGTGACACGCAGCGCCGTGGCCCTCACCGCAGCGCGGGATCTGGACACCATCCTGGTAGCCCGCCCGGAACTGATCGGCAGCGACAATGGCGCCGCCGAACGGCGTGAGCGGCTGCGCGGCGACCTGGTGCAAGGCATCAACAAACGCCTGGCGGAGTTGGCGGCCAGCGGCTTGGGGCTGGGTATCGAAGCCACCCGCGTCGATGTGCAGTCGAGCCTGCCTGGGCCTGCGGTGAATGCGTTCAACGCGGTACTGACCGCCAGCCAGCAAGCCGATAAAGCCGTGGCCAACGCCCGCACTGAAGCGGAAAAACTCACCCAGACCGCCAACCAGGAAGCTGATCGCCAGGTGCAAGTCGCCCATGCCCAGGCCAGTGAGCGCTTGGCCAATGCCCAGGCGCAGACCGCTACCGTTGCCAGCCTGGCCCAGGTCAAAGATCCCGGTTTGCTGTTGCGCCTGTACCGTGAACGCTTGCCGAAGATTCTCGGCCAGGCCGGTTCAGTGACCACCGTCGATCCCAAAGACGACTCGCGCTTGATCATCCAGGGAGCCGAACAATGAGCGCACCCATGCTGACCTCTGCCGAACAGCGCAGCGCTGCCCGGCAATTGACCTTGGCGATGCTCGCCCTGGGCTTGCTCGTGCTGGGCCTGGTGTGGCGCTGGCTCGCGCCCGACCAGAGCGGCGTCAGCCAGTTGCTGCTGGGCGTGGCATCCCTGCTGGTGGCGGTGCCGGTGATGCGTTCGGCCTGGTACAGCCTGCGCTTTCCGAGCCTGCACGGCATCACCGATCAATTGATCGCCCTGGCCATGCTCGGCGCCTGGGCCACCGGTGATCTGCTCACCGCCGCGTTGCTGCCGATCATCATGATCTTCGGCCATGTGCTGGAAGAGCGCAGCGTGATTGGCTCCCAGGAAGCGATCCATGCCATGGGCAAACTCACCCGCAGCCATGCACGCCTGATGCAGGCGGACGGCAGCATCACCGAAGTGGATAACGGCACCTTGAACACCGGCGATATCGTCGAAGTGCGTGCCGGTGACCGCGTGCCGGCCGATGGCGTGGTGTTGTCCGGCCAGGCGAGCCTGGACACGGCGCCGATCACCGGCGAGTCGGTGCCGTTGGAAGCCAGCGTGGGCGTGCAGGTGTTTGGTGGGGCGATCAACCTCGATGGCCTGCTGCGCCTTGAGGTCACGCGCACCGGTAACGAATCGACGTTGGGCAAAGTTATTGCGCTGATGCAGAACGCCGAGCGGTCCAAGCCACCGATCACCCGGCTGCTGGAGCGTTATGCCGGCAGCTACATGGTGCTTGTGTTGCTGCTGGCGGCCGTCACCTGGTTTGTCACCAATGACGCCCAGGCGATGCTCGCGGTGCTCGTGGCTGCGTGCCCCTGTGCCTTGGTGCTGTCGGCACCGGCCACGGCGATTGCCGGGATTGCCGTGGCGGCGCGCCATGGCATCCTGATTCGCAGCTCGGCGTTCCTCGAAGAACTGGCCGACCTGACATCACTGGTGGTCGACAAGACCGGCACCCTGACCTTTGGCACCCTGCGCTTGCAGTCCATCGAGACTACCGCGCCGGATCGCCAAAAGCTGCTGAACCTGGCGGCCAGCCTTGGTTCGGCAAGCAGTCACCCGGTCAGCCGAGCGTTGGCGGGGTTGGCGAGCCAGGAGCAGATGCGGGTGCTTAGCGACATCCGCGAGCGTCAGGGCCTGGGCGTGGTCGCCCAGACCGAGCAGGGCGAAGCGGCGCTAGGGCGGCCGGAGTTATTTGAACAGTTGGGCATCGTCACCACCGCCGTGCCCGCCCATGATGGCCCGATTGCCGGGCTGGCGTTGAACGGCGAGTTCCTCGCCTGGCTGCTGTTGGCCGACAGCGTCAAACCCGAAGCGCGCCAGGCCCTGCAAGAGCTGCGTGACTTGGGCCTGGGCCGCCAACTGCTGCTGACCGGCGACCGCCAAAGCGTGGCCGACAGCCTGGCGCTGGACGTGGGCATCAGTGATGTCGAAGCCCAAGCGCTGCCGGAAGACAAGCTCAACCGCGTGCTGGGCGAAATCAGCAGTGGCTTCCGGCCAATGGTGGTGGGCGATGGCATCAACGACTCCCTGGCGCTCAAGGCCGGTGTGGTCGGCGTGGCCATGGGCGCGGGCGGTGCCGACATCGCCCTGGCCTCGGCGGACGTGGTGCTGATCGGCAGCGACTTGCGCCGCTTGGGCACCTGTGTGCGCTTGAGTCGCCAGTGCCGGCAGACGTTGCAGGTCAATGTGATCATTGGCTTGGGCTGGACACTGGCCATCGTGGTGTTCGCCGCATTTGGCTGGCTGGGGGCGGCGGGCGCGATGATCGCGGCGGTGCTGCATAACCTCAGCACCTTGTTGGTATTGGGGAACGCCGGGCGTTTACTGCGCTTCCAGGAGCCGCTGTTGAAGCTCGACGAATAATTTCAGAAATATTTGCACACGGCTGTAACGCCGACAGGGGGCCTCACTCTAGTGCTGTGTCGAGACTGAACAATCCGTTCAGATCGGCTCCACTACTGATCATGAGGAATACAACAATGAGCATTAAATCCGCTGCTGCTGGTGCCGCCCTCGCAATGGCCGCTGCTTCTCTGTTCGCGGGTGTGGCCACCCAGGTACAAGCGGCAGACGCCACCGTTCACTGCTACGGCGTGACCTCCTGCAAAGGTATGAACGACTGCAAAACCAAGGACCACGCGTGCAAGGGCCAGGGCGAGTGTAAAGGGATGGGCTTCAAGGCCATGACCAAATCGGCCTGCGACGCCGCTGGCGGTACAGTCGGCGAGTAACCGGCCAACGAGTGCAACCGCGGCGGCTGCCTGCCACCGCTGCGGACACTTTGCCCTGGAGTGAGTCATGTCCGCGTCCCTTCCAAGTCTGGGTTACGGCCTGGGTTTACGCAGTGAGTACTACCACCAGATCCTTGAACAGTCGCCGGCCGTGGATTGGTTCGAAGTGATCTCCGAGAATTACCTGGTGCAGGGCGGCAAGGCCTTGTACTACCTGGATGCGATAGCCGAGCGTTACCCCTTGGTGATGCACGGTGTGTCGTTGTCCATCGGCGGGCCACATGCCCTCGATATGGATTACCTGAATCACATCAAACAGCTCGCAGAGCGCATTCAGCCGGCATGGATTTCCGATCACCTGTGCTGGAGCCGCGGCAGCGCGCACCAGTTACATGATTTGTTACCCCTGCCTTACACCGAAGAAAGCCTTTACCACGTGGCCGGCCGTGTACGTCAGGTGCAGGACGTGTTGCAGCGCCCGCTGGTACTGGAAAATGTCTCCAGCTACGTGCGTTCCAAGGCGGATGAATTCACCGAGTGGGAATTCCTCAATGCCTTGGCCCACCTGAGCGGATGCCAGTTGCTGCTGGACGTCAACAACGTCTATGTCAGCGCACGTAACCATGGTTTTGATGCTTGGACCTTCATTCGCAACCTGCCACCCGAAAGCATTCGCCAGCTGCATTTGGCAGGGCATATGGACTATGGCGACTATGTGGTCGATACCCATGACCATCCAGTGTGCGACCCGGTGTGGGCGCTGTATCAGCAGACTCTCGAACATCTGGGCCCCGTGTCGACGTTACTGGAACGCGATGACCATTTTCCACCCTTCGAAGAATTACTCACCGAGTTGAACAAAGCCCGTGAGTTGGGTGCCAGCGCCTTGGCCCGGAGAGCGTTATGCGCCTGATCGACTGGCAGTTGGCGTTTGAACAGCATCTATTATCCGAAGCGCCCCCGGCCAACAGTGGCTTTGCCGCTACCTTGCTGGGAGGGCCGACGTTGGATGTGGACACCGGCCTGGCGATTTACCACAACGCCTACCTGTCGCGTCTGCAAGAGGTACTGCGCCATGATTTCGGTGCCATCTGGTATTGGCTGGGAGATGAGCAGTTTTGCTCGCTGACCGAGGCCTACATCCGCCGTTATCCCTCGGCCCATTACAGCGTGCGCTGGTTGGGCGAGCGCTTTGCGATGTTTATCGTTGAGCATTTCATGGCTGCGCAAAGTGCGCCTTTGGCTGAGTTGGCACGTCTGGAGTGGGCGTTCACCTTGGCGTTTGACGCCGCCGAAGGGGAGCCGCTAACCTTGAATGGCATGGCGCATCTGGCGCCTGAAGACTGGCCCACCTTACAGGTTGCGCTGGCGCCTTCGGTGCAGCAGTTGCTTTGCCGTTTCAACACGGTGGCGATCTGGCGAGCCAGCAAGGATGAGTCGGATTTCCCCGGCAGCCAGGCGCTGGAGCCGGCGCAGATCTGCCTGGTGTGGCGCAACCAGAACCGCTGCCACTACCGCAGCCTGGAAGCCGCTGAAGCCTGTGCGCTGTCGGGCATGGTGACCATGGGCTGGAATTTTTCAGAACTGTGTACTGAGCTGACGGTCACTTATTCAGAGGGGGCGTCGCTGCAAGCGGCCACTTGGCTGAAACAGTGGGTCCAGGAAGGTTTGCTCGAGCGCCGAGCGCCATAGAAGGGGAGCTATTCATTCGATAGCTTCCTACTTTGTTTGGCATGGTCTACCCTCACAGCAGACGTCTGAAACAAGGGGGGACTACTCATGCTCGCGCAACTTCCACCGGCCTTACAGAATCTTCAGCTACCGCTGCGTCTTCGACTCTGGGACGGCCATGAATTCAACTTGGGCCCTGAGCCCAGTGTCACCATCGTGGTCAAGGACCCCACGGTTGTATCCAGGCTGACCCATCCAACACTCGACTCACTGGGCGAAGCCTTCGTCGAGGGCAAGCTGGAGCTGGAAGGCTCCATCACCGAAGTGATCAGGGTATGTGACGAGTTGAGTCACGCTTTGGTCGATGACGACGAGGAGAGTCGTCCGGTGCGCTCGATTCACGATAAGGCCACCGACGCGGCGGCCATTTCCTACCATTACGACCTGTCCAACGAGTTCTACCAGCTATGGCTGGACCAGGACATGGCCTACTCCTGCGGTTATTTCGAAACCGGCAGCGAGTCGATCGATCAGGCCCAACAAGACAAATTCCGCCACCTGTGCCGCAAGTTGCGGCTGCAGCCGGGTGAGTATCTGCTCGATGTGGGCTGCGGCTGGGGCGGGCTGGCGCGTTATGCCGCACGTGAGTTCGGGGTCAAGGTGTTCGGCATCACCTTGAGCAAGGAACAACTGGCGCTGGCCAAGGAGCGGGTGAAAGCCGAAGGCCTGGAAGACCAGGTCGACCTGCAATTACTCGACTACCGCGACCTGCCCCAGGACGGTCGTTTCGACAAAGTCGTGAGCGTGGGCATGTTCGAACACGTCGGCCACGCCAACCTGGCGCAATACTGCCGGACCCTGTTCGGCGCAGTGCGTGAAGGCGGCCTGGTGATGAACCATGGCATCACCGCCAAGCACACCGACGGCCGCCCCGTAGGCCGTGGAGCCGGTGAGTTTATCGAGCGCTACGTGTTCCCTAATGGTGAACTGCCGCACCTGGCCATGATGACCGCCGAGATCAGCGAAGCAGGGCTGGAAGTGGTCGATGTCGAAAGCCTGCGTATGCATTACGCCCGCACATTGGACCATTGGAGCGAACGCCTGGAAGACAACCTGGAAGCAGCGGCGAAGATGGTGCCAGAGCAGGCGCTACGCATCTGGCGGCTGTACCTGGCCGGTTGCGCTTATGCATTTGCCCGTGGCTGGATCAACCTGCACCAGATACTGGCAGTGAAGCCCCATGCTGATGGCGGGCATGAACTGCCGTGGACGCGGGAAGATCTCTACCGTTGACCACCAGGCACTGAAGCTCAAAACTGTGGGAGCTGGCTTGCCTGCGATAGCGTTGTATCAGGACCGGATGAGTCGACTGAAACACCGCTATCGCAGGCAAGCCAGCTCCCACATTGGTTTTGTATTGGCGGTTAGAGGATGGGTGAGATCAGGCGTGCAATGCGCATCCCCAGTTGTTGCAGGCGACGGGTCTCGCGGCTTTCTTCCTGGCTGACTTCATGGGCCAGGGCAAAGTCATCCAGCAACATTTGTTCAACCTGGCTGGCGAAGGCTTCATCCACCGTCAGCAGCATCACTTCAAAATTCAGCCGGAACGAACGGTTGTCCATGTTGGCGCTGCCAATGGCGCTGATTTCGCTGTCTACCAACACCACCTTCTGATGCAAAAAGCCCGGTGTGTAGCGAAACACTCGCACGCCTGCTCGCACCGCTTCGTTGGCGTACAGGCTGGATGCGGCATATACGATGCGGTGGTCGGGCCGTGACGGCAGCAGCAGGCGCACATCGACTCCGCGCAATACCGCCAGGCGCAGGGCGGCAAACACCGCCTCGTCGGGGATGAAATAGGGGCTGGTGATCCACACCCGCTTGGTCGCGGCATGGATGGCCTCGACGAAAAACAGCGAGCAGGTTTCATAAGGGTCCGCTGGCCCACTGGCAAGCAACTGGCAGAGCACGCCGTCTTCCGGGTAGGCGTCCGGCAGGATCAGCGGCGGCAGTTCCCGTGCGGCCCAGAACCAGTCCTCGGCAAACGACTCCTGCAGGCATGCCACCACTGGGCCTGCGACCTGCACATGGGTATCGCGCCATGGCGCCAGCGGCGGTTTTTTACCCAGGTATTCATCGCCTACGTTATGCCCGCCGACAAAACCGGTGATGCCGTCCACCACGACGATCTTGCGATGGTTACGGAAGTTGACCTGGAAGCGATTGAGCCAGCCACTGCGGGTGGCGAATGCCTTGACCTGCACGCCAGCGTCACGCAGCGCTTGCACATAACGATGGGGCAGGGCGTGACTGCCGATGCGGTCGTACAGCACATAAATGGCCACGCCCTGAGCGGCTTTTTCCCTCAACAGGGCCTGCAATTGACGGCCCAGTTCGTCATCGTGAATGATGAAAAACTGGAACAGCACGGCGGTCTTTGCGTGACGGATAGCCTCGAAGATCGCGCCGAACGTGGCATCGCCATTGATCAACAGGCGCACTTCGTTGTTGGCCAGGCACGGCATGCGGCCCAGCTTGGGCATGGCGCGCAAGGAGGCATAGGCGCTGGAATTGCGCGCCGCGAGCGCTTCCTCCACCCAGGGGCGCCAGTTCAACTCGGTGATGGCCGTGTGCATTTCCTGGTTGGCCTGGCGACGGGCCTGGATGTACGCGTCGAAGGTGCTGCGGCCGAAAATCAGGTAGGGGATCAGCGTCAGGTAGGGCATGAACATCAGTGACAACGCCCAGGCGATCGAGCCTTGTGCGGTGCGCACGGTCAGTACTGCGTGGATCGCGGCGAGCGTTCCAAGAAAGTGCAGCGTGGCAATGACGTAGGCGAGCAGGTGCGGGCCAAAGAAATCCATGAACGACGTAACTCCAGGCAGTCCAGTGCGTAACAGACCATGAACGGCTGTGAATGTCGCTATTTTATTTGCCATGCAACACTGGCTGCTTTGCGACGTCTAACGCCCACAATTACCCAGGAGTTACCCGATGAATGCTCGTCTGCTTGGTTTGGCCATGGTTGTTGGTTTGTCGCTGCCTGTGGCGGCACAGGCGCAGATGCTGGCGCCGGGCTTGTGGGAATTGACCACCAGCAATATGAAAGTCGATAACCAGGACCTGCCGGACTTGTCGCTGATCCTCGGTCAACTCAAGCAACAGATGACCCCTGAACAGCGCGCCATGCTCGAAAAACAAGGCATTAACATGGCCGGTAAAGGCGTACAGGTGTGCCTGACCCCGGCCCAGGTGGCCTCCGATTCGATCCCCCTGACCGACCCTCAATCGGGCTGCAAACAGGAAGTCACCGACAAGAGCGGCAACCAGTGGAAGTTCCGCTTCAGTTGCCCGAAAGCCCAGGGCACTGGGGTGGCAACGTTTCAGAGCCAGAAAGAATTCACCACCAGCGTCAACGGTACCTTCAATGCCACCGGGATCCAGCAGAAGGGTAGCCTGGACAGCCACGCTCAGTGGCTGGGCAACGATTGCGGTTCGGTCAAACCCCGCGCTTAACGCCCGAACTGCAGGGGCAAGCCCTGGCAACTGTTGACCACCTGGCCGTTGTGCCAGGCCAGGTGGCCGCTGACCAGTGTGGTACTCACGCTGTGGCGAAAGCTGCGTTCTGCAAAGGGTGTCCAGCCGCAGCGGGCGAGAATAGGCTGGCTGTTGACCGGCTTGCCGGCAGGCTCCGGTTTGATCAGTACCAGGTCGGCCCAGTAGCCTTCGCGCACGTAGCCGCGATCAGCGATGGCAAACAGGTCGGCCACGCGGTGGCTGGTCTTGGCTACCAGAGTGGTCAAGGGCAAATGCCCGTCGGCCACCAACTCCAGTAACGCCGGCAGGGCATGCTGCACCAGAGGCAAGCCCGAGGGTGCTTGCCGATAGCCCAACTGTTTTTGCGCCCAGGTATGCGGCGCATGGTCGGTGCCAATCACATCCAGACGATCACTCAATAATGCCAGGCGCAGCGCGTCGCGGTCGGTGCGGGTCTTGATCGCCGGGTTGCATTTGATCTGGTGGCCGAGGTGGTGGTAATCGCGGTCATCGAACAGCAGGTGGTGCAGGCAGACCTCGGCGGTGATGTGCTTGTCGGCCAGGGGCTTGTCTTCGAACAACGCCAGTTCCCGCGCGGTGGTCAGGTGCAACACATGCAGGCGCGTGCCATGGCGTTTGGCCAATTCCACGGCAAACGATGACGAGCGATAACAGGCCTCGGCATCGCGGATCAGCGGGTGGGCGACTGCGGGAATATGCTCGCCGAAGCGTTCGCGCAGGCGTTGCTCGTTGGCCAGGATGCTGGGCGTGTGTTCGCAGTGAGCGAGCAGGATGGTCGGCACCTCGGCAAACAGGCGCTCCAGAACGCGTGGGTCGTCCACCAGCATATTGCCGGTGGATGCGCCCATGAACACTTTGACCCCAGCCACTTCACGAGGAGCGAGGGCCGCGACGGTGTCGAGGTTGTCGTTGCTCACGCCAAAATGAAAGCCGTAGTTGGCCACTGAATGCAGTGCGGCACGGCGCTTTTTATCGGCCAGGGCTTCCAGGTTCAAGGTGGCCGGGTGAGTGTTGGGCATGTCCATGAAGCTGGTGATACCACCGGCCACCGCCGCGCGGGATTCGCTGTAGAAGCTGCCTTTTTCCGGCGCACCGGGTTCGCGAAAGTGCACCTGGTCGTCGATCATGCCTGGCAGCAGCCACTGGCCGTTGGCATCGATTTCCACCGGTTCGTTATCGCCTTGAATGCTGGCGGCAATCTTCTCGATACGACCATTGGCGACCAGTACGTCGGCGTCGAATACCTGGCCCTCGTTGACCAGGCGGGCGTTGCGGATCAGCAGGCGGCTCATGGTTCAGAACTCGTTTTGCAGGGCTTTGTAGCCGCGCACCAGGTCGACGTTAGTGCGTGCCACGTCTTCGGAAAACTCCGAGGCGCTGACACTCACCGGTGGGAATTGCGACAAGTCGGTGTAGGGGCCGATACGCGTGGTGGAGGGCACGTAGAAAGCGGCGGGCAGGTCGCGGCCGTCGACCACCGAGTTGTGGCGCACCACGCACCCATCGCCGACGGCGCAATTGAACAGCACACTGTTGAAGCCAATAAACACGCGGTCGCCCACCGTGCAGGGGCCGTGGACGATGGAGCGGTGAGCGATGGAGGTGAATTCGCCGATGGTCACTGCTGCGCCGGATTTGGAGTGGATGACCACGCCGTCCTGGATGTTGGAGTTGGCGCCGATGGTGATCGGGTCCATGGCGCCGCTGGCATCCACTTCGTCGGCGCGGATCACGGCGTAAGGGCCGACGAACACGTTCTCACCGATGATGACTTTGCCGCAGATGATCGCGGTCTTGTCGACGTAGGCCGATTCGGCAATCACCGGCAGGTCGCCGGAAGGATTTTTGCGGATCATGGCTGGCTCAGTGCGGCGCACAGGGTGTTGAGGTTGTATTCGAACAGCCCGATAAAGGTGCTGGCCGGGCCTTCTGCAGCGAGAGCGTCGGAGTAAAGCGTGCCGCCGATCTGTGCGCCGCTTTCGTCAGCGATCTGCTTGAGCAGGCGTGAGTCCTTGATGTTTTCCATGAACACGGCTTTGACCTTGTCCTTGCGAATCTGGGTGATCAGTGCGGCAACTTCAGCGGCCGAAGGGTCACGTTCAGTGGACAAGCCCTGAGGCGCGAGGAACTGGATGCCATAGGCCTGGCCCAGGTAGCCGAAGGCGTCATGGGAGGTGACGATGCGGCGGTTACCCGGTGGCAGGGCGCCGAACTTGGCCTTGGCCTCGTCCAGCAGGCTATGGATTTGCTTGAGGTAGGCCTGGCTGTTGCGCAGGTAGGCGGTCTTGTTGGCCGGGTCGGCGGCCACCAGGGCCTTGGTGATGTTGCTCACATAGATCTCGGCATTGGCTAGGTTGTGCCAGGCGTGCGGGTCGGGAATGGTTTCGCCATCCTCGTCCATGGTGTGGGAAATCACGCCTTTGCTGGCGGTGACCACCGTTGCCTTGGTTTCGGTGCTGGTAACCAGGCGGTCCAGCCACGGCTCGAAACCCAGGCCGTTCTTGATGATGACCTTGGCCTTGAGCAATGCCTTGGCGTCATCCGGCGTGGGTTCATAGGTATGGGCGTCGGCGTCCGGGCCGACCATGTTGCTGATCTGGATATGCTCGCCACCGATCTGGTGGGTGATGTCATTGAGAATACTGAAGCTGGTGACTACTTGGAGTTTGTCGGCGGCGTGGGCCATCGAAAGCGGCAGCAGCAGACTGAACAGCACGAGTAGAGCGCGCATCGGAACACCTCATTGGGATGTGAGCAAAGGCGGGCGGCGCAACAAACCGTGCACCGGACCGAACACCACGGACAACAAATACCCAGCGCCCGCCACCAGCACGATGGCCGGGCCGCTGGGCAGTGAGTAGTAGAACGACAGCAGCAGACCCAACCACACCGACAGGCAGCCCAGCAGCGCCGATACCGCAATCAGCACCGGCAGGCGTCGGCTCCAGAAGCGTGAGGCGATCGCCGGCAACATCATCAAGCCGACCACCATCAGCGCACCGATGGCCTGGAAACCAATCACCAGGTTCAGCACCACCAGGGTCAGGAACACGCCATGGGCGAGGGGGCCGAGGCGGCTGACGGTTTGCAGGAACAGCGGGTCGAGGGTGTCCAGCAACAGCGGTCTGTAGATCAGCGCCATGGCGATCAGGCTGAAACCCGAGACCCAGAGCATGCCGGTCAGGGTGGTTTGATCCACGGCCAGGGCGGAGCCGAACAGCAGGTGCAGCAGGTCCAGACGCTTGCCGGCAAGGCCCAGGATCAGCACGCCGGCGGCCAAAGAGATGGGGTAGATGGCGGCGAGGCTGGCGTCTTCGCGCAGGCCGGTGCGGCGAGTGATCCACGCGGCCAGGCCGGCCATGCTCAGGCCCGCACCCAGGCCACCGAGGGTCAGCGCGGGCAGGCTCAGGCCGGCGAACCAGAAACCCAGGGCGGCACCGGGCAGGATGCCGTGGGCCACCGCATCACCGATCAGGCTCATGCGCCGCAGGATCAGAAACACTCCTAGCGGCGCGGTGCTGCAAGCCAGTACCAAACCGCCGAGGAGTGCGCGGCGCATAAAGACGAACTCATGAAACGGCATCCATAAGTGGGCAGTGAAGTGCATTCAGGCCACCTGCATCTGCGGTTGCGGGCGGATCAGCTCTTTGCTGGGGCCGAATACGCAGCCGGTGTTTTTGATCTGCAGTACGTGCTGGGTGTGGTGACGCACGGAGGCCAGGTCATGGCAGACGATCACCAGGGTGCGGCCTTCGTTGTGCCAAGCGTGGATGTGTTTCCAGCACAGCGCCTGACCGTCCTCATCGAGGGCTGCGTGAGGTTCGTCGAGCAGCAGGACGGGTGCGTCGGCCAGGCTCATGCGTGCCAGCAGGGCGCGCTGCAATTCGCCTCCGGACAATGCCATCAACGGTCGGTGTTCCAAGCCAGTCAGGCACCAGTCTTCGAGTACCGCTTGCAGGCGTTGGCTGCGTTGTTGCGGGGTGTGTTGGATGCCCCAGAAACCGGCAGCGACCAGCTCTTGCAGGCTGATGGGGAACTGGCGGTCCAAGTGTTGCTGCTGGGGCAAGAAGGCCAGGCCGCCACGGCGTGGAACATCCACAATGACCTTTCCCGCCAGCGGTTTTTGCAGGCCGGCAATGACCTTGAGCAGGCTGCTTTTGCCTGTGCCATTGGCGCCGATGATGCCGGTGAGGCTGCCTTTTTCCAGGGTCAAATCCAGTGCCGGGGTGAGCGGTTGCCCGGGGGCACCCCAGCGCAAAGAGTTACAGGTGATCATGCAAAGTCTCTCGTCCAGCGGCTTTCAGCCACGGCATCGTGCGCGTGCAGGCTTTCGGCGTGGATCACTTTGAGGTGGAAGGCTTTGATGGCATCCGAGCGTTTCAAGGCGAGGTTCAGGCGGCGAGCGGCGTCTTCGCAGAACATCAGGTTCTGCCCGTTGGCCAGGGCGAAGGCTTGTTCGTCTGCGCGTTTCACCGCGGTTTGTACGGCGGTGCCGAGCGCGGCTTCGGCAGCGTTGATCAAGCCGACTATCGGCAGGTCAGTACCTTGCAACTGGACGTGCAACTGCGCGCTGCTGCGCTGGCTATGGGGTGTGGCGACGATGCCGTCGGCAGTGCCGAGCCAGGCCAGCACCGCTTCATGCTGTAACGGCGTATTGGCGAAATCATCCACAAATTGCTGCTGAATCAACTGCCTGGCGAGGGCGGCGGAGCAAGGGCAGGTTGAGGAATAAGTAACGTCAATTTTTAGTTCCACGTGGAACATCTGGTTTTCCAGGCGCGCTTCGATGCTCACGGGGTAGGTTTTCCAGCCGGCTAATGGGCTGACCAGGGCAGGGCGTTTAAGCAGCAGTTGGGTGTGGATGCGCAGGTAAGCGTTCTTAGATAAACCTTCATGTGTGTCGAGAAAACGCTGCAGTACATTACGCAGCAGTGCAGATGTCAGCGGCTGTTGATCGAGCATTTCCAGAGCCAAGTACAGGCGTGACATATGAATGCCACGGGCCGTGCCGTCGTCCAGGCTTACGCCCGCATCAGCGGTGGCGGTCAGGTGTTGACCGTCAATCAGGATTGGCAAGGCGATGCCGCGCATCCCCACCCAGTCGAGTGGCAAGGCTTGGCGTGAAGCCTGCGCGGCGATATCCGGCAGAGTCAGCGCATTCATAAGCAGGTCCATCGTTGGAAATAATTCGACATGTTATAGTATAACAATACGAGGCACGATGAATTTTCTGCACCTGCCTTTGTTCAGTCACGTCGAGTAGGGATGCTCCTTTATCTGCGGTATATGCCATGCACCGACGTCAGCTCCTCAACCTGCTGCTGGTCAGCCCCTTGTTTGCCTTGCCTTTGGGGGCTCACGCCACGCAGATTCGCAATGCACGCCTGTGGCGCTCAGACGACAAGCTGCGCCTGGTGTTCGACCTCAGCGGCCCGGTGCAATACAAGACCTTTTCCCTAACCTCACCCGACCGATTGATCATCGACTTGAGTGGCGCCGGGCTCAGCGGCGACTTTTCCCAATTGGCGTTGAAGAACAGTGGGATTACCTCGATCCGTTCCGGGCATTTCGGCCAGAGCGACACGCGCATCGTGCTGGACCTGGTCGAGCCCATGCAGCTCAACAGTTTCGTGTTGCCGCCGCAGGAGGGACAAGGCCATCGCCTGGTGCTGGACTTGACCAACGCGACCCGTGCGCCCCGTCAACTCGCCGCTGAGCCAGCACCCTTGGTGGCGCCGGTAGACAAGGCGCATCCCAAGCGCGACATCATCGTGGTGGTCGACCCCGGCCATGGCGGCAAAGACCCCGGCGCCATCGGCTCCAAGGGCCAGCGCGAAAAAGATGTGGTGCTGTCGATCGCCCAGTTACTGGCTAAACGCTTGAAACGCGAAAAGGGTTTTGACGTGAAACTGGTGCGCAACGACGACTTCTTCGTGCCGCTGCGCAAGCGCGTGGACATTGCCCGTCAGCACAAGGCCGATATGTTTATTTCGGTACATGCCGACGCCGCGCCACGGCTGACCGCGTCGGGCGCCTCGGTGTATGCGTTGTCTGAAGGCGGCGCCACCTCGGCCACAGCGCGTTTCATGGCCCAGCGCGAAAATGGCGCCGACTTGCTGGGCGCCACCACCTTGCTCAATCTGAAGGACAAGGACCCGATGCTGGCCGGAGTGATTCTCGACATGTCGATGAACGCGACCATCGCCTCCAGCCTGCAGTTGGGCAGCTCGGTATTGGGCAGCCTGCAAAACATCACCAGCCTGCATCAGAAACGGGTGGAGCAGGCTGGGTTCGCCGTGCTCAAGTCACCGGATGTCCCTTCGATCCTGGTGGAGACGGGATTCATTTCCAACCCTCGGGATGCCCAGCGGCTGGTGACGGCGCGCCATCAACAGGCGGTGGCGGATGGCCTTTTCGAAGGACTCAAGCGTTACTTCCAGAAGAACCCACCCATGAACAGCTACATGGCCTGGGTGCAGGCGCAGAAAAACAGCCAGGCCTAACAGCCGGTCATTCGGCTGCAGGTGAACTTGGCGCTGGCGCCCCCAGAGCTGGAAAACCGATTGATGGTGGTCCAGCCTACGCGCCGCGTGTAGCCGACCCACGCCTCGCCATCCGATGCCAACCCGGTAAAAAACGTCAGTTGCCCATAACGGCTGTTGGTCTGCGCCCAATAGCGTTTGCCGATCACTTCGAAACCGCGCAAGTAGGTGGTGCTGCCGACGGTTGCCACGCTATAGGCATTGCCCAACGGGTCTACACACGCCAGCAGGTTTGCGCTGCGTGTGCACTTGGCCAACAGGCTGGGTGCCTGGGCGCAGGCAGGCCCGGCGGCTGCCAATAGCAGGGCGCACAGCAGGTATCTCATCGGGTTTCTCAGCGTAAGAAGGTGACCCAGCATTGCGCCCTTCGTCGCGGCGAGCAAGAGGGATTGGCTTATTTGTATTGTTATACTATAACATAAAAGTACAGCCCGACCCGCGAACCCCTTCCCATGACCGAACACGATCTTTTGGCCCAACCAGCGGCCGACTACATGAATGAGGCCCAGCAGCGCTTCTTCCGCGAATTGTTGCTGGCTCAGCGTGATGACCTGCAAGCCCGTATCGATGCTGAGTTCCAGGCACTGCGCGAGCAGGAAACCAACAGCGACCTGGCGGATATCGGCAGTGCCGAAGAGCAACGCCAATGGCAATTGCGCCTGCTCGAGCGCGAAAAGAAGCTGTTGGACAAGATCGACGATGCCCTGGAATTGCTGGCCCGTGGCGAATACGGCTGGTGCCGTGAAACCGGCGAACCCATCGGCCTGCAACGCCTGCTGCTGCGCCCCACCGCCACCTTGTGTATCGAAGCCAAAGAACGTGAAGAGCTGCGCGAACGCCATAAACGGGCAGTTTGACCGGCCAACCTTGATGAGGAATACCTGATGCCCAATCGTCTCCCTGTGACCGTGTTGTCCGGCTTTCTCGGCGCCGGTAAAAGCACGCTGCTCAATTATGTCCTGCGCAACCGCGACAACCTGCGGGTGGCGGTGATCGTCAACGACATGAGTGAGATCAACATCGACGGCAGCGAGGTGCAGCGTGATGTCACGCTCAATCGTTCGGAAGAAAAACTGGTGGAGATGAGCAATGGCTGCATTTGCTGCACCTTGCGTGAAGACTTGCTTGAAGAGGTTGGAAAACTCGCCAAAGAAGGTCGTTTCGATTACCTGCTGATCGAATCCACCGGTATTTCCGAACCTTTGCCCGTGGCCGAAACCTTCACGTTTCGCGATGAAAACGAGCAAAGCCTGGCCGACATTGCACGCCTGGACACCATGGTCACTGTGGTCGACGGTATGAATTTCCTGCTCGACTACCAGGCTGCAGAAAGCCTGGCTTCACGGGGCGAAACCCTCGGTGAGGAGGATGAACGTTCCATCACCGACCTGTTGATCGAACAGATCGAATTCGCCGACGTCATCCTGATCAGCAAGATCGACCTGATCAGCAGCCGCGAGCGCGAAGAACTGATGGCCATCCTCGAGCGCCTCAACGCCCAGGCGGAAATCATCCCGATGGTCATGGGCGAAGTGCCGCTGAACAAGATCCTCAACACTGGCCGTTTCGACTTCGAACGCGCCGCCCAGGCCCCGGGCTGGTTGCAGGAATTGCGCGGTGAGCATGTGCCGGAAACCGAAGAATACGGCATAGCGTCCACGGCTTACCGTGCGCGCCGGCCTTTCCATCCACAGCGGTTTTTCGACTTTATCGACCGCCCCTGGGTCAACGGCAAGCTGTTGCGCTCCAAGGGTTTCTTCTGGTTGGCGAGCAAACATCAGGATGCGGGCAGTTGGTCCCAGGCGGGCGGGCTGATGCGTCATGGGTTTGCCGGGCGTTGGTGGCGGTTTGTGCCGAAAAGCCAGTGGCCTCAGGACGAAGAAAGCGTGGCGGCGATCATGACTAACTGGCAGTTGAGCACGGGTGACTGCCGTCAGGAACTGGTGTTTATCGGGCAAAACATCGATTTTGTCCAGATGCGTACCGAGTTGGACGCCTGCTTGCTCAACGATGAAGAAATGGCCCTGGGCGTCGAAGGTTGGCGCCAGTTGCCCGACCCGTTTGGCCCTTGGTATGAGCAGGTCGCCTGATGCTGGCCCCGGTCATTCCCCTGCGCCCCGTCATCCGCCAGACACATGGGGAAACGCCGCTGGCGCTGTCCGATATCCTCAATGACGGCGTCAACCTGGCCATCTGGCAGCGCCAACTGCCCCTGCATATCGCTGAGTTTGGCGCTTTGCTGGTGGCGCTCAATGAACCGTTGGCCGAGTCCTTGGTGGTCGAGTTGGTTAACGAAGACTGCGTGCCGAACTTGCAAGGTTTGGCGTCCAGTTGTCGCGATCTTGAAGGCTACGATGGGTTTATCGCCGATGTGTCGTGGCTGGTCAGTGCATTCGCCTGTCTGCTGGGCGCCAAGCGCATCGGCGTGCGTTTACGGCTGTTGGACAAGGCCATGTGCCCGCGCTTTCACGTCGATCACGTGCCGGTTCGGCTGATCACCACCTACGCCGGTATCGGTAGCCAATGGTTGCGTGAAGGCGTCATGGACCGGCGCACATTGGGCCAGGCGGATGCCGAGCCCACTGAGCGCATCGAGCAGATCCACTGCGGTGAAGTGGCGCTGCTCAAAGGCACCAAATGGCACGGCAATGAAGGGCACGGCCTGATCCATCGTTCGCCGGCGCTCAAGGCCGATGAGCGACGGTTGATCCTGACGCTGGATTGGCTGGCATAACCGCGTAGGATCAAACGCTCTACACGGCCTGAACCATGCCTCTTATGCTGCAGAACATTCCTACCCATGTGATTGCCGGGCCATTGGGCGCCGGCAAGACCAGCCTGATCAAGCACCTGCTTGCCCAGCGCCCGGCCAACGAGCGCTGGGCGGTGCTGATCAACGAGTTCGGCCAGATCGGCCTGGATGCAGCCTTACTCACCCAAGACGATGACGGTATCGCCCTGGGCGAGGTGGCAGGCGGCTGTTTGTGTTGTGTGAACGGCGCACCGTTCCAGGTAGGGCTGGGCCGCTTGTTGCGTAAGGCTAAGCCGGACCGGCTGTTTATTGAACCCTCAGGCCTGGGCCATCCGGCGCAATTGCTCAAGCAACTGCGGCAGGCGCCATGGCAAAACGTGCTGGCCGTGCAGCCTTGTGTGCTGGTACTCGATGCCCAGGCGTTGGCGGCGGGCAGGCCGTTGCCCCAGGCACAGCAGGAGGCGTTGACCAGTGCCGGCCTGCTGGTGCTGAACAAGGACGAGACGCTGACTGCTACGCAACGTCAGGCGATTGAAGCGCAATTACCCGATTGCCCGCGCCATTGGACATGCCAGGCGCAATTGCCACTCGACCGGTTGCCCGGTTTGAAAGCACAGGCCCAAAGCGCTGTGGATAACTTTGCGGTGCCTGAAGCAGTGGGGCAAATGCCGGCGATCTGGAGCGACCCTGGGCTGCCGATCTGTTTGAGCCAGAGCCAGGATGGCGGCTGGAGTATCGGCTGGCGCTGGCACCCAAGCCAGCGATTCGATGTTAGCCGTCTGCATCAGTGGCTATCGAGTTTGGGCTGGTGCCGGGCCAAATTGGTTATCCACAGCATTGACGGCTGGGTGTCCGCCAACGCTGTGGATAACAGCCCACTGCACTGGCAACCCAGCGCTTGGCGGCGCGATTCACGTGTTGAGTTGATCTTCAGCGCACCACAGGACGTGGCCGCATTGCAAAGCGCCCTGGCAGCCTGCCGTTACTGATGTTTCTTGCTGGCGTGGTCCTGGCGCCACTGGCTCAATTCGATGATCTCGGCGCTGGGCAGCGGCTCCTTGGTTTCGAACGGGTAGGGCGCCAGTTCGATCTGCGCGCTGTGGGCGCCGAATTGGGTGATGACCCCGGCGTGCCGGGTTTCGCCGGTCACCGTAAACTCGAAATTATAGATGCGCGCCAGGCGTCGGCGGCCATTGGCATCCTTGACGAAACCGATGCGTTTGAGCGCCACGGCACCGTCGAGCAGCTCGATATCGAGCTTGGCGCAATGCTGCTTGACCCGCGCCAACGCCCGTTCACGCAAGCCGTGGTTGTGCCAAACCCAGGCGGCGCCGGTGGCCAGCAGCATCAAGACGAAGATGTTTCCCAGGGTCAGCATTCCATGAACTCCAACAAAGTGAGCGCAGCTTAACTGTGTCGCCGGTCTGTCGTACAGGCTGCGTTTAGTCGCATACTGCTCGGCCAGAAATTCAACGGTTTTACGGAAATCTCCCGCATGAAACGTACACCTCACCTGCTTGCGATCCAGTCTCATGTGGTCTTCGGCCACGCCGGAAACAGCGCCGCCGTGTTCCCCATGCAGCGGGTCGGGGTGAATGTCTGGCCGCTCAACACGGTGCAGTTTTCCAACCACACACAGTATGGACAGTGGGCGGGCGAAGTGTTGGCGCCGCTGCAAATTCCTGCGCTGGTGGAGGGTATTGCCGCGATTGGCGAGCTGGGCAACTGTGATGCGGTGCTGTCCGGGTACCTGGGCAGTGCAGACCAGGGCCGTGCCATCCTCAGCGGTGTGGCGCGCATCAAGGCGATCAACCCCAAGGCGCTGTACCTGTGCGACCCGGTGATGGGCCACCCGGAAAAGGGTTGCATCGTGCCGCAGGAGGTCAGCGATTTCCTCTTGGATGAGGCTGCCGCCATGGCGGACTTCCTGTGCCCCAACCAACTGGAGCTGGACAGTTTTGCCGGGCGCAAGCCGCAATCGCTGTTCGATTGCCTGGCGATGGCCAAGGCCTTGCTGGCGCGCGGGCCCAAGGCTGTGTTGGTCAAGCACCTGGATTACCCAGGCAAACTGCCAGAAGGGTTTGAAATGCTGTTGGTGACGGCCGACGGCAGTTGGCACTTGCGTCGGCCCCTGCTGGCGTTTCCGCGTCAGCCAGTGGGCGTGGGCGACCTGACGTCCGGGCTGTTCCTGGCGCGGGTACTGTTGGGGGATAGCCTAGTGGCCGCTTTTGAGTTCACCGCTGCGGCCGTGCATGAAGTGCTGCTGGAAACCCAGGCCTGCGCCAGTTATGAACTGGAACTGGTGCGGGCCCAGGACCGTATTGCCCACCCTCGTGTGCGCTTCGAAGCCACACCGATCAGCCTGTAATGACACAGAACCCAATGTGGGAGCGGGCTTGCCCGCGATGGCGGTATCTCAGTCAAAGCGATGTCGACTGAACCACTGCTATCGCGGGCAAGCCCGCTCCCACATTTTTTTGAGTTGATTCGCCGCTTGGAGTTTACGGCGCGTCGGCTTTGATTTCCCGGTAGCGCTTTTCCAGTTCCTGGCGAATCTGCCGACGTTGCTGAGCCTGCACAAAGCGGCGCTTGTCCTCGCTGTTCTGCGGCTGCAAGGGCGGTACGGCGGCAGGTTTGCGCTGGTCGTCCACGGCCACCATGGTGAAGAAGCAGCTGTTGGTATGGCGCACCGAGCGTTCACGGATGTTCTCGGTCACCACCTTGATGCCCACTTCCATCGACGTATTGCCGGTGTAGTTGACTGACGCCAGGAAGGTCACCAGCTCACCGACATGAATCGGCTCGCGAAAAATCACCTGGTCCACCGACAGCGTGACCACATAACGACCGGCATAACGGCTGGCGCAGGCGTAGGCCACTTCGTCGAGGTACTTGAGCAGCGTGCCGCCGTGCACATTGCCAGAGAAGTTGGCCATGTCAGGGGTCATCAGTACCGTCATCGACAGCTGGGCGTTTCCGGGTTCCATAGCACACTCACGGGTTGTAGGCATTGGTTGGGGGGAGGCACCTCTGCGGGTACTCAAAGTCTTTGCAGCGCCATCCCTAACGGGACGCCGTCAGGCGGCTTGCCGTCACGCGCGCAGCGATCTGTTTCCATATATTGCACCGGCTTTCCAGCAGAAGTCGCGGTGTTACCCTTCAAAAGCCCTTCTCAGGGCTTTTCTTACGATCAAGGCAGACTTTTCCGACCCTTCAAAGGCGCGGCCAGAAGTGGGAAAAGCGCCGGCACCCTCAAGGAGCCCCTCGCCATGCACGCCATCAGCTTTATCCAGGACTTGGCCGTGATCATGCTGGTGGCAGGGGTGGTCACTATCCTGTTTCACCGCTTCAAGCAGCCGGTGGTGCTGGGCTACATCGTTGCCGGCTTCATTATCGGCCCCCACACCCCGCCGTTTGGCCTGATCCACGATGAAGACACGATCAAGACCCTGGCGGAGCTGGGGGTCATCTTCCTGATGTTCTGCCTGGGCCTGGAATTCAGCCTGCGCAAGCTATTCAAGGTAGGGGCCACGGCGTTTATCGCGGCGTTCCTGGAAATCGTGTTGATGATCTGGATCGGCTACGAGATCGGCCGCTGGTTCGACTGGAGCACTATGGACTCGCTGTTCCTCGGCGCGATCCTGGCAATCTCCTCGACCACCATTATCGTCAAGGCCCTCAACGACCTGAAGATGAAAGACCAGCGGTTCGCCCAGCTGATTTTCGGCGTGCTGATTGTGGAGGACATCCTGGGTATCGGCATCATTGCGTTGCTGTCGAGCATTGCGGTGAGTGGCACGGTCAGCTCCGGCGAGGTGTTCTCCACGGTCGGCAAGCTCTCGCTGTTCATGATTGTCGCCCTGGTGATTGGTATTTTGCTGGTGCCGCGCCTGCTGGCTTATGTGGCCAAGTTTGAAAGCAACGAGATGCTGCTGATCACTGTATTGGGGCTGTGCTTCGGTTTCTGCCTGTTGGTGGTGAAGTTGGAATACAGCATGGTGCTCGGAGCCTTTTTGATCGGCGCAATCATGGCTGAATCCCGCCAGTTGATTAAGATCGAGAGCCTGATCGAGCCCGTTCGCGACATGTTCAGCGCAATTTTCTTCGTGGCGATTGGCTTGATGATCGACCCGCAGATTCTGCTGCAATACGCCTGGCCCATTGCGGTGATCACCGTGGCCGTGGTGCTGGGCAAGATGCTGTCGTGCGGGCTGGGCGCGTTTATCGCCGGCAACGATGGTCGCACCTCGCTGCGGGTTGGTATGGGGCTGTCACAAATTGGCGAGTTTTCTTTCATCATCGCGGCGCTGGGGATGACCCTGCAGGTCACCAGCGACTTTCTGTATCCCGTGGCGGTGGCCGTTTCGGCGATCACCACACTGCTGACGCCCTACCTGATTCGCGGGGCCGACCCGCTATCATTGAAGATCGCCGCACTGATGCCCACGCGAATGAGCCGAGTGTTCGGCATGTATGGAGAATGGTTGCGCAGCATTCAGCCCCAGGGCGAGGGGGCGATGTTGGCCGCGATGATCCGCAAGATCATCCTGCAAGTCGGGGTAAACCTGGCATTGGTGATCGCAATCTTCTTTGCCGGCAGCTTTTTCGCAGGGCGCATCGGTGGGTATCTGGAAGGCTGGGTCAGCGATCAAAGCTGGCAGAAGGCGTTGATCTGGGGCGGGGCGCTGCTAGTGTCGTTGCCGTTTCTGATTGCGGCGTATCGCAAGCTCAAGGCGCTGTCGATGCTGCTGGCGGAGATGAGCGTGAAGCCAGAGATGGCCGGGCGTCATACCCAGCGTGTGCGAAGGGTGATTGCGGAGCTGATCCCCCTCTTGTCGCTGCTGGTGATCTTCCTGCTATTGGCAGCCTTGTCGGCCAGTATTCTGCCGACCAACAAGTTGCTGGTGTTGATTGCCGTGGTCACGGCGGCGGTGGCTGCAGTGCTCTGGCGCTGGTTTATCCGTGTGCATACGCGGATGCAGGTTGCGTTGCTGGAGACGCTGGACAACCACAAGGATACGGAACACTGACTGGCGTTGGCGGGGGCTGCTTTGCAGCCCAGCGGGAGCAAGCTCCCTCGCCACAAAAGCTATCAAGTATCAGCTTTCCAGCCAGACGTCCCGTGCCCAGTGCCACACCGATTCCCAGGTTTCTTCGGTGACCAATTCTTCTTCGGCGGACCACAACACCACGGTGCCGTCTTCTTCGACGCAGTAGTAGTCGTCGCCGTCCTGGCAGATAGGAATCAGGCTGCGATCAACACCGGCATCCCAGGCGTTGGCCGCGACGTCCGGCAGGTAAGTGTGGGACTGCGGGTCGGTGACGGTCACTGGCTCCAGGCTGCCATAGACTACGTCGCTGACGGTCAGCAAGAATTCACGGAAGACAAAGGGGATGTCGATGAACAGTTGTTCCTCGATTTCCACCAGCAGGTCTTCGTCAGGTAGCTCCAAAGGAACCGGGACCGGTTCGTTGGCTTCACGCAGTTGTTCGATGATTTCTTCCACGGCCGGGATCCTCTTGCTAGATGGCGCGGTTTATAGGGGCGTTTTATACAGTAGCTCGCTATAAGTGCAACCGTGAAATAGAAAACCCCGGACATGTCCGGGGTTTTTGTTACCGCTTGCTCAAACGCGCAGGTATTAGCCGTTCTGGCGGATACCGGCGACCAGCCATGGCTGGTCGTCGCCCTGGGCGCGTTCCATGTTCCAGCTTTCGCTGAACACTTCGCCCTGGTCGAAACGCGAGGACTTCGACACACCGCTGAAGGTCAGGGTGGCGATGGTCTTGTCGGCACGATCGTCCACGCCATCGAGCTGTACGCGCAGGTCGTCGATGTAGGTCGACTGGAAGGCGTCACCGATCTCGGCACGTTCGCGCTTGAGGAACTCCAGCAGTTGCGGGGTCACGAACTCGGAGATCTTGTCCATTTCGTTGGCGTCCCAATGCTGTTGCAGGGACTGGAAGTGGCTGCGGGCCGCTTCGACGAAACGCTCTTCGTTGAACCAGGCCGGTGCGTTGATCACCGGACGGGCGGCAGGGGCTGCCGAACCACCGAAGATCGAACCCATGGCAGGCTTCTGTTCGAACGCTTCACGCTGCATCGGCGCGCCGGCTGGAGCCAGGTGCTCCTGCTGCTTGCGGCGACGGGCGGCGATAAAGCGGAAGACCAAAAAGGCGATGACGCCCATGATCAGGATGTCGAAGATCTGCATGCCCTGGAAGCCGTCGCCCATGAACATGGACGCGAGCAGGCCACCGGCGGCGATGCCGGCCAGTGGGCCCAGCCAGCGCGAAGCACCGCCGGCCTTGGCAGCAGCGCCAGCGGCACCGGCTGCGCCTGCAGTAGCCGCAGCACCGCCCGCACCGGCGGATGGAGCCATTTGGCTGGTCTGGTGAGTCGGTGCCGCGCCCGAGCTTTTGCCGCCACCGAAGCGTTTGGCGTTGGCGTCGAGGCTCATCGTCAGGCCGATGCACAACGCCATGGCGATGCTAAGAAAACGTTTCATATAGGGAATTCCCATTTGTGGATTGCACGCGCGCCATGTTGCACAGGTGTCGTGGCAGTGGCTAGCGGCATAATGTTTCGGGCTTTTGCGTAAGACCAAATCCGAAGGGTCTGTAGGACTAATTACAGATATTGGCCCGCACGCCTCTAAAACAAGGGAGGGCCAATAATCTTCATGTTACGCAGTGTTTCATGATGGTGGGCTTATTGTGGCCAGCTCAGACCGCTTCGAGCTTGGCGTAACCCATCATCAGCCACTTGCTGCCCTCGGCGAAGTTCACCTGCACCCGGGCCTGGGCGCCGGCGCCTTCGAAGTTGAGGATCACGCCTTCGCCGAAGATCGCATGCTTGACCTGCTGGCCCAGGCTGAACGGGGTTTCCGGTATTTCGGAACCGGCAAACATGCTGCTGGAGTTCTGTTGCTGGCCACCGCCGAACGGGCGGCTGACGCTGTTGGACAAGCGCACTTCCTGGATCAGCCCCTTGGGCACCTCACGTACGAAGCGCGACACCTTATTGTAGGTTTCGCTACCGTACAGGCGTCGGGTCTCGGCGTAGGTCATCACCAGGTTCTGCATCGCCCGGGTAATGCCCACGTAGGCCAGGCGGCGTTCTTCTTCAAGGCGGCCGGGTTCTTCCAGGCTCATCTTGTGAGGGAACAGGCCTTCCTCCATGCCCACCAGGAACACGTAAGGGAATTCCAGGCCTTTGGCGCTGTGCAAGGTCATCAGCTGGATGCTGTCTTCATGCTCGTCGGCCTGGGTATCGCCGGCTTCCAGCGAGGCGTGGCCCAGGAAGGCGGCGAGCGGCGTCAGCTCTTCGTCGTCCTCGGTGTTTTCGAACGCGCGGGCGGCGCTGACCAGTTCCTCAAGGTTTTCTACCCGGGCCTGGCCTTTCTCGCCTTTTTCCGCTTCGTGATAGGCGATCAGCCCGGACTGCTCGATCACGGTCTGAGTCATCAGGTGCAGTGGCATCTCTGCGCACTTGGCGGCCAGGTTCTCGATCAGCTCGACAAACACCCCCAACGCCCCGGCAGCACGGCCAGTCAGGCCTTTGTTGGCGATCAGCAAGCGCATGGCTTCCCACATCGACACATCGGCATGGCGCGCATGGTCGCGGATCGCTTCAACGGTTTTCTCGCCAATGCCACGCGCCGGGATATTGATCACCCGCTCCAGCGCCGCATCGTTACCACGGCCCTCAAGCAAACGCAGGTAGGCCATGGCGTTCTTGATTTCGGCACGTTCGAAGAAGCGCTGGCCGCCATAGATGCGGTAGGGGATGCGCTCGCGCAGCAACGCTTCTTCCAGCACCCGCGATTGGGCGTTGGAACGGTACAGAATCGCGATATCGCTACGGGCCAGGCCGGTTTTCAGTGCGCTTTCGATGGTTTCCACCACATAGCGCGCTTCATCGTGCTCATTGAACGCCGCGTACAGGTTGATCGCTTCGCCTTCCCCGCCGTCGGTCCACAACTCTTTGCCCAGGCGCCCGGTGTTGTTGGCGATCAAGGCGTTGGCCGCCTTGAGGATCCCGGCGGTGGAGCGGTAATTCTGCTCCAGGCGGATGGTCACCGCGTCCGGGAAGTCTTCGGAATACTGGTAGATGTTCTCGATTTTCGCGCCGCGCCAGCCGTAGATCGACTGGTCGTCATCGCCCACCACCATCAGGCTGTCGCCGCCCTTGGCCAGCAGGCGCAACCAGGCGTACTGCACGGCGTTGGTGTCCTGGAACTCGTCCACCAGGATATGGCGGAAGCGTTTCTGGTAATGGGCCAGCAAACCGGGGTTGTCGCGCCACAGGTCGAGGGCACGCAGCAGCAGTTCGGAGAAGTCGATGACGCCGGCGCGCACGCAGGCCGCTTCATAGGCCTCATAAATGCTGCGCATGGTGGCCAGGAACAGGTCGCCGCTGGCCTGGATATGTTGCGGGCGCAGGCCCTCGTCTTTCTGGCCGTTGATAAACCACTGCGCCTGACGCGCCGGCCAGCGTTGTTCGTCCAGGCCCAGTTCGCGGATCACGCGCTTGACCAGGCGTTGCTGGTCGTCGCTGTCGAGAATCTGGAAGGTCTGGCTCAGCCCCGCTTCCTGCCAATGCGCCCGCAACAGGCGGTGCGCCAGGCCGTGGAAAGTGCCCACCCACATGCCGGCCGGGCTGATGCCCATCAACTGCTCGATGCGATGACGCATCTCGGCAGCGGCCTTGTTGGTGAAGGTCACCGACAGGATGGAATGCGGGGACGCGTTTTCGACCTGGATCAACCAGGCGATACGGTGCACCAGCACTCGGGTTTTACCGGAGCCAGCACCGGCCAGGACCAACTGACGGCCAACGGGGGCCGCTACGGCCTGGCGTTGGGCATCGTTGAGGGAGTTCAGCAAAAGAGAGAGATCATCGCGCATCGACGCATTCTATGGGCCTTGGGGGGCCTGGGCAAATCCCAATGCCGGATGGTCGGTGCAAAACGCCTGCGGGCTAGCGACGCGGCGAACATTCTGACGGGGGTGATGACCGGTTGGTCATCGGCCGCAACCCGTGCCGTGTCTTGCTCAAGCGGTCTGGGCCAAAGGTTTGCGGCCAATCGCAGCAGGTTTTTTATGACTTGTAGCAGTTTGGCCCAGGCGCTTGCTTGTGTATGCTCCGTCGACGTTTCGGGCTCACCATTATAAGAACACCGCCTATGACCCTTAGCACCGACCTGTTTGGCCCCTCGCCGGCCCCAGCACAGGTCATCCGTAAACACTATGCAACCCAAATCGCGGTTGAGCGCACGCGCCTGCTCTATCAGGGCTCGTTGCTGCCGACGCTGCTGATGCTGGTCAACGGGCTGGTCTGCGCCTGGTTGCTGTGGAACCCCAATCAATACCTGCTGGACAGCGTCTGGCTGCTCTGGCTGCTGGCCCTGGTGGCGATGCGCGTGATTCAAGTAGCGGCCTTTGACTCGGCCATGCCCAGCCGGCAGGCCCAGCCCGTGTGGCGCCGTATGTTCATGCTCGGCTCGGCGGTCAGTGGCCTGACCCTCTCGGCTGCGGCCATTGCCCTGGTGCCCACGGACAGTTTCATGCATCAAGCCTGGGTGTTTGGCCTGATCGGCGCCGCCACCTTGTCGGCCAGCGTTGCCTATGCCGTGAGCTTTTGGGCCTACCTGTCGTTTGCCTTGCCGTGCCTGGTGCCGGCCATCGTCTACCTGTTCTGGAATGGCACACCGCAGCAACAAGGCTGGGGCGTGCTCGGGCTGATCCTGCTGGCGTCCCTGAGCCTGGTGGCGTGGCAGGTCAACCGCCTGATCCAGCGCGGGTTGTTGCGCCGTTTCCAGAACCAGGCCCTGATCGAGCATTTACAGCAGGCGCAGCAACGCAGTGAGCAGTTGAACCAAGACCTGGTGCGCGAAGTCGAGCAGCGCCGCGAGGTGGAGCAGAACTTGCGTGAAGCCCAAGTCGGCTTGCAAGACCGTGTGGCGCAACGCAGCCAGCAATTGGATGCTGCCAGCCTCGCCTTGAGTAAAAGCGAAGCGCGCCTGGCCATGGCCCTGCAAGCCAGTGAACTGGGCCTGTGGGACTGGAACCTGCAAACCGACGAGGTCCACCACACGCAACTCAAGGAGTTGTTTGGCCTGGAGCCCGAATACGTCACGGCGATGCTCAGCCACCTCAAACCGCGCTTGCACCCCGACGATCTGCCACTGCTCAAGCACGCGCTGGTAGAGCACCTCAAGGGTCGCAGCGAGGACTATCAGGTGGAATACCGGATACGTCATGGCGATGGGCATTGGGTGTGGATCGAAGACCGCGGGCGCGCCGTGGAGCGCACGCCCAGTGGCCGCGTCATCCGTATGCTGGGCACGCGTCGCGATATCAGTGCCAGCAAGGCCGTAGAAGAGCAGCAACGCCTGGCTTCGACGGTGTTCGAGGCGGCCAGCGAAGGCATTGTGATCCTCGACCCGAACTACGCGCTGATCGCCGTGAACCAGGCGTTCAGCCGCGTCACCGGCTTTGACATCGACGACATGCTTGGCCGCAACGTCGTGGAACTGCCCTGCAGTCGCGATGCGCGGCGCCACTTCCCGCTGATCCGCCAGGCATTGCTCAGCCACGGCACCTGGCAGGGCGAATTGGTGGAGACGCGCAAGAACGGCGAACTGTACCCGCAGTGGCTACAACTGAACGTGGTGCGCGATGTGCGGGGAAACGTCAGTCATATCGTAGGCTTCTTCGCCGATCTGTCCGCCCGGCGCGAGTCGGAGGAGCGCATGCGCTACCTCACCCACTATGACGAGTTGACGGGCCTGGCCAACCGTTCGCTGTTTCGCGAACGGCTGCGCGAGGCTCACCAGCGCGTGCGCCAAGGCGGTCGCAGCCTTGCGCTGCTGCATATCAACCTCGACCGCTTCAAATTGCTCAATGACAGCCTGGGCCATGAAGTGGCCGACCAACTGCTGCAGAAAATGGCGCGGCGCTTGATCAACGCGCTGCCGGAGGCCGACACCATTGCGCGCCTGTCCGGTGATGAATTCGCCGTGTTGTTTGACGCCTATGGCAACCTATCGAGCCTGGCGCGGGTGGCGACCCGGCTGCTGGCGAAATTGCGCGTGCCGGTGAATGTGGAGGGGCATGAACTGGTGGTCAGCGCCTCGATGGGCGTCAGCCTGTTGCCGGATAACGCACGGGAAATTTCTGCACTGGTCAGCCAGGCGAATATGGCGATGCAGCACGCCAAGCATTTGGGCGGGAATAATTTCCAGTTCTTCACCGACAGCCTGCAAGCCAGCACCCTGGAGCGTTTGCAGCTGGAAAACCACCTGCGCAAAGCCATCGACGAGCGTCAGCTCACGGTGTTTTACCAACCCAAGCTGTGCCTGGCGACGGGAAAGCTGAAGGCTGCCGAGGCGTTGGTCCGCTGGGAGCATCCGCAGTGGGGCATGGTGCCGCCGAGCGACTTTATCGGTTTGGCGGAAGAAACCGGCTTGATCGTGCCGTTGGGTGAATTTGTGCTGCGCCAGGCCTGCTGGCAGGCCTGCGAATGGCAGCGTCAGGGGCTGGCGCCGATTCGCGTGTCGGTCAACTTGTCGGTGCATCAGCTGCGCCAGGGCAAGCTGGTCAGCCTGGTACGCCAAGTGCTGGAAGAAACCGCACTGGACCCGCAATACCTGGAGCTGGAACTGACCGAAAGCCAGTTGCTCGACAGCGTTGAACACATCATCGCCACCTTCCAGCAACTGCGTGACCTGGGGGTGAAGCTGGCCATCGACGACTTTGGCACCGGTTACTCATCCCTCAGCTACCTCAAACGTATCCCGGTGGACTACGTAAAGATCGACCAGGCCTTTATTCGCGGGCTTGGCCAGGGGCGCGAGGATGCGGCAATCACCCGTGCGATCATCGCCATGGCCCACGGGTTGGCGCTCAAGGTAGTGGCCGAAGGCGTGGAGGATCAGCAGCAGCTGGATTTCCTGCGCGGCGAGCAGTGTGACGAGGTACAGGGTTACCTGATCAGCCCGCCCATGCGGGCCGAGGGGCTGGCAGATTTGTTACGTAAAAATGCAGATTTTTCTTAGCGCAGCGTAGGCCGCCTTTATGGCTACATAGCGCCTGCCCGCTGAATCAGGGGGGAGCAGGGCGATTTAGTGATGCATCACACGGGCAAAACGACAATTCTTGTAGTATAACTACAAGCTTGCTACATCCCTGGCGCCTGCCAATAACAAGAGTCCTGCCCTTTGAACCTGTTGCAACATATCGCCCAGTCGCGCCACCTGTTACGCAAATCGGAACTCAAGGTTGCCGATCATGTGCTGCTTGACCCTGCGGCCGTGATGCACAGTTCCATGGCCGACCTGGCCCACAGCGTGGGCATCAGTGAGCCGACCATCGTGCGCTTCTGTCGCGCCATTGGGTGCTCCGGGTTTCAGGATCTGAAACTCAAGCTGGCGCAAAGCCTGGCTGCTGGTGCGAGCTTCGGCCAGTTTGCAATCCATGAAGACGACTCCGTCGCCGACTACAGCCTGAAAATCTTTGACACCACCTTGCACACCTTGATGGAAGTGCGCGAGAAGCTCGACCCGGTGGAGCTGCAAAAGGCCGTGACCGCGATGTCCCAGGCCCAGCGCGTCGAGTTCTACGGCTTCGGTGCGTCCGGCGCGGTGGCGGCCGATGCCCAGCACAAGTTCTTCCGCCTGCTGCTGACCGCCGCGGCCTACAGCGACCCGCACATGCAGGCGATGTCGGCGGTGACCTTGAAGCCCACAGACGTGGCCATCTGCATTTCCCAATCAGGTCGTTCCAAAGACCTGCTGATCACCGCCAACCTGGTGCGTGAAAGCGGCGCTTCGCTGATCACTCTGTGCCCAAGCCAGACGCCATTGGCGGAGCTCTCCACGGTGAACCTGGCGATCGACGTGCATGAAGACACCGAAATCTACACGCCGCTGACCTCGCGCATTGCCCACCTGGTGGTCATCGACGTGTTGGCAATGGGCGTGGCCATGGCCCGTGGCCCGAGCCTGGTCAACCACCTCAAGAGCGTGAAGCGCAGTTTGCGCAGCCTTCGCCTCTCGCCAAAATCCGTCAAAGCCCTCGACGACTGAGGGTCTGTGGGAGCTGGCTTGCCTGCGATAGCGGTCTGCCAGTTACCCTCTTCATTGCCTGATACACCGCCATCGCAGGCAAGCCAGCTCCCACATGGATTTGCGCCAGCTTCGCAAGATTCATCATCCTGTAACCCCCGCGCCGCCAAACCGTCATCCCCCGCGCCCATCCTGTACTCCCCGTACTCGCATTGGGAGACTCCAAATGACCCGGCCCTACGAAGACAGCAACAGCACCGTCAAGACCCGTCGTCAGCAGGAAGACCAGCGCCGCATGGCGTTCCGTCGCGCCATCGAAGACCGTTGCGAGGAGCGCCAGTTGCTCCAGAGCATCAGTGACTACCCGGAACTGCATTGGCAGGCACCCGTGGCTGCCCAGCGAAACGCTCAGCCAACGCGCTGATCTGCACCCGTTCGCTGCGAATAAAGCCCAGGAACGCATGGGCCACCGGTGACAGGCGTTTAGCCTTGGCCTGCACCAGGCACCAACTGCGGTACAGCGGCAGTTCTTCCACCGGCAGCTCCTTGAGCCCGCCGGTGGCCAGCTCCAGGTTCAAGGCGTGGCGCGTCAGCAGGGCCACGCCCAACCCTGCCGCCACACACTCACGCTGCGCCTCCGCCGAGGCCACCTCTACCGTTTGGGTGAAGTGCACGCGTTTTTCCTTGAAGTATTCTTCGCAGGCCAGCCGCGTGCCAGAGCCCGGTTCGCGGATGAGCAGGGTATAAGGCTCCAGGTCTTGCAGGCGCAGCGGCCCTTGCAGGCTCAAGGGATGATCCGGCAATGCCACGGCCACAATCGGGTTGTTGAGAAACGGCAGGAACTCCAGGCCCATGTCTTGGGGCACCATGGACATGATCACCAGGTCATCACGGTTGTCCGAGAGCCGGCGGATTACCTGGGCACGGTTGACCACCGTGAGCTGCAATTGCACTTCCGGATGCTGGCGCTTGAAGGCGGCGAACAGGTGCGGCACGAAATACTTGGCGCTGGACTCCACCGCCAGTTTCAGTTGGCCTTGCAGTGAACCCTGCATGTCCGACAGCTGCATATCGAGGTTTTCCAAGCGCCCGAAAATATCGCGGCTGGCCCGTTGCAAGGCTTCGGCGGCCTCGGTCATGTAGAGTTTTTTGCCGACATAGTCGAACAGCGGCTGGCCGACCAGTTCTTCCAGCTGGCGAATTTGCAGGCTGACCGCCGGTTGGGTGAGTGACATTTCCTCGGCGGCACGGCTGTAGGAACGCAAATCACACACTTCATTGAAGATCTGCAGTTGACGCAATGTCATACGCATCAATGACTTACGCATTTTATAAGCCCTTAGCTCTCCGGTCGTCCGGCCAACTATAAGTCTTTACTTATACACAACCCAATAATTATTGATTTTTGTTAATTCTCCTGTGCGCATAGTGTGTGTCTCGCGACTGTCATGAAACATTTGGTCACGCGCCGACCCGCCTCAAGCGGGTCGAAGAACGCAGCAATCGGCTCAAGGGAATTTCCAAGTGATAAAAAAGATCCTGATCGCCAACCGTGGTGAAATTGCCGTACGAATCGTGCGTGCCTGCGCCGAGATGGGCATTCGCTCGGTCGCGGTTTATTCGGATGCCGACCGCCACGCGTTGCACGTCAAGCGTGCCGACGAAGCCCACAGCATCGGTGCCGAGCCACTGGCCGGTTACCTGAACCCGCGCAAGCTGGTGAACCTGGCGGTGGAAACCGGCTGCGATGCGCTACACCCCGGCTACGGCTTCCTGTCGGAAAACGCCGAATTGGCAGATATCTGTGCCGAGCGCGGCATCAAGTTCATCGGCCCGTCGGCAGAAGTGATTCGCCGCATGGGCGACAAGACCGAAGCGCGCCGCAGCATGATCAAGGCCGGTGTGCCAGTCACGCCGGGCACCGAAGGCAACGTTGCCGACATCCATGAAGCCCTCACCGAAGGCGACCGTATCGGTTACCCGGTGATGCTCAAGGCCACCTCCGGTGGTGGCGGCCGTGGCATTCGTCGTTGCAACAGTCGCGAAGAACTCGAGCAAGCCTTCCCCCGCGTGATTTCCGAAGCCACCAAGGCCTTCGGTTCGGCGGAAGTGTTCCTGGAAAAATGCATCGTCAATCCCAAGCACATCGAGGCGCAGATCCTCGGTGACAGCTTTGGCAACGTGGTGCACCTGTTCGAGCGTGATTGCTCGATCCAGCGTCGCAACCAGAAGCTGATCGAAATTGCCCCCAGCCCACAGCTGACCCCCGAACAGCGCGCCTACATCGGCGACCTGTCGGTGCGCGCGGCCAAGGCTGTGGGCTACGAGAACGCCGGTACCGTGGAGTTCCTGCTCGCCGAGGGCGAGGTGTACTTCATGGAGATGAACACGCGGGTGCAGGTGGAACACACCATCACCGAAGAAATCACCGGCATCGATATCGTTCGCGAGCAAATCCGCATCGCCTCCGGCCTGCCGTTGTCGGTCAAGCAGGAAGACATCCAGCACCGGGGTTTCGCGTTGCAGTTTCGTATCAACGCCGAAGACCCGAAGAACAACTTCCTCCCAAGCTTCGGCAAGATCACCCGTTACTACGCCCCCGGCGGTCCCGGCGTGCGGACTGACACGGCGATCTACACCGGTTACACCATCCCGCCGTTCTACGACTCCATGTGCCTGAAACTGGTGGTGTGGGCGTTGACCTGGGAAGAAGCCATGGACCGCGGCCTGCGTGCCCTGGACGACATGCGCCTGCAAGGCGTGAAGACGACCGCCGCCTACTACCAGGAAATCTTGCGCAACCCGGAATTCCGTAGCGGCCAGTTCAATACAAGCTTTGTGGAAAGCCACCCTGAGCTGACCAACTACTCGATCAAGCGCAAACCCGAAGAGCTGGCCCTGGCCATCGCCGCCGCCATCGCCGCCCACGCAGGCCTGTGAGGAATATAACAATGAGCAAGAAGATCTTCGTAACCGACACCATCCTGCGCGACGCCCACCAATCGTTGCTGGCCACCCGCATGCGCACCGACGACATGCTGCCGATCTGCGACAAGCTCGACAAAGTCGGCTACTGGTCCCTGGAAGTCTGGGGCGGCGCAACCTTCGACGCCTGTGTGCGCTTCCTCAAGGAAGACCCGTGGGAGCGCCTGCGCCAACTGCGCGCCGCACTGCCCAACACGCGCCTGCAAATGCTGCTGCGCGGCCAGAACCTGCTGGGCTACCGCCATTACAGCGACGACGTGGTCAAGGCCTTCGTGGCCAAGGCGGCGGTCAACGGTATCGACGTGTTCCGCATTTTCGATGCGATGAACGATGTGCGTAACCTGCGCGTGGCCATTGAAGCGGTCAAGGCCGCTGGCAAACATGCACAAGGCACCATCGCCTACACCACCAGCCCAGTGCACACCGTGGAAGCGTTCGTGGCCCAGGCCAAGCAATTGGAAGCCATGGGCTGCGACTCCATCGCGATCAAGGACATGGCCGGCCTGCTCACGCCCTACGCCACTGGCGAACTGGTCAAGGCACTCAAAGCCGAGCAGAATCTGCCGATCTTCATCCACTCCCACGACACCGCCGGTCTGGCCGCGATGTGCCAACTCAAGGCCATCGAAAACGGTGCCGACCATATCGACACGGCCATCTCCAGCTTTGCCTGGGGCACCAGCCATCCGGGCACCGAGTCGATGGTAGCGGCCCTTAAAGGCAGCGAGTTCGACACCGGCCTCGACCTGGAACTGCTGCAAGAGATCGGCCTGTACTTCTACGCCGTGCGCAAGAAGTACCACCAGTTCGAGAGCGAATTCACCGCCGTCGACACCCGTGTGCAAGTCAACCAGGTGCCGGGCGGGATGATCTCCAACCTGGCCAACCAGCTCAAAGAGCAGGGCGCTCTTAACCGCATGAGTGAAGTGTTGGCCGAGATTCCACGAGTGCGTGAAGACCTTGGCTTCCCGCCGCTGGTAACGCCGACCTCGCAGATCGTCGGTACCCAGGCGTTCTTCAACGTGCTGGCCGGTGAGCGCTACAAGACCATCACCAACGAAGTGAAGCTCTATCTGCAAGGCGGTTACGGCAAGGCGCCGGGCACGGTGAACGAAAAACTGCGTCGCCAGGCCATCGGCAGCGAAGACGTGATCGACGTGCGCCCGGCGGATTTGCTCAAGCCGGAAATGACCAAGCTGCGCGGTGAAATCGGCGCATTGGCCAAGTCCGAAGAAGACGTGCTGACCTACGCCATGTTCCCGGACATCGGGCGCAAGTTCCTCGAAGAGCGCGACGCCGGCACCTTGGCTCCTGAAGTGCTGTTGCCGATCCCTGAAGCGGGCGGCGTGGCCCGTGCTGGCGGCGAAGGCGTACCGACCGAATTCGTTATCGACGTGCACGGCGAAAGCTACCGCGTGGATATCACCGGTGTCGGCGTGAAGGCCGAAGGCAAGCGTCACTTCTACCTGTCCATCGACGGCATGCCGGAAGAAGTGGTGTTCGAACCGCTCAACGAGTTTGTCAGCAGCGGCGGCAGCAAGCGCAAGCATGCCACCGAACCGGGCCATGTCAGCACGGCGATGCCGGGCAATATCGTCGATGTGCTGGTCAAGGTCGGCGACGTGGTCAAGGCCGGCCAGGCCGTGCTGATTACCGAAGCCATGAAGATGGAAACCGAAGTGCAGGCAGCGATTGCCGGCAAGGTGAGCGCTGTACATGTGGCCAAGGGCGACCGGGTGAATCCTGGCGAAATCCTGATTGAGATCGAAGGCTGATCACAGCCTTCGAGACTGACGTTTAATCCTCGGGGGGGCAGGTGCTCCCCTTTTTTTTCGCCTGAAATTCAGGCGTTCCCGGGCTTAGAAGCTCATTTTCCACTGGCCCATCAGGCCTTGTTCGTGGCCATGGTTGCCGGCTTGGCTGGTATAGGTCAGGCCGACGCTGTGTTGGGTGGACAAGGCAAGGTCCAGGCCTGCTTGCAAGTCAAAGCTATCGCGGTCCAGGGCGGTGCCAGTGATGGTGTAACCGTCGATCAGGCCTGGCGCATAGCGCGAGGTTTGGCGGACCTGGCTATTGACGTCGCCATACAGGTGCTTCCAGCTCGTACTTAGGTGAGGCGTGAGGCTCATGTTGTTGTCGAAGCGATACAGCGTTGCCAGGCGCAGGCCAAAGGTGCTGTTCAAGTTTCGCTGGGTTTGTGGGCCGACGTTCAATGCGGTTACGCCGCCGCTCTCTTTGAAACGGTCGCGCTGATAGCGTTGGTAGCCGAGGCCGACGAAGGGTTCGACAGTGGAATCACCGCTGCCCAATTGATAGCCGAGTTCGGAGAACAGTGTCTGGCTGCTGGCGTTGTATTTGCTTTTGAGCGAGTCGTGGTAATTGAGCAGGCTGACGCTGCGTTTGTTCTGCCCGGCATGGTTGCTGTAGATCGCCCCCAGGCGCAGGGCGAAGGGGCCGTCCTGGCGCACGGCGTAGCCGCCCAAGTGCCAGCTGTCCAGGTTGGCGGCATAACGCGGGGCATCGAAGTGGCTGGAGGTCTTGGCGCCCATGACACCCACCCGCCAGGCATGGTCGAGCGCCCAGTCGGCGCCCAGCAACAGGCCTTGGGTATCGTGCTTCAAGCCGGCGCTGCCGTGTTGTGCGTCTAGGCTGCCGCCGTTGCCCAGGCCTTGCACCCAGAAGTGGCCGTCGTCGTCAGTAGGCAGTGTGCGCAGGGTGGCGAGCAATTGGCGGCTCAGGTGCTGGGTGGTGGCCTGGGTTGCGGTGGCCAGGTTGGCGTTTTGGCTGGCGGCCAGTTGCTCAAGGGCTGCGCCGATCCCTCCGGGTTGCTTGCTCAATTGCTCAAGTGATTTTTGCAGCTCCTTGAGGTCTTCCGAGTCCAACTCGCCGGAGGCCACCAGTTGAATCACTGCCGGCTCCAGCACCTTGGCGACCTGCAGGCCGTTGTGCGAAGTGGCCTGCTGGGTGAGGAATCCGTCGAAGGGCGGTGGAATGGGCGGCGCTTCGAACTTGGGTATAAACGCCCCGCTATAGTCGGTGGCGTCGTAGGGATGGTTCTCATAGGGCTTGTATTCGATATCGCCTCGCGCGTGGGCGGGCTGAAAACTCGCGGCCACTGCCAGGCCGATGACGATTGCGGTTCTTTGAAGTGTAAAGGGCATGAATTCCCAACCTCTGATGAATGAGGCCGGGAATTTAGGCGAGGTGCGGGGGGATAACTGTCAGGCTATCGACCACCGTTTTGCGGGAGTTGTCTCTAGTACGGTGCGATTAAAAACTCATCTGCCATTGGCCGGTCAGCGCATGGTTGCGGCTGTTGCTGCCCACTTCGCCGGTATAGCCCAGGCCCAGGCGATGACGGACGGATAAGCCTACGTCCAGGCCCGCTTCGAGCAACAGGCTGTCCCGATCCAGCGCACTGCCTTGCACATTGAAGACGGTGCCACCGGCCAGGAAAGCCTGGCGTGTGGTGCTGTCGACATCGCCATAGGTGTGCTTCCAGCCAACGCTGGCACGAGGTGTGAGGCTGACGCCGTTGTCCAGCTGGCTCAGGTGCGCCAGGCGAAGGCCGAAGGTGCTGCTGAAGTTGTCCTGGGTCTGGCCCTCGACATGCAACGCAGCGGCGCCGCCTTTTTCGTGATAGCCGTCGCGTTGGTAGCGCTGGTAGCCGAGGTTGGCGAACGGTTCTGCGCTCAAGCGGCCACTACCCATGGCGTAGCCCAGTTCAGCGAAAGCCTGCTGGCTGTTGGCGTCATAGTCGCCCTTGGGGCGGTCGTTAAAACCGTTGAAGGCCACCGTGCGTTTACTGTCGCCCTGATGCCCGCTGTAGGCCGCACCCAGGCGCAAGGCCAGTGGGCCGCTCTGGCGCAGGGCATAGACGCCGGCGTGCCAGCTGTCGACGCTGCCGTCCACACCGGTGGTGTCCAGGTCGGTCTTGGAGTAACCGCCCAGCACACCCAGGCGCCAGTCACTATCCAGCGCCCAATCGGCGCCGAGCACTGTGCCTTTGGTGCGTTGGGTCAAGCCGTTGCTGCCGTGCTCGCCATCGAGCTTGCCGTAGCTGCCGATGCCTTGCAGCCACAGGCGGCCGCGCGCGTTCGGGTCATTGAGGTTGCGCACCTCGGCGGGTACGCCGGTGGCGGCCAGTACCGGCGTGTCTTGGTCATTGAGCCCCACCAGCAGTCCCGCACCGCCACCCACCTGGTGCATGGCGGCGAGCATGCTGTGGCCCACTTGCGCACTGGCATTGAGGGTGGCGCTGGTGAGGTTGGCGGTGCTACTGCCCGCCAGTTGCTCGATGGCTGCCCCGGCTGTGGCGCTGGTGGTATTGAGCAGGGCGTTGTACAGCGGGTTGTTCGTGCCCAGGCCTGCCAGGCTGTTGGCGGCGCTGGCGCCATTGCCGGTGCTGGCGAATTGGTTGAAGGCGATGTCGTTACGGGTGTATGTAAGGCCGACCTGAGTGGCGCTGTAATCCAGGGTTGGGGTCAGGAAGGCGTAGTCGCTGGTGACCTTGCCAAACGTGCCATTGATGCTGCCGGCTTGCAGCACGCTGTAATGGCTTTGCCAGGGGTAGGTGCCTTCGCCGGGGTTGACCGCCAGGGTCGCGCCATTGAGGTAAGCGGTGCCGCCGACCTTGATCGGCGCGCTGCTGCCGTCGGCGTTGACGCCATAGGCCAGGGTCGAGCCGCTGCCCATGCGCAAGTCGCGGTTGATGGTGGCGGTGCCCAACGCGGTGTTGGTCTGCAGGGTGCCGTTCACTACCAGGCTGCCCACCGAGCCGCCGCCGGCATACACACCGCCTGTGTCGACCGTCACGTTACCGGTAATCCCGCCTTGGTTGACCAACTTGGCACCGCTGGAAATCTTGCCGCCGTCGCTGAAATCACCCTGGCCGGTCAACGTCCAGGTGCCTTGCTTGACCGCCAGCCATTCAAGGTTGCGGCTGTTGCCAAAACTGCCCCCTGCGACGTCGTCCAGGGTCAGTCGGTCGTAACCGCTGCCGCCGTCCACCGTGCCGATAAAGCGGCTGCCGTTGCGCAAGATCAGCTGGTCATCGCCGCCGCCCAAATCCAGGGCCAGGCCATTACTGCCGCTGATGGTGCCGCTATTGATAACCGTGTCGGCATAGTTGCCGACGAACTTCACGCCAAAGCCATCCAGGCCCTGAATCGTGCCGTGGTTCTCCAGGATGGTAGCCGCGAGCCCCGGCCCGTCGCTGCCGTCGTCCACCAGGATGGCATTGTTGGCACCACTGACCAACGCGCCTTTGGCGTTGTAGAGAGAGCCACCGCCCAGGGCGATCCCTTCGCTGCCGTTGGCAAAGCCGTTCTTGTCGACACCCCCGGCGCCGACACCCTGGATGACGCCGTAGTTTTCGATATGGGCGATCTTGTCGATGTCCACGCCGTCACCGTCGCCATCCGGTTGCAGCCCGGAGAACGCGCCGGTGATGGTGCCGTGGTTGATCACAGTGCCGTCGCCATCGGAACCAAAGCCCGAGCCGTTGCGGCCGACCACCGTGCCGTAGTTGGTCAGCGTGGCGCCCTCGTCCGTGGTGATGCCATGGCGGCCACCGGAAATCAGGCCATAGTTGGTCACCGTCACGTCGCTGGCGGAGTCGATGTCCACGCCATCGAACTTGTCATCGCGGGAGAAGGTGTTGCCGGTGGAGATCTCACCGTAGTTAGTGATAGAGGCGTTGGCGCCAGTCTTCATGCCGTCGCTGGCCTCCCCGCGAATCAAGCCACCGGCACGGTTGATGATCGTGGTGGTGACGTTGCTGCTGCGCAGCGCATCCAGGTCCAGCCCTTGGCCGGTGGCCGAGCGAAGGGTGCCGCTGTTGTCGATCAGCACGCTGCCGCTGACAACGTTACTGTTGATGCGCAACGCATCATTGGCACCTTGAATCACCCCACCGGCAAGGTTGTAAATGCTGTACCTGCGCTCCCCGCTGACGTTCCCCGAACTGTCGATACCCCGACCGCCACTGGAGACCAGCTTGCCCGCGTTAGTCACCACCACCCCCGCACCGCGGGTGCCGTCCTTGAGCGTCACCGCCACCCCGGAGGTTGTAATGCTGCCAGGCGCCGACGTGGTCAACGTATCACTGCCACCCAGGGTTTGCCCCTGTGTCGTAGGCGTGTCGATCTGCAGGGTCTTGGCTGCGGCTGCTTCAATGAAACCGCCGCTGGCCAACAGGGTGATGGCGAGCGCGAGGCGTTGTGGACACGGGGGCATGCTGGGCGACCTTGTTATGGCAAGCGAGTCGACTGGTATAGCGCAAGGTCGTTGCAGAAATGTGTCGCAGTGATGACGGTCAAGTCGTATGCATTAAATTGCATATCTCCAGGTCTTTCCCCTCCATATCTGCATTTTAATGCATATATAAAGACACTCTATGAGTGAAAAATGCACTATATTGCATGTATTGCTCTCATCACTGCTTAGCAGGTGCACTAAATTGCAGAAAGACACCGCTTACTCTTTGACGCTGCAAATTTTCACCGCCGGGCACTGGCATGATGCTATGCGGCTTGAATTTCCTGAACCGCAACGGGGTTTTGTCGGGCCCTGCAGGTTTCATTACCGCCAGGATTATCTGGCCGATCACCTCGAAGAGATCCAGCAGCCTTTTTGCTACGCGGCCAGTGCCCGGTTCCCGCTGGATTGGGACGTTACGGTGCTCAAGTCAGCCCCCGCTTTTTTGCACGATATCGCGCCAGCCGGCGCGGCCAAGCGCTTTTTGATGCAGCGTCTTGGTCGTGAGAAACCCCAGGCCATCGATGACGACTTGTTCTTGCTGGGGCGCAGTACGTCGGCGCCGATTGGCAACATGCGGATCAAGGAGTCCATCCAAGCCCTGGGCGGTGAAACCCCGATGGGGTTTGCACGACATGAGGTCGTCAGTCGCGATAGCCGTTTCCTGGAATATGCCTATGAACAAGGTGCTGCCATCGGCGGTGCTACCGGAGCAGGGGGCGAGGCACCGAAATTGTTGATGACCCAAGGCGTAGATGGCTTGCTGTATCCAGACGCGATCCTGAATGACGCTGACGTCGCTCAGCACTGGTTCATCAAGTTCGCGCGCAACCAGGCTACGCAGACTGATCAAGATATCCTGCGAAGTGAGTACCACTATTACCGGGCGCTTGAGTCTCTTGGCATCGAAACGGTCGCCACCCAAGGGCTGGCGCTGGAAGAGGCGACAAAACCCAGCCTGTGGATGCATCGTTTTGATCGCAGGCTGGGTGAGGGCGGTGTTGAACGGCTGGCCGTCGAGTCGATCTATTCCTTGGCCGGTGTGACCACCCCTGGCAGCTACATGGATCATCTGGAGGTGGTGAGGCTGTTGGTCGATCAATGGCGAGCAGTGGGACAAGAGGACCACGTCGCAGATCTGGTCGCAGAGTACCTGCGCCGGGATTTGCTGAATAAAGTGCTGGGTAATTCGGATAACCACGGCCGCAATACATCGATCATCCGCGAGCCCAAGGCGCTGCGCCTGGCCCCCATTTATGATTTGGCACCCATGGTAATGGACGCTGAAGCCGTCACTCGAACCACCAAATGGCCCAAACCCTTGGAAATCGCCGGGGATATCAATTGGCGAGCGGTATGCGAGGCTCTGGCCGACCTCGTCGACCCCGAGCAAAGCTTTGAACGCCTGCGACAAACAGCCGAGCACCTGCGTGCATTACCGGATCTTCTGGTGGCCAGTGGCGTGCCCGCTGTGACCTTGAATCACCCAAGCATCCCATTAGGGAAACTGGACCTGCGTCTCAGGCAGTGGGGGTTGAGATGACGATTAGCATGGATGCTCGTGCGTTGTTGATCGACAGCGTCGAACAAGGCTTGGCCGGTGGCTCGCTCGAGCTGGGCTCCGCCGTACGCCGCCTGCGCATCGAAGTGACCGGCCTGCACCAAAGCCAGTTCGCCAGAATGTGCAAAATTTCGGTGCGTACCCTGGTGCATATCGAACATGGCGATGGCAACCCAACCCTGAAATCGCTGAATGCCGTGTTTCGGCCCTTCGGTTTGCAGATGGGCGTGGTCAAGGTGCGGCGCAACAGGCCCTGACCGTCAACCGCGCCGCACGTAGCCCTTGCCGAAATGCCGCTCCATCCGCGCCTGGATCAATTCGAGCCCCAGGGACATCACCCAATAAATGATCGCCGCCGTCGTGAGCATCTCGATATAGCGGTAGCTTGAGCGGCCATAGGACTGCGCCAGAAACATCACTTCCCACACGCCCATCACCGAGATCAGGGAGGAGTCCTTGAGCATCGAGATGAACTGGTTGGTGGCCGGCGGGATGATGGTGCGCATGGCCTGGGGCAGGGTCACGTGCCAGAAGATCGCCCTGTCGCGCATGCCCAGGGCCAGCGCGGCCTCGCGTTGGCCGTGGGGCACGCCGAGGATGCCGGCGCGGAAAATCTCGCTCAGGTAGGCGCCGTAATTCAGTGACAACGCGATGATCCCGGCGACGATGGCGCCTGGCACCAGCCCCAATTGCGGCAGGCCCAGGTAGATCAACAGGATCTGGATCAGCAGCGGCGTGCCGCGAAAGAACGAGGCGTAGAAACTGGCGATGCCGAACGCCACGGCACTTTTGGACAGGCGCCCCAACGCGGTGATAAAGCCCAGCACCGACGACGCGACAATGGCGCACAGGCACAAGAACAGCGTCAGCGCCGCGCCTTGCAGGAAGCCATTGGGCGCAAGGTGCAGGCCGACCAGGTTGGGCAGCTTGTCGAGGATGATCGAGAACTTCAGGTCAAAGCTCAGGAAGAAACTCGCAAACAGCGCGAACAGTGCCGCCCAGGTCAGGTAAAGCCGTAGGCGAAAACTCATCGGCTGATATCGGCGCCGATCCATTTTTGCGACAGCGCGCTCAAGGTGCCGTCCTGCTTGAGCTGGGCGAAGACCTCACGCACTTTGCTGTCCCACTGCGGGTCGCCTTTCTCGATGGCCACCGAATTGGGCTCCGAGTACAGCGGCACACCGGCGAGCTTGAAACGCTTGTCCTGGCTCAGGCGCGGCTGTGCGGTGACCAGGTTGGTGAGGATCGCATCCAGGCGCACGCCAGCGCCCAGGCCCAGATCCTGGAACGCCACGTTGTCGGTGTCGTACGGGGCGATCTGCACCTCCTCGAACGGGTACTGCAACTGCGTGTCTTCGGCGCCTTCGATCACCAGGTTCTTGTTCAGGTAGCTTTCGTAGCTAGAGGCGCTAGTGAGGCCGACTTTCTTGCCGCTCAGGTCCCGGGCGTCGTGGATGCGGTCGTCCTTGGCATTGACCACAATCACGGCGGGCGAGGCGTAGTACTCCACCGGGAAGTCGAACACCTCGGCGCGTGCCTTGCTTGGGGTCATGGAACAGATGCAGATGTCGTAGCGCCCGCTCCAGCGGCCGGCGGCGATCACGTCCCAGGACGGAGTTTCCAGGCGCAACTTCACGCCCAGTTTTTGTGCCACGGCCTTGGCCACGTCCACGTCGAAACCGTCGAGCTGGTTCTGGTCATTGAGAAATGAAAACGGTGGATAGCTTTCCATCAGCACGCCGACCAGCTCTTTCTTCTGCTCGACACGATCCAGCGTGGCACCGCCAAAGGCTTGGGTTGAAGCAGCCAACATCGTCAGGCCCAGGGCCAACAGCGGTCTGAATTTCAAAATCGAACACCTGAATAAAAAAGAGGTTGTTATTAACCGAACGGTACGCATTAAATAGTTATAAGAACGACTCTCATAGTGAGTTATTTTCATAAGCATATGAGTAAAAAGCATATGGGCGCAGTAAGCACAGTAATTCTCGATGGTGGCATGGGCCGTGAACTGCAACGCCGTGGGGCGCCGTTCCGTCAGCCGGAATGGTCGGCACTGGCCTTGAGCGAAGCGCCGCAAGCGGTGGAGGCGGTGCACGCGGCCTACATCGACAGCGGCGCCAATGTGATCACCAGCAACAGTTACGCGGTGGTGCCGTTCCATATCGGCGAAGCGCGGTTCGCCCAAGAAGGGCAGGCGCTCGCCGCCCTGGCCGGTGAGTTGGCGCGACGGGCGGTGCAGGCCTCCGGTAAAGCCGTGCAGGTAGCCGGCTCACTGCCGCCACTATTTGGCTCTTATCGCCCAGATCTGTTCCAGGCCGAGCGCGTCAGTGAGTTGCTCACCCCCTTGGTGAACGGCCTGGCCCCGCATGTCGATCTGTGGCTGGCGGAAACCCAGAGCTCAATCGCTGAAGCACGGGCGATCCATGCCGGGCTGCCTAAGGATGGCAAGCCGTTCTGGCTGTCGTTTACCTTGAAAGACGAAGACACCGACGAGGTGCCGCGCCTGCGCTCCGGCGAACCGGTGGCGGACGCAGCCGAGGCGGCGGCGCAACTGGGGGTGCAGGTATTGCTGTTCAACTGCAGCCAGCCGGAAGTGATCGGCGCGGCGATTGACGCTGCCCGCCAGACCTTCGACCGTTTGGGTGTAGCGATTCAGATCGGCGCCTACGCCAACGCTTTCCCGCCGCAACCCAAGGAAGCCACGGCCAACGATGGCCTGGACCCGTTGCGCGATGACCTCGACCCACCCGGCTACTTGCAATGGGCGGCCGATTGGCAAGCGCGCGGCGCTAGCCATCTGGGTGGATGCTGCGGCATCGGACCGGAGCATATTGCGGTGCTGGCGCAGCGCCTGACCGACTGATTCACCGCTAGTCAAACCTGTGGGAGCTGGCTTGCCTGCGATGGCATCAACTGGTTTTGCCTGATACACCGAGGTGTCTGTATCGCAGGCAAGCCAGCTCCCACACATGTGAGTATTAACCCCGACACTCTGTGAGTGTCTTCAACTGGCCCGACCCACTCTGGTTCGCCTGCGACAACCACGCCTCAAACCCGGCACCGACCTTCGGCCATTCCGAATCCAGGATCGAATACCACGCCGTATCGCGGTTCTGCCCTTTGACCACCATGTGCTGGCGGAACACTCCTTCAAAACTGAACCCCAAGCGCTCGGCTGCGTACTTGGACCGCGCGTTGCCGTTGTTGCACTTCCACTCCAGCCGACGGTAGCCCTGCTCGAACGCATATTTGGCCAGCAGGTACACCGCTTCGGTGCTTTTCGGCGAGCGCTGCATCGGTGCGCCGAAGGTGACGTGGCCGATTTCGATACGGCCTTGCGCCGGGACGATGGACATCAGGCTGAGGATGCCCTGAACCTGGCCCGTTGCGCGGTCGATCACGCTGAAAAAGTACGGGTCGCTGTGGGCGGCGTGGTTGTTCAACCAGGCGTCGAAGGCACTGCGCTCGGTGAACGGGCCGTAGGGCAAGTAATCCCACAGCTTCGGGTCGGCCCCTGGGCCTTCAAGGGCTTGCCACAGTTGATCGGCATGGCGCGCCGGGTCGAGCTTTTCCAGGTGGATAAAACGCCCTTCAAGCAGTTGCGCAGTCGGCGCCGGGACGCCTTTCCAATCAGCGAGGGAAGTGATCATGCTGTGCTCCTTAAAGACCTTTGCGAAATTGGATGAAGCCTGGGCGTTCGGCGATGCGCTCGTAGAGTTGGATCGCGGTGGCGTTGGTCTCGTGGGTCAACCAGTGCACTTTGCAGCAGCCATCGGCCTTGGCGGTGGCGTAGACGAATTCGATCAGCTTGCGACCTACGCCCGTGCCACGTTGGGTCGGGTCCACCAGCAAATCCTGCAGGTAGCAGGAGTTCTCGATGCTCCAGTTGGAGCGATGGTAGATGAAGTTGACCATGCCCACCGCCTTGCCGTCCTGCCAGGCCAGTGCCGAATGGGTCGGCTCGCGGGGGTCGATCAGGCGTTGCCAGGTGCTTTGGCTGACGGCGTCCGGCAGTTCGGTGTTGTAGAACGCCAAGTAGGCCTGCCACAGCGGCAGCCAGGCGGCTTGGTCGGCGGCTGTAACCTGGCGAATGTCGATCAAGCTCATTCTGAAACTCCTTGGGGAATAAAGCGGGCGAGGGTCTGGTCACGTACATCGGCACTGGCGGCCAGGCCGTCACGCACACCGGCCATGTCGGCGGCGCTGCGGTTCTGGCTGAGCTTGCGTTTGCCCACCAGGCGCTTGATCGGCAGGGCAAAGCCGACGATGGCCTTGAGCATGCCGTCAATGTAGTCCGCCGGTGCGTCGCTGACACGCCAGGGTTGGGCGCGGCCGCTTTCATGGCGGTCGGTGAGGGCGGTGACCACCTTGAGCAAGCGCTCGGCGTCGCTGAATACCGCAGGCGTGCCATAGGCGTGCACGGCGATGTAGTTCCAGGTCGGGACCACTTTGCCGTGCTCGGCCTTGGCGGGGTAAAACGCCGGGCTGATATAGGCGTCGGCACCGGCGAAGATCACCAGCGCTTCACCGCCATTTTGCAGCTCGCGCCATTGCGGGTTGGCTTTGGCCAAGTGACCGTACAGCGTGCCATTGGGCCCTTCATCGGGGTTGAGCAGCAAGGGCAAGTGGCTGGCTTGCAGGCCGTTTTCACCCACGGTTACCAACTGCGCCAGACGGGTGTGCTGGATCAGTTGCTGGATTTCGGGCAAGTCATCGAGAGCAAAGGCGCGGGGTGTGTACATGGAGATTTTCCTTGGCGAATGCCTGCATCCTAGGCAGGCTATTGGTTCGTTGTAAGAGCCATCTAGCGCTATTTTTATAGGTCCAATATGCCGCCTGTTTCGCCACCGTTGTCCTTCAACCCCGCCGGTATCGAGCTGGACCGCCGCCAGGGCCTCACGCGCCAGCTGTATGAGGCCCTGCGCCAGCGGGTATTGGATGGGCGATTGGTCAGTGGCACGCGGCTGCCCGCTACCCGTGATCTGGCGGCGGCCTTGTCGATTTCCCGCAACAGCGTGGTGCGCGCCTACGATCAGCTGTACGCGGAGGGGTTTATCGAAAGCCGGGTCGGTGATGGCACCTATGTTGCCCAATTGCCGATGGCCGAAAAACTATCCACAAAAGTATCCACAGGGTTGTCAACAGGCTTATCCCCAGGCTTATCCACAAAATGGGCGAATATGCCCGAGGATTTAGATGACGAAGTTATCCACAGCGCCGGTTTGGCACGGGTAAAAGACCATCATCTGCCTCAGCCGCCGTTGGGACCGCCCCGGGCATTTCGCGTGGGCGTACCCGCCTTCGATCTGTTCCCGTTTGAGGTATGGGCCAAGCTGAATGGGGCGTTCTGGCGCAAACCCGACCTGGAACAGCTGTGCTATGGCGACCCGGCCGGTGACGGTCGCCTGCGCGGTTTGATCGCCGCGTACCTGCGCAGCTCGCGCGGCATGCAATGCACGGCTGAACAAATTGTGATCACCAGCGGCGCACAGCAGGCCATTAGCCTTTGTGCACAGTTGCTGGTGGAGACTGGGGATGGCGTGGCGGTGGAAAACCCTGGCTATCGCGCGGCCGGCCATGCATTCGCTTTGGCCGGCGGGCGACTGCATGGCGTGCCGGTCGACGGCGAGGGCATGGATTGCCAGGTGCTCAGTACCCTCAATGATTGCCGCGTGGCGTATGTCACGCCTTCCCATCAGTACCCGCTGGGCGTGGTGATGAGCCTGGCTCGGCGCCTGGAATTGCTGGCCTGGGCCGAACGTTCAGGCGGTTGGATCGTGGAAGACGATTACGACGGCGAGTACCGCTACAGCGGCGCGCCGCTGTCACCGTTGGCCGCGCTGGATCGCAGTGGCCGCGTGCTGTATGTGGGCACCTTCGGCAAGGTGGCGTTCCCGGCGTTGCGCCTGGGTTATCTGGTGTTGCCACCGGGCCTGGTGCAAGCCTTCACCCGGCGCCGCGCCGTGGACGTGCGTCACTCCGAAGTCAGCACCCAGGCGGTGATGGCCGAGTTCATGGCGGCGGGGCACTTCCAGCGCCACATTCGTCGGATGCGTCGCGCCGCGCTCAGCCGGCGCAATGCGTTGTTGGCCGGATGGCCCACCGGGTTGCCCGGGGTCGGCGCGTTGCCAAATGCCGCGGCGGGTTTGCACATCACGGTGCGGGTGGACAGCCTGGCCCGGGAGCAGGCGTTGCTCGCTCAGGCCCGTGCAGTGGATGTCGAGATCAATGGTTTGAGCAGCTATTGGCTGGCTGGCACACGCCCGCCACCGGACCAGCATGCTGGCCTGGTGATGGGGTTTGCCGCCGTGCCGGAGGCGGCCATTGCGCAGGCGCTGGCGCGTTTGCGTCAAGCGTGGAAGGCGTAGCCGATCAGTTCTTGAAGAACAGCGACTTGGCCAGTTGCTCACCGATACTGCGGCGGTGGATTTCTATGATGTCCCAGTCACTGGGCCCGGTACGTTGGTGGGCGCCGCCGAGCCGATGTTGTTCGCGGGTCTTGAGATGATCCTTGGTGAAATTCTCCAATGCAGCGTTCTTGGTTTCATAGTGAAAGTGCGCGTACCACAGCGCCGTGCCATTCTCGTTATCGCGAATCTCGTACTCGTCCAGAAAGTCCTTTCTGGGCCCCTTGAGGGCACGCCGAGTGATGACCTTGACGATGGTGATCAGCCCCTGGCTGTGCAGCCAGTTCACCCGTTCCGCGGTTGGGGGCTGGCGCTTGATCATGTCGATGTAGGTTTCTTTGCCCTGCCGATAGAAACGTTGTGCCGCGTCTTTGAGATGACGATTGGTCACAGCAGCGGAGGTATGTTCGCTTTCTGTGAGATTGCGCTGGGTCAGTGCTTCTTCGATGTTCTTCGACGCGTCTTCCAGCGTCTTCGCATAGTCATCGAACATATCTTGAATGTCTTGCGGAGCATGCCAGGGCTTTGTTGAGAAACCCTTGTATTTGCGAATTTCGGCGTGTTCGCCCTCCAATAGCGTTTGCCCAGCGTTGATGCTGGTGTCCAGGTCCACCGAAACAGGCACGGGTGGGTGCAGCGCAGTTTTGTGCCGTGTGACCCACACCCCTGGCGACTTTTCATGGAATGTGGCGATCACCTTGCCGGTCATGCCGGCCCTGACGTCTACCAGGGAACTGTCGGTTTCACGCGGTTCACCCATTACCAAGCCGTGATGGCGTGTTTTGATTACTTTGCGCCGCGGGCGGGGCTCGGTCTTCGAGCTGCCGGGCTTGGGCTCCAGGGCTTTCTTCGTTCGCAGCAATTGCGCCAGGTCGTGCACGGCCCTTTGGCTGAACTCGCCAATCTGTTGGCGGAAACTTTCCAGGCGGCTTTTGTGCAAGTGTTGTGGGTAATCGGCGTGAAGATCGAGCAGGCGCTGGTCGGCACTGGAAAATTGCTCTACCAGGCTGTTGAGTACATCGATGCGCTCATCCAGCGATGCGCCATTACCGCGTTCCACAATCTCATTGAAACTCTCGACGTTCAGTTCGGCGCTATCGACGATCTGGCCCATCCGCTCGCGCAGCGTGGCGGGGATCTGGCGTTGCTCTTCATCGATACACAAGTAGCGGCCCAGGATGATCTCCAGGGATTTGAGTTCAGTGAGGGTCAGCTGTGGCAACTCCCCGATGGTTTTACGAATGACGGCTGCACCCTCATCTCCCAATGCTCTGAGATCGTTGAAACGGTCGTTGATGAACTGCAGGCGCTTGATGATTGCCTGGTTCAGGGTGGACAGGTCTTGGGCGCTGCGAGCCTGGTTTTTATAGTCGATGTCCACCTCGGCGTCGAGGATTGGGGACGACGACTTCAGGGCCTCCCTATAACTCATCACTTGTTGCTCCAAAGCGATCTGAGTCAGTTGCAATTGCTGTTTCAGGTAACCGCTCATAGTGCTCTGGTAGGTGGGCACCGTGTCGATGATGCTCAAGGACTTCAGTTGGCTGATCGCTTCGTCATACGCCGCCAGCCGGCTGTCGACTTTACCGATGAACGTTGTACGTCGCAGGTCCGTGGACGGGCCAGGGGCAGCGTCCAGCGCAGGCTTTGCCTCAAGCACGTCCAGCTGTTGGCGGGCGGCGACCGCGTCGAAGGCGTTGAGTTGAGTCATAAGTGCCGCAATGCGCGCCGGCTGATCGATCTTGACCGCACGCCGCCGGTTTCGAAGACCGCCGCCGCGTAGCCGCAAACGGACATCGACAAACCATTGCCCCGCGAGGTTGCCGATCAGCGGTGGGCCGGTACGCGAAGGTTCCTTCGGGTCGATGATGACGACGCTGTCGTTGTCATCCACCGTGACCTCGAACCAACGCTCGCTGACCGGTGCGTACCACTTATCTGCAAGCGGATAGAGATTGAGATGGTGACCGGGGTTTTTATTTTGTTCACCGAGTTTTTCGGGCTTGGCGACCTTGAAGCTGTCGAGCGTCTTGGCCAGTCCGAGGCGGCTGTGACTGAGGGCTCCGCGAGTGTGCACGGGGCCTTGATGCTTGGCTGAAAGTTGGCTGTCGGAAATAGTGGCCTGTTGGACTGAAGTAAATGTCTTCTCGGTAACGGACGGCCTGCCTACCGTTTCAATCGTCGTTTTCGTGGGTTCAGTGCCGACCCTGGGGGAAGCGGATCGCTTGGACGCTCGAGGGTGGCGCAGGGCGATGTGCAGCGTTAGGGCCATGCCGAGGTTGAGGAAGACATCCACCAACGCTGTCCAGGAGGCGGGCTGGTCACTCTTGTTCACGGCCTCCTCAGCGGCCTGCAGGTCGTCCATGATTTGCCAGACCCAAGCGGCGATGCCAAGGGTGCGGCCCAGGAAGGGCAGGGCGGCGTTGAAAATTTGCCAGCCGGTCTGTCGAAAGGTCGCCCAGCGTTTCTGTACGTTGGACACCGACTGGCGTGTCGCCAACTCGACCATGGCATTGGCGTTGGCCTTGAACAGCGTGGCAAAAATGTCATTGCCCATTTCTTCATCGCTCAACGTCACCGGGCCACTCATGTACAGCACGGTGAGCGGTTCGACCAGTGCGCGCACCACGGTCCAGGGCGAAGGAAGGGTGTCGGGGAAAACGTATTGGGCGTAGTTGAATCTTTGCGGTTCAGGTAGCCAGGCCAACACCGACTCGCGCAAGGAGCGCTCATGTTTGATGGCATAGAGCAGGTTTTGCCGCGACGCAAATTGCATCAGGGCCGGCTCCAGCAATGGCCGATAGAGTACGCAGGGACCGTTGCCGGAATGCTTCGGGCCAATCACGAACATATTGGTGACCACGTCTTGCTCAGGCCCGGGGCGCAGACTGGGCACGAAGGCCAGGCGGCGGATGACAATGGGGTGCCCGTCGACACGGCGCGCATGTTCATCGGGATGCATGACGGCGGCGACGTAGCGATAACCCAGCTCATCGAAGCCGCCCTGGCTGCGGATTTTCATCTGCAGGGCCAGCAACGGCAGTTGAATCTGCAGGTGGCGGATGTAGAGCTGTTGGCGGTGACTCGACTGGGTGGGGTCATCGAGCAGTTGCTGTTTGACCAGCGCGGGGTAGCGCTGACCGATGTCGATGTCCTCGATCACGTCTTTCAGGTAGCTGTAGGTCAGCCATGCGGGCACGTCACCGCCCCTGCCGTTGTAGTGCACTGTCACGTTGCCGGTGGGCAGGCCGGTGAGGTTTTCCAAGGCCAGGTCGATCAGGCTGCGTCGTGTGGTGTCCACGGCTCCGGGGACGATAAACGTGCCCCACAGCACTGGGCTCTCGATAACGATTTCGATGTTATCCAGGTTCAGGCGCGCCCCCGCTTGGGGGGAGCGGATAAGGTTTTGCAGCTGTGTCCGGGCGTAGTCACGAATGGCTGGAATGCCGTCCTGAAACGTTTCGCCGTGATAATGGCTGTGCAGTTGGGCCAGGTTGATCATATAGCGGCCGTAGGCGGCGATATCGGAGTCCGTTGCCGAAGCCAGCCAGTCTGGAAGTTGTCGGTGAATATCGCGGATATTCGACAGCTGTTGATCGCTCATTTCTTCGATACTGGGCACGATGCGGGCAACCGTGGTCGCGGGCACCTTTGCTTCGGCCAGGTTACCCAGGCCGGATTCGCCATAACTGCCTATGGCGTAGATTTGCAACGAGATCAGATTGCAGGCCAGCGTATCGAAGAAGTTGCCGTCGGGTTCATACAAGCGCCATTGCAAGGTGGCGTCGCTGGCGGGCGCACTCATTCGCGCAGGCAGCGCGGCACCCAATTGTGCCAGTGACTCGAACGTTTCATACCCGCTCACCAACGAGTGCGTCAGGATCATCGGGCGATTGGCGTGCTCGCCCACCAATACGGTGATATCCAGGAAGCTGGCATGGGTGGACCGGCCGGCTTCAAGAATGTCCACGTCGACCAGGTACGCGTGGGTCTTGTAAGGGTCTTTCAGCGAGCGTCTGGCCAGGTCGGGTTCCTGGAAAAATGCACGTGCCATCGCGCTTTCGTGCTCACTCAGGCCTTGCTCTTCGGTGATGTTCCACACCTTCCTCAGTGTGCTGGATAAGGATTGCCAGCGCGGACCGGTGGTGCCATTGGACGCGTTCCAGAAGTCCAGTTGCTGTTCCTGGAATGCAGTGAACAGCAGGTCGGATAGCTCGTTGATCAGGCGTGCGATGGCATCGATTTTCACTGCCAGATGCACAGGAATCAGAGCGTACGGCTGCAAGGTGAGGAAATGTTGGCCGTCGATATAGGTCACTCTCTCGCTGGACAGTGCCTGGCGGGCCAGCACTGAGGTGAGCGATTCGACAGTGGCCGGCGCACGCACGACGTCGTCGCCGACCACCACCCATTGAGGGCTGACGACCATGGCCAGGTCGGGTTCGATATCCAGCGTGGGATATAGCGCCTTGATAGCTGAGCGCAATGCCGTTGCGGCCACTTCGCGGATAGTGGGGCCACTGGTTAACTGGGTCAGCAGTTCATAGGTAGTAGGTGGACGGTGATTGTTGACAGTGTCATTGGGCATGCGCAGCTCCTTTGCATTCAATGGCCCGTACGGGCTTTAAGGAACGCGCAAGGTAGCGAGCGACGTTACCGCAGGGGTGGTAGATACGTCGCGCTGCGGCTGGCTGCGGTCATGAGTCGAGGGCGCGAACGCCCCCGCCTCAGGGGGAGTCATTTCACCGTGAAAAACAACCGCCGGGCCTGGTCTAGATTGATGTCACTGAGATACACCGCGGTTTTCTGCTTCTCGCCAAGGCCGTTGAGGGTGTCGGACTCCGCGCCACGGGCGTGCTCCTGCGGGGTTTTCAGGCGCGCGCGCAGGAATGCCTTGGCGGGCACCCAGTCGGTTGAGTAATGAAAGTGGGCATACCACAGCACGCTATGGTCTTCGCGGTTGTGGATGGTGTACTCGTCCAGATAGTCCTTCTCCGGGCCTTTGAGCCGTCGCCGCGTGACGGTTTTCTTGATGACGACCTCTTGGTTTCTCAGCAGCCATTCCAGAGCATGCACGGTGGGTGGATGCTTTTTGAACAACAACGACTTGTAGCGTGAAGCCTCCTTGTAGAGGGCTTGGGCCGCCTCGTTGAGCTTTCTGTCCACAAGCGCAGCCGAGTCCTTGTGGCTCTCGGTTGCGTTGCCTTGGGTGAGGGCCTCTTTAATATTCGAAGACGCCTGTTCCAGCGCCAATGCGTGCTGGTGAAACAACGTTTCTATGCCGATGGCCGTGCGCTCCGGCTTGGCCGCTTGTTCGGCGGTCCGCTGCTTGAAAGTCTCCAGTGCGTCCAACAGGTCCTGTGCCTGTTTGATGCGGGTGGCAACGTCCACGACAACACTGGGTTGTGTTTCGGCGGGCGTTACGCGCTGTACCCAGACGCCTGCGGGCTTTTCGTGGAAGGTCGCCATGATGTCCTGAGTCAGTGGAGATCTGATATCTACCAGACCGGTTTCCTCGCCTGTTGCTGACAGGCGTGGGTCACCGACCAGCACACCGTTGTAACGCGTATAAATGACTTTTTTCCTGGCTTTAGGCGGGGTCGGCGGCGGAGTTGGCCGGTTTCTGATGGCGTCCCGGTCACTGTGCAGCAGCTCCAGGTGGCCAACGGTTTCGTTGTAGAAGCTGCGGATTTTTTCACGCAGGCGCGTAAGGGGGGTGGTCAGTGCAACGTTGGTAAATTCCGCTGGAAAGTCCTGCAGGCGTTCATCAAGGACATTGAACTGTTCGACCAGGCTGCCCACGGTTTCGATGCGTTCGTCCAGACGCGACTCGCTGCGTTCGAACAGGGTTTCACGCAAGGTCTGAATCGACAGATTGGCGCTGTCGACAATACGGTCGATGGCGTTCCAGGCATCCGGAGCCGTGGTCATGCTGTTTTCGTCCACGCACAGATTGCGCGCCAGGGTCACTTGCAGGAACCTGAGGTCGCGGGCCGTGTAAATCGGCAAGCTTTTGCGGTGTTGGCAGATAGCCTTGAAGCCGGATCGCCCCATCGTTCTAAGTTGAGCGAACCGCGACTCTGTGTAGTTCAGGCGTGCGATCATGTCCTGGCTCATCTCGGTCAAGGTTTGGGCGTCCTCGATATGACGCTCCTCGGGATGGCTGGCCTGGCGCTCAATCTGGTCCAGCACGGTTTTAAGCTTCGGTGTGAACGTGACTTGAGCTTCGCGTATACCGGTTTCCGTCAGGTCCAACTGGGCGCCGACGTAGCGCACGACTTGCTCTTGATAATTCGCAGTCGGGGCAAACACATTCAAGATCTTGAGTTGTTGCAGCGCCGTTTCGTAGTTATTTCGCTGGGCCTCGAGCTTTTGCAGGTAGATCTCACGGCGGGCATCGGCCGAAGTGCTGGCCTGGGGGTCCTCCATCTCAGCGCGGGCCGCCTGTATCTCCAATTGCGTGGCGCTCTTGTCTCGCTCAAATTCTGACAATCGCCGCTGGGCTTCCACTGCCTTGACGTCCGCTTCGGATTTGGACCTTTGCTGTTGTTTTTTCGGGCCGCCGCCGCGCAGACGCAGACGCGTGTCGATGAACCATTGGCCCTGGGCGTTGTGAATCAACGTCGGGCCTGTGCGCTCCGGTTGCTTGGGGTCGATGATGACCACTGTTTCATCGTCATCGGTGTTCACCTCAAACCAGCGCTCCCCCACGGGGGCGTAGTAGCGCTGTGCATGCCGGAATAGGTGCTGGTGCTGGCCTGCCGCGTTTTCAGCGGGGCCCAGGCCGTCGGGCTTATTGATTTTGAAGCTGTCGAGCAGGGTGGCAAGTTCGCCAGGGGCGCGCTTGATTGCGCCACTGATGTGCAAGTGAGGTGAATGTTTGGACGCCAACGCCTGGGTCAGGGACGGCTGTTGTTTGACGGTGACGTCCGTGGCGCTTGTCGGCTGCGGCAGGGTTGGCTGGGCCTTGCGTGGGTAGCCTGGACGGTGGCTGCGGCTGGCGACATGCAGGGTGATGGCCATGCCAAGGTTGAGCAGGACATCGGTGAGCGCCGACCACTCGGCTTGCTGCTCACCGTGCTCCTGGGCCTCGATAAAGTTTTGCAGTTGATCGACCACCTGCCAGATCCACACCGCCGTGCCCACGGTACGACCGAGAAAGGGCAGCACGGCGTTGAATATCAGCCAGCCGGCTTGCTTGAACGTGGCCCAACGGTTTTCGGCATTGGAAACCGATTGCCGATCCGACAGTTCGATCAAGGCATTGGCGTTGGCTTTGAACAGAGTGGAAAATCGGTCGCCGTTAAGCACTTGTTCACCTAGCGCCATGGGGCCGCTCATGGTCCATAGTTTGTCAGGCTCGATCAGGTAATCGGCCACCTGCCAAGGCGTAGGTAGTGCGCCGGGGAATACGTAATTGGCGTAGTCGTTACGCACCGCATCCGGTAGCCAGGCCAGTACCGACTCGCGCAGGGTGCTCGATTGCGAAATCCCATAGATCAGATTGGTCGGAGTCGGGAACTGCATCAGGGGCGGTGTGAACATCGGTCGATACAACAGGCATGGGCCGGCCGTCATGTCCTCGGGGCCGATCACGTACATGTTGGCAACGGTGTCCAATGTCGCTTCCGCGCGCCGCAGGGGCCGAAACGCCAATGGCCTGAGCACAATGGTTTGCCCGTCAACCTGGCGGTCAGTGGCCTCGTCTTGTAACACCGCCGCCACATAGCGGTAGCCTCGCTCGTCAATGCCTTCTTGCTGGCGAATCTTGGCTTGCAAGGCCTGCATAGGCAGTTGGATACGCAGGTGCTGGCTATAGAGGGTTTTACGGCGTAATGACTCCTGCGGGTCGTCCAGCAGTTTTTGTTTGATCAACGCGGGATAGGCACTGCCGATATCGGCATCGGTGACCAAGTCTACAAAATAGCCAGAGGTCATCCATCCAGGCAGGCTGAACCCCTTATCGATCTCGACAGATCGATTGCCGGTCGGCAGCGCAATCAGGTTTTGCAAGGCCAGTTCTACCACGCTCAAAGAGGTGGTTTCGAACTGACCCGGCACCACGAAGGTGCCCCAGATGACCGGGCTTTTCACCGTCAGGCGGATTTTATCCAAGGGAACGTTGGCGCTGGCAGGATGATCCTTGATCATTTGCGCCTTGATCACCTTCAACGCGTAAGCCTCGATGGAGGGAACGTCGTCGAGGTAAGAGCGGCCGGCGTTCTGGTTGTGCAGGGCGGCGAGGTCCTTCAAGTGCCGGGCAAAGAAGTTCTGGTCGGCGACGGACGCCTTCGTCAGCCAGTCGGGCAACTGGTTCTGATACCAGGCAAGCCCTGGGCCCTTTTCAGGGGCAAGCGGGGCGATGGCTGGCGGCGTGCCGAGGACGACATCGGCGTTATGGGTCTGGCGCAGGTCCGAGAAGTCGATTGCACCCACGGCCTCGACCAGCACGGACACCATTGCGCAGGCCTGATGATCAAAAAAGTCGCCATCAGGCTCGAACAGCCGCCAATGAATTTCCTGGTTCGAAGCAGAGGCTGGCAGGTGCAACGACAATGAATTGCCCAGGTGCTCCAGCGAAGGAAATTTTTCATAGCCCTTGAGCAGTGAATACATGAGGATCGAACGCTGCCCTTCATGTTCGCCGAGCAGTACCGCGATCACCACTTCATTCTGGTGCGTCACGTGGTCAGCGTCGACGCGGTCGATATCGATCAGGCAGGCCTTGAGGTTGTAAGGGTCTTTGCCCTTCCTGTCGGCTTTATCGGGGTGGGTGAACAGGGTGCGCGCCATGGCGCACTCGGTGGCGCTCCAGTCGTCTGCGGTCTCGACATTCCAGACTGCCCGCAACATGCTCGACAACTCGTGCCAATGCGGGCCGCTGCCGTTGGTTTGATTCCAGTAGGCGACCAACTGTTGCTGGAAGGCCCGCAGCATGACAGGAGCCAGCAGGTTGAGGGTTTTGGCGATTTCACAGATACGCACGGGCAAGTGAACCGTCGGCTCGACGATCGGTTGCTGGGTGAGAAAGTGTTCGCCCTCGATGTACAGGGTCGGCACTGACAGAACTGCCTGTTGAGCGAGGATGTCGCTGAGTGCCTGATATTCCGTGGGCCCCGCGACAATCTCGTCGTCAATCAGTCGCCAGGTCGGCGTGCCGACCATGGCGATGTCCGGGTTGATATCCAGCGTCGGGTACTGTTCCCGAAGTGACTGGCGCAACAGAGCCGATGCGGTCTCCCTGAATGAAGGGCCGACATAGAGTTGGGTGAACAGCGCTGAGCGCTCATCCAGCCGTTTGGCGTTCGTGTGGTTATTTGCAGCGGGTGAGGTCATAGAGTGGCTTCCCTGTCTGACCGGTTGATGGAGATAGCCCGAGGTATAGGTTCGGAATTTCCATGCTAGGGCTCGGCCAGACAGGTAGGCGGTGCTTACATAGGCCTGCTGTTAAATGCACGTACGCCAGTACAGCGCTTCACCTCCCGGACTTAATCTTGGTCCAGGCCCTTGTCCTGGCGCGTTCGGCTTTGCTGTCCAGGGGTTTGAGGGTGTAGAGCGTGGTCATGGCCGTGTCGGTCGGGTACAGGTTGGGGTTGTTGCGTATGGCCGGGTCGACCCGCTCGGTAGCGTCCTTGTTCGGGTTGGGATAACCGACAAAATCGCTGACCGGTGCGATGACGTCGGGTTGCAACAAATAGTTGATGAAGGTGTAGGCGTCGCCCGGATTTTTAGCGCCCTTGGGAATGGCGAGCATGTCGAACCAGATCGGCGCGCCTTCCTTGGGCAAGCGCATGTCCACGGTCACGCCATTCTTGGCTTCCTTGGCGCGGTTGGCGGCTTGGGAAAAACTGCCGGAGTAGCCCACCGCCACGCAGATATCGCCGTTGGCGATGTCCGCCATGTATTTGGAGGAGTGAAAGTAGGTGATGTACGGACGGATCTTCATCAACAGCGCTTCGGCCTTGTCGTAGTCCTTGGGGTTGCTGCTGTTGGGGTCCAGGCCCAAGTGCTGCAACGCCAGGGGCAGGATCTCCGAGGGCGAGTCCAGCAGTGCGACGCCGCATTGCTTGAGCTTGCTGATGTTCTCTTCCTTGAAGATCAGGTCCCAGCTGTCCACGGGGGCGTTGTCGCCCAGGGCCGCCTTGACCTTGGCTGGGTTGAAGCCGATCAGGATGGTGCCGTACATGTAGGGCACGGCGTATTGATTGCCGGGGTCGTTGGCCTCGATCAGCTTCATCAGTTTGGGGTCAAGATGGTTCCAGTTCGGCAACTGGCTGCGGTCCAGGGGCTGGAACACACCGGCTTCGATCTGCTTGGCCAGGAACACGTTGGAGGGTACCACCACGTCATAGCCGGAGTTGCCGGTGAGCAGTTTGGCTTCCAGGGCTTCGTTGGTGTCGAAGATGTCGTACACCAGCTTGATCGACGGGTGCTGGGCCTTGAAGTCTTCCAGCGCCTTGGGCGTGATGTAGTCGAACCAGTTGTAGACCTTCAGGGTTTTTTCTTCGGCCTGGGCTGCGCCGCTGACAACCACGGCGCACAGGGCGAGCGACTTGAGTATGTTCATTGGGCTGCTTCCTCGAAACCTTCCAGCACGTTGACGGCGTTGATGCCGATTTCCTCCACCGCGTAGCCGCCTTCCATCACGAACAGCGTGGGCTTGCCCAGACGGGCAATGCGCGCGCCCATGGCCAGGTAGTCCGGGCTGTCGAGCTTGAACTGCGAGATAGGGTCGTCCTTGAACGTGTCCACGCCCAGGGACACCACGATGATATCGGCGGCGTAGCGCTCGATCTCGGCGCAGGCCTGTTCCAGCGCCGCGCTCCAGGCCTGCCAGCCGGACCCGGCCGGCAACGGATAGTTGAAGTTGAAACCAACGCCGGCGCCCTCGCCATGCTCATCGGCGTAGCCAAGGAAGAACGGAAATTCTGCCTCCGGATGGCCGTGAATCGAGGTGAACAGCACGTCGCTGCGCGCATAAAAAATCGACTGCGTGCCGTTACCGTGGTGGTAGTCCACGTCGAGGATCGCGACCTTTTTGCAGCCTTGATCAAGGAATGCCTGGGCTGCGATGGCCGCGTTGTTGAGGTAGCAATAACCTCCCATCAAATCGCTGGCGGCGTGATGCCCCGGCGGGCGGCAAAGGGCGAAGGCACTGTGGGCGCCTTGGGCGATGGCGGCCTGCGCGGTAAGGGCCACTTGCGCCGCGCTGTAGGCCGCTTGCCAGGTGCCGGCGGTGATCGGCGCGCCACCATCGAAACTGTAATAGCCCAATTGGCCGTGCAGGCTGGTGGGAAGCACACGGCGCAACGTACGAGCGGGCCAGGTGTAGGGCAACAGGTCGCCGTCCTGGCCATACTCGGTCCAGCGTTGCCAGGCGCCTTTGAAGAAGTCGAGATAGTCGCGGCTGTGAATACGTTGCAGCGGCGCCAGGCCGAAGTCCTGAGGGGCCTGCACGGGGCCCAGTTCACGGTCCTTGACCCGTTGCAGCACGTGATCGGCACGCGAGGGCATTTCGAAGCAGGGCATCAGTTGCCCGTCCATCAGTTCACAGCGGCCATGGTGCAGGTGGTGATCGTCCGAGTAGATCGTCAGCATTTGTTGTTCTCCGCAGGCTGTATTCGTGAGTGCAGTCTTGCGGCGCACGCGCTTTATGAGAACGACAGGAGCGGCCAAAAGGAGATAAATATGGCCAAAGTGTGTGTCCGCAATTCGCCCCTTATTGGCGCGTCATGCTCGAAATTGGCTCGGCGTGACGCCGCTCCAGCGCACGAACGCATGCCTGAAGCTCGCCGTTTCGCTGAACCCCAGCGTCTCGGCAATCCGGTGGATTGGCCACAGGTCGTTAGCCAACAACTGTTTGGCGCGTTCGAAGCGCAGCTCATCGAGCAGTTCCTGATAGCTGCAACCCAGGTTGTGCAGGTGCCGGCGCAGGGTGCGCGCCGAACAGTTCATCTGCTGGGCCAGGCCATCGAGCCCAGGTGCGGCGTGCAATTGTGCAGCCAGCAACTGGCGGATTCGCCCCAGCCAGGCCTCGCGCCCGGTGAATTCGGTGTTCTGTTTGCGACAACGTTCGACCATGGCCTGGTGGGTGACCGCGTCGGCCAGGGGCAAAGGTTGGGCGAGCCAGCGTTTATCAAAGGCGAACGCGTTGGCTATCGCCTGAAACTGGAGCGGGCAGTCGAAGCTCTCGGCGTAGCGGGCCTGATAATCCGGCGCCTCGTGCTCGAACCGAGCGCCCAACAACGGCAGGGGATGGCCGAGCAGGTCGTCGCAAATGACCTTCAGTGATCCCAGGCACAGCTCGACATTGAAGGCAGTCAGTGCCGGGTTTTCGCGGTAGTCGCCGGCCGTGAACCAGATGCGTTCGCCGTCTTCGTCCAGGCTCAGTTCAAAGAGTGTTCCCAACAGCGCCGGATACCGCAGGGCCAGGCGCAAAGCGTCACCGAAAGTGGCACTGGTGAGCAGGGCATAGCCCAGTAGGCCGTACGAGGAAACATGCATACGCCGCCCAACGATCAAGCCGATATCACGCTGATGGGCCACGGCATTGGCGCACACTTGCATCTCCTGATGTGTGGCGATACGCGTGTCGGCGCGGCTCAAATCCGCCGCACAGATGCCGCTGCCCGCCAGCAATGCTTCGTGGGGCAAGCCTTCGGCCTCGAAGGTACGCAGCACCAGGGACACGGCATTGAGGGTGGTGAGGTGGGAATGCAGCATGGGAACTTCCAGCCAGGGGATGGCTGGAAGTGGAGCAAGTTACATGCCGGTCAGCTCAGCTCGCCGCACAGGTCCAATTCCACCAGGCGGCGGATTTCTCCGCTGTCCAGCCCCGCGCCGATCAAGGCGTTGAGCTTGCCGAAGGCCGCTTCTCGGGTCATGCCGCCGCCGGACAGTACACCCACGCCGCGCAGGCGGCTGCCGGCTTCGTAGACATCCAGTTCCACGCCGCCTTCATGGCATTGGGTGATTGCAACCACTACCACCTCTTGATCCTGCGCACGTTGCAGGCTGGCGAGGAAGGCCGGATTGTCACTTGGCCCGGTGCCGCTGCCGAAGCATTCGAGTACCAATGCCTGGATGCCGCTGTCGATCAATGCATCCAGTTGCGCGGCAGCAATGCCCGGAACGAGCGGCAGGACGCCAACGTTGGCCGGGGCCTTGTCGTTGCGGTAGGCCAGCGCGGCGGGAAGCCTGTCTGCCAGGGCGACACCGCCGTTGCGCTGCAGTGCGGCAAACGGGTTGCGCCCAAAACTGCGAATCTTCGCGCAGCGAGTCGGCGCCATCAGCGCGCCGTGGAAGTACAGGTGCACACCCGGCTTCAGGCCTTCGCCCAAGGCCGTCAACGCACCGCTGACGTTTTCCCAGGCATCGCTGTCGGGCACACCGGCCGGCAGCATCGAACCGGTGAACACCACCGGCGCCGGGAGGCCCAGCAGCTGGAAGCTCATGGCCGCTGCGCTGTAGGCCAGGGTGTCGGTGCCGTGCAGGATCAGTACGGCATCGCAGCCGGCGTCTACCGCCTCGACCACGGCGCTGCGCAGGCGTTGCCAGTAGGCGGGGTTCATGTTGGCGCTGTCGATCAGTGGTGACATTTCCCGGAAGCGCCACGCGGGCAGGTCTGCGTCGGCAAACTGTTCTCGCATACGCACTTCAAAACCAGACGCGGGCGCCAGGCCATTGGCGCTGGCCTGCATGCCGATGGTGCCGCCGGTGTAGAGCACCATGACGTTGTTAGCTGATTGCATCGAAAATCTCCTGAACGAAAAACGCCGCCGGGCCCAGAGCATGCCCAAGGCCGGGCGGCGTGTCATCTAGCCGTGATTAACGTTGCGCTTGAGCGCTCAGTTCAGCTGCCGGAGCCGCCTCGGTTTTCACCGGGTTGGCTGGCCATGCCTTGCGGTCCAGGTCCAGGTCGGGGAACTGGCTGGAGTCGAACACCGGGGTCTTGATGCCCGCTGCGCGCTGGTTGTCGTAGTCATTGAGGATGCGCATGGCAATCTTGAACAGGAACGCCAGGGCAAACAGGTTGACGAACGCGAGCATGGTCATGGTGATGTCGGCGAAGGCGAACACGGTGCTCAGGTTCTCGATCGAGCCCCAGAAAATCAGCACCAGCACCAAGGCGCGATAGCCCATCAGCACCTTGCGGTTATTGCCGACCAGAAAGCGCAGGTTGCTCTCGCCCAGGTAGTAGTTGTACATGATCGAGGTGAACACGAACAACGCCAGGGCCACCGAGATGAACATGCGGCCCCAGTCACCCACCACCGCCGCCAGGGAGTTCTGGGTCAGGGCAATGCCGTCGCCTTCAAAGCCTGGGGTGTAGAAACCCGACAGCAGGATCAGCAACGCAGTACAGGTGCAGATCACGAAGGTGTCGAGGAACACGCTGAACGCTTGCACCACGCCTTGGGCGATAGGGTGTTCTACCGACGCCACTGCCGCCACGTTAGGCGCACTGCCCAAGCCTGCTTCGTTGGCGAACACGCCGCGTTTTACACCCATGATGATCGCGCTGCCCACCAGGCCACCGAAGGCTTGGTCGAGGCCGAACGCGCTCTTGACGATGGTCGCGAGCATGGCCGGTACGTGGTCGAATTGCAGCACGATCACGTACAGGGTCACGGCGATGTACACCAGAGTCTTGACCGGTACCAGCAGGTCGGCAATCGAGGCAATACGCTTGATCCCGCCAATGAACACCAGGCCCAGCAACACCGCCAGCGCCAGGCCGGTGTAGGTGGTGTCGAGGCCAAACGCGTTATTCAACGAGTGTGTTACAGCGTGGGCTTGCAGGCCATTGAAGGCAAAGCCGAAGGTCACCAGCAGCAGGAACGCCATGACCATCCCCAGCCAGCGTTTCTGCAGGCCGTGCTGGATGTAATACGCCGGGCCGCCACGGTAGGTGCCTTCAGCGTCGGTGCGCTTGTACAACTGGCCGAGGGAGCACTCGATAAAGCTCGAAGACATGCCCACCAGCGCGGTGACCCACATCCAGAACACGGCACCCGGGCCACCCAACGTCACGGCAATGCCGACTCCGGCGATGTTACCGGCACCCACTCGGCCGGCCAGGCTGAGCATCAGCGCCTGGAACGAGCTGAGTTGGCCGGCGCTGCTCTTGAGGCTGTCTTTAAACACCGAGAACATGTGGAAAAAGTGACGCAACTGCACGAAACGCGAGCGGATCGTGAAATAACCGCCGAGCCCGACTATGAGCACGATCAGTACTTTCCCTGAGAGGAAGTCGTTGATGACTTCGAGCATGGAGTGTTCCTCGCTGATTTTTCTAATGGCAAACGCAGGACGGTCCGACGCATCGCTCGGCACCAGGCAGTGCACGACGCTCGATCCCCATCCTTTTGCGGGTGTTGTTATTCATGCGCTTTCGCGTGGTTCCCGGGCCTCGTTACCGACAGCCGCAGACGCGAAGAGGGGCGGCACTATACCTAGGCGAGCGTGATCCGTCTGCACGGGGCGATTAAAGGTTTCAGCGCGGTCGCGCAAGGCGAGGAAGGTTTGCGGTGCGATATTAGATTTTTTATGGGCGTCATGGAGCAACCTCAAGGCAAAAAAAAGGGTTCTTCGCGGAGTCTGGGGGAAGAGCGAGTTGACAGTCAGGGAAGCAGGTAAATTGGCAGTCGCCAAACACACCCTTCACCTGTCCCTGCTGTCGCCGTGCATCCTATTGATCTTGCCGCTTTCTGGCCAGGCTACGACGCCGTTACCTGTCGCCCATCTACCGATAACACCCTCCTCATTGAGCTTGAACCTCAAGCCGGCTCTCTTCCTAAGTGCGGGCGTTGTGGCCAGTTCAGCCCGTTGATTCACGATCGCCGGATTCGTCTGGTGCGTGATCGTGATCTGTTCGATCAGCGCGTCCTGCTTCAACTACCAGTGCGCCGAGTCGATTGCCTGAGTTGTGGGCGGGTGACCGAGCGGATCGACTGGTTGGAGCCAGCATCTCGGCTGACCCAGCGGTTACGGATATGGCTCGAAAGCTTGCTGCGGCTGCTGCCGATCAGCCACGTCAGCCAGCTCACCGGCCTGCATTGGCACACCCTCAAAACGCTCGATAAACGACGCCTTCAAGCCGAGGTAGGCAACTTCGATTCAACCGGTGTCCGCCGCCTGGTGATGGACGAGTTCGCCCTGCACAAAGGGCATCGCTATGCCACGGTCATCATGGATGCCGAGCGAACGCGGGTATTGTGGGTCGGCCACGGCAACAGCCGCGAGGCGGTCCGCCCGTTCTTTGAATTGCTCGGCAAGCACTGCCAGCAGATAGAGGCGGTGGCCATGGACATGAACACGGCTTTTGATTTGGAGGTGAAGAAGCATTGCCCGCAAGCCGAAGTGGTGTACGACCTGTTTCACGTCGTCGCGCGCTACGGTCGGGATGTGATCGACCGTATCCGGGTTGACCAGGCCAACCTCCTGCGCGAAGACAAGCCGGCACGAAAGGCGGTCAAGCAAAGCCGCTGGCTGCTGCTGCGCAATCGCAACAACCTGAAGGACGGACAAGCCGTGCAGCTTCAAGAACTACTCGCGGCCAACCAGCCGCTGGCTACGGTCTATGTCCTCAAGGATGCGCTGAAGGATGTCTGGTTCGCCCCCAGCGTACGAGAGGGCTGGCGCCGCTGGCGAACCTGGTTGCGGCACGCCCGGGACAGCGGCCTCGCGCCGCTACAGCGCTTCGCTCGCAACCTGCGCAAATACGCCCGAGGCATCCTCGCCAGTGCCAACTTCCATATGCATACCAGCGTCCTTGAGGGCGTCAACAACCGCATCAAGGTGATCAAGCGTATGGCCTATGGTTTTCGGGACTCGGAATACTTTTTCCTGAAAATCAAGGCTGCCTTCCCCGGGAAAGCGCGATGAACCAAAAAAAGGGCCTGAAGAACGAGCCTTCAGGCCCTCAAAAGGTGAGAGGTGTCTAGTCCCTCAACCTGGTGAGCGGTGCAACAAACGCTTAGGCCTTCAGCGGGACCAAACGTGGGGCAATCATGTTTTCCGGGCGCAGGATGTCGTCGAGCATGGCGTCGTCGAGCAAGCCTTCTTCACGCACCAGTTCCAGCACGCCGCGCCCGCTTTCCAGAGCGATACGCGCAATGCGGGTGGCGTTTTCATAGCCGATGTACGGGTTCAGCGCGGTGACCAGGCCGATGGAATGCTCCACCAGTTCGCGGCAGCGCGCTTCGTTGGCGGTGATGCCGACGATGCAGTGCTCGCGCAGCATGTCCATGGCGCGTTGCAGCAGGCGGATCGAGTCGAAGATCTTGAAGGCGATCAGCGGCTCCATCACGTTCAACTGCAGTTGGCCGCCTTCGGCTGCCATGGTCAGGGCCAGGTCGTTACCGATGACCTGGAACGCTACCTGGTTGACCGCTTCCGGGATTACCGGGTTGACCTTGCCGGGCATGATCGAGCTGCCTGGCTGGCGAGCCGGCAGGTTGATCTCGTTGATGCCGGTGCGTGGGCCGCTGGACAGCAGGCGCAAGTCGTTGCAGATCTTCGACAGCTTCACGGCGGTACGCTTGAGCATGCCGGAGAACAGTACAAAGGCGCCCATGTCGGAGGTGGCTTCGATCAAGTCGGCCGCCGGTACCAGCGGCTGGCCGCTGATGGTGGCCAGGCGTTGTACGGCCAGGGCCTGGTAGCGTGGGTCGGCGTTGATGCCGGTACCGATGGCGGTGCCGCCCAGGTTCACTTCGGTCAGCAGCTCCGGTGCCAGGGTTTTCAGGCGGGCCAGGTCTTCACCCAAAGTAGTGGCGAAGGCGCGGAATTCCTGGCCGAGGGTCATCGGCACGGCGTCTTGCAACTGGGTGCGGCCCATTTTCAGCACATGGCTGAACTCGGCGCCTTTGGCGGCGAACGCCTGGATCAGGCTGTCGAGGCTGGCCAGCAGCGCGTCATGGCCCAACAGCAGACCCAGGCGGATCGCGGTCGGGTAGGCGTCGTTGGTCGACTGCGCCATGTTCACGTCGTTGTTGGGGTGCAGGTACTGGTATTCGCCTTTCTGGTGACCCATGGCCTCCAGCGCGATGTTGGCGATGACTTCGTTGGCATTCATGTTGGTTGAAGTGCCGGCGCCGCCTTGAATCATGTCCACCACGAACTCTTCGTGGAAATCGCCGCGGATCAGACGCGCACAGGCTTCGCTGATGGCAGCGTGCTTGGCTTCGCTGAGCTGGCCCAACTCGCGGTTGGCGTCAGCGGCCGCTTGCTTGACCATTGCCAGACCGACCACCAATTTCGGGTAATGCGAAATCGGAACGCCCGAGAGGCGGAAGTTATTCACCGCTCGCAGGGTCTGGATGCCGTAATACGCTTGAGCCGGTACTTCGAGTACGCCAAGCAGGTCTTTTTCGGTACGGAATGATGCAGCAGAGGACATGACGGAAATCATCTCAATATGGACCCGGAACTGGCCGGAACGCTGCGAATGCTAGGCTTGTAGAACTTTTTGGGCCAATGCTGTTAAACACTGGCCTATGCACAAACGGCATAATGTGGATGTGACCCGGTTATCTTGGCGGGCGTGTGTGCCAAAATGGTGCATTCCGTGGGAGGCAGTGATGAACCTTGAGAGCAAGTGGTTGGAAGACTTCAGCGCCCTGGCGGCGACGCGTAGTTTTTCCCAGGCGGCTGAGCGGCGCTTTGTCACCCAGCCGGCGTTCAGTCGGCGTATCCGCAGCCTGGAAGCCGCGTTGGGGCTGACGTTGGTCAACCGTTCACGCACGCCGGTGGAACTGACAGCGGCCGGGCAGTTGTTTCTGGTGACGGCGCGCACCGTGGTCGAACAGCTCGGTGAAGTACTGCGCCATTTGCATCACCTGGAAGGCGGGCAGGGCGAAGTCATGCAAGTGGCGGCCGCCCACTCCCTGGCCTTGGGGTTCTTCCCGCGCTGGATCGCGCAGTTGCGCAACGAGGGCTTGAATATCGCCACGCGGCTGGTGGCCACCAACGTCGGCGACGCCGTGCACGCCCTGCGCGAAGGCGGTTGCGACCTGATGCTGGCGTTCTACGACCCGGACGCGGCGATGCAAATGGACGCCGAGATTTTCCCGTCGCTGCACCTGGGCAACACCGAAATGCTCCCGGTGTGCGCCGCCGATGCCGAGGGCAAGCCGCTGTTCGACCTGGAGGGCGAGGGCAGCGTGCCGCTGCTGGCCTACAGCGCCGGCGCGTTCCTTGGCCGCTCGGTGAATTTGCTGCTGCGCCAGAGGGCTCTGCGCTTTACCACCATCTATGAAACCGCCATGGCCGACAGCCTCAAGAGCATGGCGCTCGAAGGCTTGGGAATCGCCTGGGTACCGCAGTTGAGCGTACGTGCAGAGTTGGCGCGCGGCGAACTGGTGGTGTGTGGCGGGCCGCAATGGCACGTGCCGCTGGAGATTCGTCTGTATCGCTGCGCGTTGGTGCGCAAGGCGAATGTGCGGTTGTTGTGGAGGAAGCTTGAAGGTGGGGCGGCGCAAAGCGCTTGAGCCCAGCGCAGAACACATGTGGGAGCTGGCTTGCCTGCGATAGCGGTGTGTCAGCCAACCTATTTTGCGCTGATCCACTGCTATCGCAGGCAAGCCAGCTCCCACAGGATTTCGTGGTGTTTTCGCTGACTCTTAAGTCAATAAAACCGCCACTTTGCGCCGCTAGACAGATGGTCATCCCAGGGGCTGTTTATCTGGATTATTACGGTATACTGCGCGGCCTTCGGCCGGTCCAACCGGCCTTAATTCGTACACCAAGCCACGCCGGTCTCCCGCGTGGCTTGTTGTTTTTTGACGCGCCTGCGGGCGCCCAGAGAGAAGAGGCACGACGATGAGTGCATTGGTTGGCGTGATCATGGGCTCCAAGTCCGATTGGTCCACCCTTAGCCACACCGCCGATATGCTGGAAAAACTCGGCATTCCGTACGAAGTGAAGGTGGTCTCCGCCCACCGCACCCCGGATTTGCTGTTCCAGTATGCCGATGAAGCAGAATCCCGTGGCATCGAGGTGATCATCGCCGGTGCCGGCGGCGCGGCGCACTTGCCTGGCATGTGCGCGGCCAAGACTCACCTGCCCGTGCTTGGCGTGCCGGTGCAGTCGTCGATGCTCTCGGGCGTGGATTCGCTGTTGTCCATCGTGCAGATGCCGGCTGGCATTCCGGTGGCAACCCTGGCGATCGGCAAGGCCGGCGCGATCAACGCAGCCTTGCTGTCCGCCAGCATCCTGGGCGCCAAGCACCCGCAGTTTCATGCGGTGCTGAAAAAATTCCGTGCTGAGCAGACAGACAGCGTGCTGGACAATCCAGACCCACGCATCGCCTGAGGTTGTTATTGATGAAAATCGGTGTAATCGGTGGCGGCCAACTGGGCCGCATGCTGGCTTTGGCGGGTACGCCGCTGGGGATGAACTTCGCTTTCCTGGACCCGGCGCCGGACGCCTGCGCTGCGGCCCTGGGTGAACACCTGCGCGCTGACTACAGCGACCCGGACCACCTGCGCCAACTGGCCGATGAAGTCGACCTGGTGACCTTCGAATTCGAAAGCGTCCCGGCCGAAACCGTGGCCTTCCTGTCGCAGTTCGTGCCGGTGTACCCGAGCGCCGAAGCCTTGCGCATCGCTCGCGACCGCTGGTTCGAAAAGAGCATGTTCAAGGACCTGGGCATTCCGACGCCGGCCTTCGCCGACATCCAGTCCCAGGCAGACCTGGACGCCGCGGTCGCCAGCATCGGCCTGCCGGCGGTGTTGAAAACCCGCACCCTGGGTTACGACGGCAAGGGTCAGAAAGTCCTGCGTACCGCGGCCGATGTGGTCGGCACTTTTGCCGAGCTGGGCAGCGTTGCCTGCCTGCTGGAAGGCTTCGTGCCGTTTACTGGCGAAGTCTCGCTGATTGCCGTACGCGCCCGTGATGGCGAAACCCGCTTTTACCCGTTGGTGCACAACACTCACGTCAACGGCATCCTGAAAGTGTCGGTAGCCAGCACTGACCACCCGCTGCAGGCCCTGGCCGAAGACTATTCCAGCCGTGTGCTCAAGCAGCTGGATTATGTTGGCGTGATGGCGTTCGAGTTCTTTGAAGTCGACGGTGGCCTCAAGGCCAATGAAATCGCCCCGCGCGTCCACAACTCCGGACACTGGACCACTGAAGGCGCCGAGTGCAGCCAGTTCGAAAACCACCTGCGGGCGGTGGCGGGCTTGCCGTTGGGCTCCACGGCCAAGGTCGGCGAGAGCGCCATGCTCAACTTCATCGGCTCTGTACCGCCGGTGGAGCGTGTGATGGCGATCGACGATTGCCACGTGCACCACTACGGCAAGGCCTTCAAGGCCGGGCGCAAGGTCGGCCACGTCAACCTGCGTTGCAAGGATCGTGCGACGCTGCAGGCGCAGATCCTCAAGGTTGAAGCACTGATCGCCGAACAATAAGCCTGGCCACGGCGGGAACCATTGGGGTTCTGCGTCTCTCTGATTGCAGGATGCCAAAGCCTGACTAGGCTTTGGCATGACTCATACCAATCAGAGGGAAATGCCATGGGTATCATCGGAACCATCTTTATCGGCTTGATCGTCGGCCTTCTGGCGCGCTTCCTCAAGCCTGGCGACGACAGCATGGGCTGGATCATGACCATCCTGCTGGGTATCGCCGGTTCCCTGGCCGCGACCTACGGCGGTCAGGCCCTGGGGATCTACCAGGCAGGCCAGGGCGCAGGTTTCATCGGCGCGCTGGTGGGTGCCATCGTGTTGCTGGTGATCTACGGCCTGATCAAAAAGAAGTAATCAGCCGACAAAGTCCTCTGCGCTGCGCAGGCGCAGAGGGCTAGAATGCTCGGCACTTGTATTTGCCGAGCCTCTCCATGCGCCGTCTTCTGTTAACGCTTCTTCTGCTGGGCTCTGGCCTGGCGCACGCTGGCGAACTGCCGGAAACCGACTGGCTGGACCTGATGCCGCTGTCGGATCAGAAAGCTCTCGAAGCCATGCCCGAGATCGACCATAACTCTCCCGAAGCTCAAGGCACGTTCACCGAAAAGGGTGGCTTGAAGCAGAGCAAGGGCCTGCCTGCGGTGATGTATTCCACCAAGACCGTCGCAGCCATGAACGGCAAGAATATCCGCATTGGCGGCTATCCGGTGCCGCTTGAAACGGACGCCAAGGGCCGCAGCACATTATTCTTCCTGGTGCCTTACCCGGGCGCCTGCATACACGTGCCGCCACCGCCGCCTAATCAACTGGTGCTGGTGCGCTATCCCAAGGGGCTGAAGCTGGATGATATCTACACGCCGCTGTGGGTCACGGGCACGTTGAAGGTGGAGAAGGTCAATAACGACTTGGCGGATGCCGCGTATGCGCTGGAGGCCGGGAAGGTTCGGGTGGTGCAGGAGTCTGATCTCTAAAGCCCAAAGCATAACCCCTGTGGGAGCTGGCTTGCCTGCGATAGCAGCGCCTCGGTGTTCCTGACACATCGAGTTGTCTGCATCGCAGGCAAGCCAGCTCCCACATTGGGTTGGGTTTACAAGGCCTGGGCCGTGATGCTCACGCCCAAGGTGTGGCTTTCCCCGGGCGCCAGGTTCACCACATCGTCCAGCACGTTGGCCGTCTCGATGCACAACATCCCCTGCCAGCCGTCATCGGCCATATCGTCGAAAGCCTTGGCGCGTTCGGTCCAGGGGTTCCAGATCACGGTGGTTTTCGAGCCTTCGCTGGTGAGCTGGATACGGCGCTGCCAATCGCTATCGACGATATTCAGCTGTGCCGGCGTATTCAGGTAAATGCGGTCTGTTTCGGCGCTGAAGTGCAGCAGCCCGGCTTGTTGTTTCTCGGCCCACCCGTCGGCGGTATCGATGTAAGCCACGCCATCCAGGCCCTCGACCTGAACCTTGCGCACATCGCTCACGGCGAAGTAGGTGTGCAATGCCTGGCTGAGGGTCACGATGTCGGCGCCGCGGTTGTGGCTGGTCAGGCGGATGTGCAGTTGGTCATCCAACAGCAGGCTCAGCGTCAGGTCTACCTGATGGGGCCAGCCTGGAAAGCCGCCAGCCGGCACCGGCAAAACCAGGTCCACTCGCAGCGTCTGGCCGTCGAGTTCGGTGGCGGCCAATTCCCAGCGGGCGGTGCGCACAAAACCGTGGGCGCCGGCAGGCTGATTACTCTGACGCATGGCTTTGACGCTTTGCGGGTTGCGGTCGAACACCCCGAACCACGGCCAGCACACCGGTACGCCAGTACGAATGCCTTTGCCCTGCTTGAACACGGCCTCAGGGTTCGGCCAGATCAGCGGCTGTTCGCCCTCGCGCTGGTAACTGAAGATATGCGCACCCTGGTGGGACACCATCAACTCGGCGCCGTTGTGGCGGATGCGCCAGCAGTCCAGCTCGTCGATTTTTACCGTCTCAACGTGGGGCGTAGGCATGACAAAGCTCTCTTAGTGGCAGGCAATGGGGCAATTGACCGTTAAAACCCGGCGAGGTTTAACGCGCCCGTGACGGTACCGAGCGCGTGCGGCCGCTGCCATCGATGGCGACGAACACAAATACGGCTTCGGTCACCTTGCGCCATTCGCTGGACAACGGATCGTCGCTCCACACTTCGACCATCATCTGGATCGAGCTGCGGCCGATTTCCAGGGCCTGGGTATAGAAGGAAAGCTGCGCGCCCACGGCTACCGGCACCAGGAACGCCATGCGATCAATGGCCACGGTGGCCACGCGCCCACCGGCGACCTTGCTGGCCATTGCCGTGCCGGCCAGGTCCATCTGCGCGACCAGCCAGCCGCCGAAGATATCGCCAAAACCGTTGGTTTCACGCGGAAGCGCGGTGATTTGCAGGGCGAGGTCGCCTTGCGGGATAGGATCTTCTTGTTCGAGTTCGATCATGCCGAGGGTGCCTCTGACCCGTGACGCTTCATGGGTATTTCAAGTGGATAGCCGTCTTCTCAGAAAAACGTTTCAGCACCAACATACACCGCTCGATGCGTTTCTCGTAAGGCGAACTAAAGGGAAACTCTGCCAAATCGGCTGGATGGTACCCAACAGCGTTTTGGCACAGCAGCCCCTCAAGACAGCGGGTCTGGCGCTTGCACCGGCGAGTATATCGAGACCCTGGCGCCACGACGACCTTCCGACGCTCATTTGGTCGGTAAATAGACGCTGTATCGGGGCTTTTGCGCGCAACTGTGCTCCTGGCGCTGTGCTTTTTCAGGCGATTTGCTATCTTGCCAAACCCGCCGCAAGTCACGGGCGTGCAGTCCTTTACGATGATTACTATAAGAGAAGCCTTGCCATGTCCTCCGTGCCTGCAAGCAGTGCGCAACCCTCGCGCCCGCTGACCCGCAACGACTACAAAACCCTGTCGCTGTCTGCCTTGGGCGGGGCGCTGGAGTTCTACGACTTCATCATCTTTGTGTTTTTCGCCACCGTGGTCGGGAAACTGTTCTTCCCCGTCGACATGCCTGAATGGCTGCGCATGATGCAGACCTTCGGCATCTTCGCCGCCGGCTACCTGGCCCGCCCCTTGGGCGGCATCATCATGGCGCACTTTGGTGACCTGCTGGGCCGCAAGAAAATGTTCACCTTGAGCATCTTCATGATGGCCGTGCCCACCCTGATCATGGGCTTGCTTCCGACCTACGCGCAGATCGGCCTGTGGGCGCCGGTCCTGTTACTGCTGATGCGCATCATCCAGGGCGCTGCGATTGGCGGCGAAGTACCGGGCGCCTGGGTGTTCGTCTCCGAGCACGTGCCGCCGCGCCACATCGGCTACGCCTGCGGCACCCTGACCAGCGGCCTCACCGCCGGTATTCTGCTGGGCTCGTTGGTGGCTACCGCCATCAATAGCGCCTATACACCGGAACAGGTCTCTGATTACGCCTGGCGGATTCCTTTCCTGCTCGGCGGCGTATTCGGCCTGCTGTCGGTGTATCTGCGTCGTTGGCTGCATGAAACCCCGATCTTCGCCGAGATGCAGCAACGCAAGAGCCTGGCCGCTGAACTGCCCTTGCGCGCCGTGTTGCGCGATCACCGTGGCGCCATTGTGCTGTCGATGCTGTTGACCTGGCTATTGTCGGCCGGCGTGGTGGTAGTCATCCTGATGACCCCGACCGTGCTGCAAACCATCTACCACTTCAGCCCTACGGTTGCGCTGCAAGCCAATAGTCTGGCGATCGTGACCCTGAGCCTGGGTTGCATCGCCGCAGGTGCGCTGGCCGACCGTTTTGGTGCCGGTCGCGTGCTGGTCACCGGTTGCGCACTGCTGCTGGCGACCTCCTGGACGCTGTATCACAGCCTGATGGCCCACCCGGACTGGCTGTTCCCGTTGTATGCCCTGACCGGCTTGTTTGTCGGCACCATCGGCGTGGTGCCCTACGTGATGGTCAAAGCCTTCCCGCCGGTGGTGCGCTTCAGCGGTCTGTCGTTCTCCTACAACGTTGCTTATGCCGTGTTCGGCGGGTTGACGCCCTTGGCGGTGTCGCTGCTGATGAAGGAGAGCCCGATGGGCCCGGCTTACTATGTGGCCGTCCTGTGTGTGATGGGGATGCTGGTGGGCGGGTATCTGTGGAAACGCGGTCGCTGAAGCCTGCACATTCAGATAGTGGCCTTTCATCTAATTGTCATATTTCAGACATAGAGTGTTCACACGGCCTGCCGATACTTGGCCCCGATCCAATTATCCCTATCTGCTAGGAGCAAGGCATGAAACTGAAACGTTTGATGGCGGCAATGACTTTTGTCGCTGCTGGCGTTGCGACCGCCAACGCGGTGGCCGCTGGTGTTGATCCGGCAATCCCGGCTTACGTCAAGACCACTGGTGTGTCGGGCAACCTGTCCAGCGTCGGTTCCGATACCCTGGCTAACCTGATGACCCTGTGGGCCGAGGGTTACAAAAAGGAATACCCGAACGTCAACATCCAGATTCAAGCTGCCGGCTCTGCCACTGCGCCACCTGCGTTGACTGAAGGCACCTCCAACCTGGGCCCGATGAGCCGCAAGATGAAGGACACCGAACTGGCGGCCTTCGAGCAGAAGTACGGCTACAAGCCAACGGCAATCCCGGTTGCGGTGGATGCCCTGGCGGTATTTGTGCACAAGGACAACCCGATCCAGCACCTGACCATGGAACAGGTCGACGCTATCTTCTCCTCGACGCGTCTGTGCGGCGCCAAAGCCGATGTGAAAACCTGGGGTGACCTGGGCGTGACCGGCGACCTGGCCAACAAGCCAGTGCAACTGTTCGGGCGTAACTCGGTATCCGGCACCTACGGCTACTTCAAGGAAGAAGCCCTGTGCAAAGGCGACTACAAGCCAAACGTGAACGAACAACCGGGCTCGGCTTCGGTCGTGCAGTCGATCAGCTCCTCGCTGAACGGCATCGGTTACTCGGGCATCGGCTACAAGACCGCCAGCGTGAAGACCGTGCCATTGGCCAAGAAAGGCAGCACTGACTACATCGAAGACTCCGAAGAAAACGCCCTGAACGGCAAGTATCCGCTGTCGCGTTTCCTCTACGTGTATGTCAACAAAGCCCCGAACAAGCCACTGGCGCCGCTGGAAGCTGAGTTCGTGAAACTGGTGCTGTCCAAGCAGGGCCAGGAAGTGGTGGTCAAAGACGGCTACATCCCACTGCCAGCCAAAGTCGCCGCCAAGGCCCTGGCTGACCTGGGTCTGAAAGAAGGCAACTAAGCCTGCGATACCTGATGTAGACGCATGCTTTTCTGTGGGAGCGGGCTTGCCCGCGATGCTGGCGACGCGGTTTAGCGTTGAAACCGTGTTGATGCCATCGCGGGCAAGCCTGCTCCCACATAAGCAGTCTGCATCCCTAATTTTTTATCCGCTGCCAGCCCTGCTTCGCGGCGGATTTGTTGCGTCACTGCACTGTCATCTTTCTGTCATACAGGATCGCTAGGGTGTGCGCATGAATGATCTGGCCAATTCCACCATGACGACGACTTCCCCTCCCAAGCGCATTGATTTCAATACGCCTGAGCTGCAACGCAAGCGCCGAATCCGCGCGCTCAAGGATCGCTTCACCCGTTGGTATGTGCTGGTCGGCGGGCTCGCCGTGCTGGCCGCCATTACCCTGATCTTCTTCTTCCTCGCCTATGTGGTTGCGCCATTGTTCCAGGGCGCCTCGTTGACCAAGGAAGACGCGTTGACGCCCGCTTGGATGCAGGACGCCGGCAAGCCGTTGATGATCTCCCTCGAAGAACAGAACCAGGTCGCCATGCGGGTTTCCGACAAGGGCCAGGCGCTGTTCTTTGCCGTGGACACCGGTGCCGAGCTCAAGCGTGTCGACCTGCCGATTCCGGCCGGTACCAGTGTTGCTTCCATTGGTGAAGATCAGCCGGGCAGCCCGCTGGTGATTCTCGGCTTGTCCAATGGCCAGTCTTTGGTGTTCCGCCACACCTATAAGGTGTCGTACCCGGACGGCAAGAAAACCATCACCCCAGCGATCGAGTACCCCTACGGCGAAACGCCGATCGTGCTGGATGACACCGGTCGTCCCCTGGAACACGTTGCGCTCAACGCCACCGACACCTCCCTGGTGGTGGCAGGTTCCGCCGGTTCGCACTTGAACGTGCTGACCCTGAGCCGCGAAGAAAACATGATGACCGGTGAGGTCACCAGCGAGCAGAAGCGTGTCGAGCTGCCGCAGATGACCGAGCCGGTGAAGGCGATCTTCATCGACCCACGCCAGCAGTGGCTGTACGTGATCAACGGCCGTGCCCTGGCCGACGTGTTCAGCCTGCGCGACAAGAGCCTCAACGGGCGCTACAAGCTGCTGGAAGACGCCGACACGGAAATCACCGCCAGCACCCAGTTGGTCGGCGGCATCTCGCTGATCCTGGGTAACTCCAAAGGCGGCCTGGCCCAGTGGTTCATGGCCCGTGACCCGGATGGCGAGCAACGCCTGAAGCAGATCCGCACCTTCCAGATGGGCACTGCACCCATCGTCGAAATCAGCGCTGAAGAGCGCCGCAAAGGCTTCACCGCCCTGGATGCTGCTGGCCAGTTCGGCGTGTTCCACAGCACCGCTCATCGCACCTTGCTGGTGGACCCGGTGGTCGACGGTCAGGGTCTGTTCGGCATGTCGCCACGGGCCAACCGTGTGATCGTCGAGGCGGGTGGCAAGCTGCAACCGTTGTTGCTCGACAACCCGCACCCGGAAGTGTCGTGGAGCGCGTTGTGGAGCAAGGTCTGGTACGAGAACTACGACGAGCCTAAATACGTCTGGCAATCCACGGCCGCCAACACCGATTTTGAACCCAAGATGAGCCTGGCCCCGCTGACCTTCGGCACCTTGAAGGCCGCGTTCTACGCCATGTTGCTGGCGGCGCCACTGGCGGTTGCTGCAGCGATCTACACCGCTTACTTCATGGCGCCGAGCCTGCGCCGCAAGGTCAAGCCGGTGATCGAACTGATGGAAGCCATGCCGACGGTGATCCTCGGATTCTTCGCCGGCCTGTTCCTGGCGCCGTATGTGGAAGGGCATCTGCCGGGCATTTTCAGTCTGTTGATGCTGTTGCCGATTGGCATCCTGGTCGCCGGCTTTGTCTTCAGCCGCTTGCCTGAGTCGATCCGCCTGCGCGTTCCCGATGGCTGGGAAAGCGCGATCCTGATTCCGGTGATCCTGTTCGTGGGTTGGCTCTCGCTGTACATGAGCCCGTACCTGGAAACCTGGTTTTTCGGCGGTGACATGCGCATGTGGATCTCCCACGATCTGGGCATTACCTACGACCAGCGCAACGCGTTGGTGGTCGGCCTGGCCATGGGTTTTGCCGTGATCCCGAACATCTACTCCATCGCCGAAGACGCCGTGTTCAGCGTGCCACGCGGCCTGACCCTGGGGTCCCTGGCACTGGGCGCCACGCCGTGGCAGACCATGACCCGCGTGGTCATCCTCACCGCCAGCCCGGGCATCTTCTCGGCGCTGATGATCGGCATGGGCCGCGCCGTGGGCGAGACCATGATCGTACTGATGGCCACCGGTAACACCCCGGTGATGGAGATGAACCTGTTCGAGGGCCTGCGCACCCTGGCGGCCAACGTTGCGGTGGAGATGCCCGAGTCGGAAGTGGGCGGCAGTCATTACCGCGTGCTGTTCCTCTCGGCGCTGGTGCTGCTGTTGTTCACCTTCATCATGAACACCCTCGCCGAGCTGATTCGTCAGCGTCTGCGCAAGAAATACTCGTCGCTTTAAGAAAGGTAGAAGTCTGTGAAACAGAACTCCCTGAATGGATGGTTCAAGAGCGGCGCCCCCGGCGTCTGGATCAGCGGTGGCGCGGTGTCCATCGCGGTCATCATGACCATTGGTTTGCTGGCTGTGATTGCGGTGCGGGGCCTGGGCCATTTCTGGCCGGCCGACCTGATCCAGGCCAACTACAACGTGCCAGGCCAGGCCAACCACATCGTCATCGGCGAAGTGGTCCAGAAAGAAGAAGTGCCGCGTGAGCGTCTGAAAAGCGCGGGCCTGCCAGTGCCGGACCAAGGCCCGGAATTCATGACCCGTGAGCTGATCAAGGTCGGCAACCGCGATTTGAACGGCAACGACTTCACCTGGATCGTCGGCGAATGGTTGAAGGACCAGACCAAACCGACCAACCTGATGGCCATTGAGCGCCGTGAATGGGGCAATTTCTACGGCACCCTGGTCAACGTCAAGCAGGACGGCAAGGTGATTGCCGAAGGCGAGGCCGCGTGGCCGGAGCTGCAAGCTCGCGTGGACCGCGTGAACAAGCTGGCCGCTCAGCTCAAGAGCCTGGAAAAAACCGATATTGGCGCGATCAACGCCGGGTTGGAGCGCATCCGCCTGCACGGTCGCAAACTGGAACTGGAAGGCAAGCTCGACGCTGCCGCTCAGGCCGACATGGACGCCGACCGCGCCGAGCTGAATGCGCGCTACCAGGACATCGAAGCGCGCCTGGCCGACCTGCATGCCCAATTCAACCGCGACGCCCTGACGGCGCGTGACGGCAACGGCAAGGAAGTGGAAATCGGCATCGGCAAAGTGGTGCACGCCTACCAGCCGAACGCCATGGGCACGATGACCAAGATCGGTTTCTACTTCAGCAAGGTCTGGGAATTCCTCAGCGATGACCCACGGGAAGCCAACACCGAAGGCGGGATCTTCCCGGCCATCTTCGGCACCGTGATGATGACCCTGATCATGGCAATGATCGTGACCCCGTTTGGCGTACTGGCCGCGGTGTACCTGCGTGAATACGCCAAGCAGAACACCTTGACGCGCATCATCCGCATCGCCGTGAACAACCTGGCCGGTGTACCGGCCATCGTCTACGGCGTGTTCGGCCTTGGCTTCTTCGTGTATGTATTGGGGGGCTCGGTCGATCGTCTGTTCTTCGCTGAAGCGCTGCCTGCGCCGACCTTCGGTACGCCGGGGCTGCTCTGGGCTTCGCTGACCCTGGCGCTGCTGGCGGTGCCGGTGGTGATCGTGGCCACCGAAGAGGGCCTGGCGCGGATCCCTCGAACCGTGCGTGAAGGCTCCTTGGCACTGGGCGCGACCAAGGCGGAAACGCTGTGGAAGATCGTGCTGCCGATGGCCAGCCCGGCCATGATGACCGGCATGATCCTCGCCGTGGCCCGCGCCGCCGGTGAAGTGGCGCCGCTGATGCTGGTGGGTGTGGTGAAACTGGCGCCGTCGCTGCCGCTGGACGGCAACTACCCGTACCTGCACCTGGATCAGAAGATCATGCACCTGGGCTTCCATATTTATGACGTCGGCTTCCAGAGCCCCAACGTCGAAGCGGCACGGCCTCTGGTGTACGCCACCGCCTTGCTGCTGGTACTGGTGATCGCCACGCTCAACCTGTCGGCAGTGTGGATTCGTAACCACCTGCGCGAAAAATACAAAGCGCTGGACAGCTAATGCGATCCAATGTGGGAGCTGGCTTGCCTGCGATGCAGACGACGCGGTGTATCAGTAAGACCGCAGTGATGCCATCGCAGGCAAGCCAGCTCCCACAGACACAGAATTTGAGTAAGCCGCCCCGGCGGTTCAACGAATGAATTGGTAGCACAGGGAGCATCCCATGCAACACGAAACCCAATCCCACGGCATCAACATGTCTGCCCTGGGTCGCGACAAGCAGAGCCTGAGCCTGGCCCAGGAAACCGTGGCCATCGAAGTACCGGGCCTGAGTCTGTACTACGGTGACAAGCAGGCGCTGTTCGACGTCAGCATGAACATCCCAAAACAGCGTGTGACCGCCTTTATCGGCCCGTCGGGCTGCGGCAAGTCGACGTTGTTGCGTACCTTCAACCGCATGAATGACCTGGTGGACGGTTGCCGTGTGGAAGGCGCGATCAACCTCTACGGCACCAATATCTACCGCAAGGGCGAGGACGTGGCCGAGCTGCGTCGCCGCGTGGGCATGGTGTTCCAGAAGCCCAACCCGTTCCCCAAGACCATCTACGAAAACGTGGTCTACGGCCTGCGTATCCAGGGTATCAACAAGAAACGCATCCTCGATGAAGCCGTTGAGTGGGCGCTCAAGGGCGCGGCATTGTGGGACGAGGTCAAGGACCGCCTGCACGAATCGGCACTCGGCTTGTCCGGCGGCCAGCAGCAGCGTCTGGTGATCGCCCGTACCATCGCCGTAGAGCCGGAAGTGCTGCTGCTCGACGAACCGTGCTCGGCCCTCGACCCGATCTCCACCCTGAAAGTCGAAGAGCTGATCTACGAGCTCAAGTCCAAGTTCACCATCGTCATCGTGACCCACAACATGCAACAGGCGGCGCGGGTTTCCGACTACACCGCGTTTATGTACATGGGCAAGCTGGTGGAGTTCGGCGACACCGACACCCTGTTCACCAATCCGGCGAAGAAGCAGACCGAAGACTACATCACCGGTCGCTACGGCTAGGAAGCTGTGGTTCTGATTGCACTGACGCTGCGGTTTTCCGCACCTTACCGGACGCTCCAAGGACGCCAACATGATTAGCAAAGAAGGCCTTACCCACCACATCTCCGCGCAGTTCAATGCCGAGCTTGAGGAAGTGCGCAGCCACCTCCTGGCGATGGGCGGGCTGGTGGAGAAGCAAGTCAATGATGCGGTCACCGCGCTGATCGAGGCCGACTCGGGCCTGGCCCAGCAGGTGCGTGAGATTGACGAGCAGATCAACCAGATGGAACGCAATATCGACGAGGAGTGCCTGCGCATTCTTGCCCGCCGCCAGCCAGCGGCCTCGGACCTGCGTTTGATCATCAGCATTTCCAAGTCGGTGATCGACCTGGAACGCATCGGTGATGAAGCCACCAAGATTGCCCGCCGCGCCATCCAGCTGTGCGAAGAGGGTGAAGCCCCCCGTGGCTACGTGGAGGTGCGCCATATCGGCGATCAGGTGCGCAACATGGTGCGCGATGCCCTCGACGCCTTCGCCCGCTTTGACGCCGAACTGGCGTTGTCGGTGGCCCAGTACGACAAGATCATCGACCGCGAATACAAGACCGCGCTGCGCGAGTTGGCCACTTACATGATGGAAGACCCGCGCTCGATCTCGCGGGTCTTGAACATTATCTGGGTGCTGCGTTCCCTGGAGCGTATCGGCGACCACGCGCGCAATATCTCGGAATTGGTGATTTATCTGGTGCGCGGCACCGATGTGCGGCACATGGGCCTCAAGCGCATGAAAGCCGAAGTTGAAGGGACTGCTGATCTAATCCCTAATGTTTCGGGCGAATCTGACGATAAGTAAGGTTGCCCGAGAAATTAACGCCCGGCCTCTGGCCGGGCGTTTTCGTTTGTGGCATCTGAATTTTTTGCACAGCAGGCGCCATAAAGTCCTTCTGTGACCCGCGAGTTTTGGCAAAATGCCATCAGTCAGGCGTTTTGCAGACGTTTTTATAGGATGAAGGGTCGATGAGTAAAGTCAGTGTGTTGGTGGTGGATGACGCCTCGTTTATTCGCGACCTGGTGAAGAAGTGCCTGCGCAATTACTTCCCCGGAATCAAGATCGAAGATGCGGTGAACGGCAAAAAGGCGCAATCCATCCTGATGCGCGAAACCTTCGACCTGGTGCTGTGTGACTGGGAAATGCCGGAAATGTCCGGTATTGAGCTGTTGACCTGGTGCCGCGAGCAAGCGCACCTGAAGGCCATGCCGTTCGTGATGGTGACCAGCCGTGGCGACAAGGAAAACGTGGTGCAGGCCATCCAGGCGGGCGTTTCCGGCTACGTCAGCAAGCCATTCACCAACGAGCAGTTGCTGAACAAGGTCAAGCAGGCCCTGCACAAGATCGGTCGCCTCGATGCGCTGATTGCCAGCGCGCCGACCAAGATGAACTCAGCCTTTGGCAACGACTCCCTGAGCGCCCTGACCGGCGGCAAACCCGAAGCGGTCAAGCCGGCCCCGGTGGCGGCGCCCAGCAAAGGTTTGCTCAATACACCGCCAGTCAAGGCCCCCGCCGCAGCGGCGCCGGCTGGCAGTCGCGGTCAGGGCCAGTTGCGCCTCGCAAGCGGCACCCAGCAATGCGTGATCAAGGCCCTGAGCATCAAGGAAGCGTTGCTGGTGGTAAAGCGTGGCGAGGTCCTGCCTCAGGTGCTGGAAAGCGCCGTGCTCGACCTTGAGCAGGGCGACAACGCCGAAGTCGCACGGCTCAACGGCTACCTGCACGCCATCGTCGCCTACGAGCCCAAGCCCGACAGCGACTGGTTGCAACTGACCTTCCGCTTTATCGACCAGGATGCGCAGAAGCTGGACTACATTTCCCGCCTTATCGCCCGTGGCACGGCGCAGAAGCATTTCGTGCCGGGTGCGTGACCCTTCAAGGCGACGCTTAGTCCATGTGGGAGCGGGCTTGCCCGCGATAGCAATCTCTCAGTCAACGATGCGCTGGCTGACCCACCGCTATCGCGGGCAAGCCCGCTCCCACACGCAGCACTGCGCCTGCAGTTAGTCCAGCAGCAGCACCTTGGCCAACACGATCTTCGGCCCTTTCATCTTCTTGATGATGATCCGCAAGCCTTCAACTTCCAGCACTTCTTCTTCTTCCGGCACGCGCTTGAGCGTGTCGTAGATCAGGCCGGCCAGGGTTTCGGCTTCGATGTGGTCCAGGTCGACGCCCAGCAGGCGTTCCACCTTGAACAACGGCGTGTCCCCACGCACCAGCAGTTTGCCGGGCTGGTAGGCGAGGATGCCGCGCTCGGCCTTGCGGTGTTCGTCCTGGATATCGCCCACCAGCACTTCCAGCACGTCTTCCATGGTCAGGTAACCGATAATCTTGCCGTCGGCCTCTTCCACCAGGGCGAAGTGCGCGCCGCCTTTGCGGAACTGCTCCAGCAGTTGCGACAACGGCATATGTCGCGATACGCGTTCCAATGGACGGGTCAATTCGGCCAGGTTGAACGATTCGGGGATATGGTCCAGGGCCGCCAGTTCCAGCAGCAAATCCTTGATGTGCAGCAAGCCGACGAACTCGTTGCGCACCGCGTCATACACCGGGTAACGGCTGAATTTATGGCGACGGAACAGCGCGAGGATTTCCTTGAGCGGGGCGTTGAAGTCCAGGGTCACCAGGTCTTCCCGGGAGTTGGCCCAGTCCACCACTTCCAGCTCGCCCATTTCCACGGCGGAGGCCAGTACGCGCATGCCTTGGTCGCTGGGGTCCTGGCCGCGGCTGGAGTGCAGGATCAGCTTGAGTTCTTCGCGGCTGTAATGGTGCTCATGGTGGGGGCCAGGCTCGCCTTGGCCAGCGATACGCAGGATCGCGTTGGCACTGGCGTTGAGCAGGTAGATAGCCGGGTACATCGCCCAGTAGAACAGGTACAGCGGCACGGCCGTCCACAGCGACAGCAACTCGGGTTTGCGAATCGCCCAGGATTTTGGGGCCAACTCACCGACCACGATGTGCAGGTAGGAAATCACGAAGAAGGCGGCAAAGAACGACACGCCCTTGATCACTTCAGGCGACTGCACGCCGACCGCGCCCAGCATCGGCTCGAGGATGTGCGCAAAGGCCGGTTCACCGACCCAGCCCAGGCCCAGGGACGCCAGGGTGATACCCAACTGGCAAGCCGACAGGTAGGCGTCGAGCTGGCTGTGCACGGTACGCAGGATCTGCCCGCGCCAGCCGTTCTTATGGGCGATGGCCTCGACGCGGGTGGCGCGCAGTTTGACCATGGCAAATTCCGCCGCAACGAAGAAACCGTTGAGCAGTACCAGGATCAGTGCAAAAAGAATCATGCCGAAATCGGCGAAGAGTGTAGCGAGGGTAATGCCAGGGGAAGGGTCCATGATGGGGTTTTGCAGGTTCCGTGTGTTCAATAAGGGTGACAGGTAGGCCTGAAAGGCAGGCGCAAGTCGGCCAATGTAGCGGCTGACGGGGCGCTTGCCTAGTGCCCGCTGCCGGGCGGGGCTGCAAAATCGTCTCACAGAACCCGTGTGGGAGCTGGCTTGCCTGCGATGGCGGTCTGCCTGCTACCGATAATTTGGCTGACCCGCCGCCATCGCAGGCAAGCCAGCTCCCACAGTGGGCCGTGCTCACTTCCACTTAATCATCGGCCTCGACCGCTCGCGAACGGTTTACCTGCGCCGGCGGAAAATGACAGGTAAAGGTACTGCCATGCCCCAGCACGCTGCTGATTTCCAGGCGGGCCCGATGGCGCAACAGCACATGTTTGACGATGGCCAGGCCCAGCCCGGTGCCGCCGGTATTGGAGTTACGGCTGGAATCGACACGGTAGAAGCGCTCGGTCAGGCGCGGCAGGTGCTTGGCGTCGATACCGATACCCGAGTCCTGCACACTCAGGTGTGCGCCATGCTCGTCGGCCCACCAGCGAATGCGGATATTGCCCTTGTCCTGGGTGTACTTCACCGCGTTGAACACCAGGTTGGAGAAGGCGCTGCGTAGTTCGCCTTCACTGCCCTTGAGCAATACGGTTGGGTCGGCCTCCAGCGTGATCTGCTGCCCGCGTTCGCCTGAGAGCGCCTGGGCATCGTTCTTGATCGTCTGCAACAGGCTCTGCACCGCCACGGGGTGGTTGTCCGAGGGGTAGTCCGTGGCTTCAAGCTTGGCCAGCAACAGCAGGTCGTTGAGCAGGGTTTGCATGCGTGAGCCTTGTTGCTGCATCTGCTGCAGGGCGCGGCTCCAGCGCGGGTTGATCTCATCGACATTGTCCAGCAACGTCTCCAGGTAGCCGCAGATCACCGTCAAGGGCGTGCGCAACTCGTGGGAGACGTTGGCGACGAAGTCCTTGCGCATCTGTTCCAGCTGGTGGATACGGGTCACGTCACGTACCAGCATCAAGTGTTCGTTGTTGCCGTAGCGGGTCAGGTACAGCTGGATGCGCACGCGGTCGTTGGTGGGCGAGGGGATTTCCAGGGCTTCTTCGTAGTTGTCCTGCTCGAAGTACTCCTTGAAGCGCGGGTGGCGTACCAGGTTGGTCACCGGCTGGCCGCTGTCCTGGGGCGTCTTGAGGCCCAGCAGAGTCTCGGCGGCGCGGTTCCACCATTCGAGGTTGCCGTCGCTGTCGAGCATGATCACCGCGTCCTTGAGTGCGGCGGTGGACTCCTGCACCCGGTCGATCACCGCTTGCAGGCGCCCGCGTACCCGTTGGTCGCGGCGTTGCAGGTGGTAGATGCTGTCGAACACCTCGCCCCACAGGCCGTAGCCATCGGGCGGTGCTTCGTCGGGTTTGTGCTGGCGCAGCCATTCATGCAGGCGCAGCAATTGTTTGAGGGTCCAGCCCAGGTACAACGCGATGCCGGCGGCCAGGCTCCAGCCGTAATAGCCACTGATCAGCCCGACCAGCAGGCAGGCAGTGATCAACAGAAGCATGTGGCGGATCAGGGTGCCGTGCCAGTTCTGGTTCACTTAAACATGCGTCCTTGTCAGCTGTTAAGGGAGGAAGGGACTGGCTCAGCCTTTGGTAGAAAACCGATAGCCGGTGCCGCGCACGGTTTGTACCAGATTCTCGTACGCATCGCCCAAGGCTTTGCGCAGGCGGCGGATATGCACATCCACAGTGCGCTCTTCCACATAGACGTTGCCGCCCCATACCTGGTCGAGCAGTTGGCCACGGGTGTAGGCACGCTCCTGGTGGGTCATGAAGAATTGCAGCAGGCGGTATTCGGTCGGTCCCATCTCGGCAGGCTTGCCGTCGATGGTCACGCGGTGGCTGATCGGGTCCAGGATCAAGCCGTCGACTTCGATAGGCGCTTCGCCATCGGTCGGGCCGGCGCGGCGCAGCACGGCTTTGAGGCGCGCCACCAGTTCCCGTGGAGAGAACGGCTTGGTGATGTAGTCATCGGCGCCGACTTCCAGGCCCTGGATCTTGTTGTCCTCTTCGCCCTTGGCGGTGAGCATGATGATCGGGATATCCCCGGTCAGCTCGTCACGCTTGAGACGGCGGGCCAACTCGATGCCTGAGGTGCCGGGCAGCATCCAGTCGAGCAGGATCAGGTCCGGCTTGCGGTCGACGATAATGGCGTGGGCCTGCTGGGAGTTCTCCGCCTCCAGGCAGTCATAGCCGGCCATTTCCAACGCGACGGCGATCATTTCGCGAATGGGCGCTTCGTCGTCAACGATCAGAATGCTCCTGCCAACCATGCTCAATCCTCTTGTCATTTAACTGTCTTGCGCCGCATTAGATAACGGAATTATTGCAGTCGTGTGACAGTAATTTAGTCGCTTGGGCAATTAACGGCACTCTGGACTACCCTTTGGGTCCGAATCCTGACAACCACAAAAGGAAGGTTCCGATGACTTACAGCACTGTTTCCTGGAAAGCCCTGCTGGTATCTGCGGTGTTGACGCTGCCAGGCCTGGCGTTTGCGGCAGAGCCGGCGATGACCCAAGACGGGATGTTAGTGGATCACAAGGGGATGACGCTCTATACCTTCGACAAGGACGCTGATGGCAAATCAGTGTGCAAGGACCAGTGCGCGACCAACTGGCCACCGCTGAAGGCAGAGTCCACTGACACCAAGACCGGCGATTGGACGGTGATCACCCGCGACGACCAGACCAGCCAGTGGGCCTACAAAGGCAAGCCTGTCTACACCTACAAGGACGACAAGAAAGCCGGTGACAAGACCGGTGATGGCAAGGGTAGCGTTTGGCACATCATCAAGCCTTAAGTCTGCGGCGCTGCTGAATCCATCGGAGGCAAGCCCCTCCCCATTTTTTGATCTGCGAATACAGTCAAAATGTGGGAGCTGGCTTGCCTGCGATGGCGTCCCAACAGCCACCACAGAATCCTCAGCGAACCGCGTAATCCACCACGATCCCGACAAAAATCGCCAACCCCGCCCAGTGATTATGCAAGAACGCCTTGAAGCACTTCATGCGGTCCCTGTCCCGTGTGTACCAGAACTCCCAGACAAAACAGCCCGCTGCCGCCAGCAACCCGAGGTGGAACCACCCGCCCAGCTCGAACCGTGCGCCGGCCAGCAACAGGCACGCCAGCGCCAGGCCTTGCAGGGTGAGGATGATCACGCGGTCGGCATCGCCAAATAAAATCGCGGTGGATTTCACCCCGATCTTCAGGTCGTCATCGCGGTCGGTCATGGCGTAATAGGTATCGTAGCCCACCGTCCACAACAGGTTGGCGATGTACAGCAGCCACGCCGTGGCAGGTAAATGGCCGGTCTCGGCGGTAAACGCCATTGGCATGCCCCAGGAAAACGCAGCACCGAGCACTACCTGGGGGTAATAGGTGTAGCGCTTCATGAACGGGTAGCTCGCCGCCAGAGCCAGGCCGCCCAGGGAGAGCAGGATGGTGCTGGCGTTGGTCAGCAGCACCAGCAGGAAACTGATGCCCATCAGCACGGCAAAAAACACCAGCGCTTCTTTCGAACTGATCTTGCCGCTCACCAGCGGGCGTTGCTCGGTGCGTTTCACATGGCCATCGACCTTGCGGTCGGCCCAGTCATTGATCACGCAGCCGCCGGCCCGGGTGAGCACCACGCCCAGCACGAAAATCACGATATTGATCAGCGACGGCGAACCCTTGCCGGCGATCCACAGGGCCCACAGTGTCGGCCACAGCAGCAGGTAGATGCCGATGGGCTTGTCCATGCGCGTCAACTGAATGAAGTCCCAGGCCCTGGGGTTCAGGCGGTTCAAGGACTTGAGCAGACGTTGGTACATCAGCAGTTCTCCGGATGATCGTGCAACGCGCGCCAGAAACTCGGCAAAAAGACTTCCGCCACCAGCACGCTCAGCGCTCCGCGGTCGAAGCGCGAGCGGCGTGCCCACAGATTATCGGACTGGTCCGCTGTCGGCAGCCAGGCACGAGGGTAGTGACACACTTCAATGGCCTGGCGGGTGAAGGCGCGGTCGCAGAACAGCAACTCGCCCAGCGAACGGCTGCCCAGCTCGTCCATGTGCAGGCCATCGCCCTGCAAAGCACTGCGGGCCGCCACGCTGCGGGCGAACACCCAAGGCAGGCCGTGCCCGCGCAAATACACCTCGCGTACCCAGCCGATACTGGCCGGCGGCAGGTCCAGGGCGGCGCATTCATCATCGCGCAACGGTTGCCAGCCTTCGAACAGCGGCGTCACGCTGAAACCCTCGTTGGACAGCCACGTCAGCCGTCGCGTCAGCGAGCCTTCGTCAAATAGCCAGTTGAGGGTCAAGGGCGTGGGCAAGGGGCTCAGAAGGCTCTGGGTCAGCCATTGGCAAGCATCGGGAAGGGCGATTGAGTGCGGCACGGTGAGTCAGTATTGGCAGCAAAAGAGGCGGCGAGCTTACCATGGCACCCTGAACTTTTGCCGCGCCAAACCGGCCGTTTGCGTCGAACGTGCTTGCATCTGCCGGCCCCGATCAGTACAAAACGCCCTGAGCCGCGCGGCAACGCTGGATCCATCGACCGCCGGCCAACACGCCTGAACCTGAGGAAGCACGTAATGAAGAAGTGGCAATGTATCGTCTGTGGCCTTATTTACAACGAAGCGGACGGCTGGCCGGATGACGGTATTGCACCAGGCACTCTGTGGCAGGACGTCCCGGAAGACTGGCTGTGCCCGGACTGCGGCGTGGGTAAGTCGGACTTCGAAATGATCGAAATCGCGTAATCCCGAATTTAAGAAACGTACTACAAGGAGAAAGGAATGAACGCACCTGTCGTGATCATCGGCACAGGATTGGCCGGTTACAACGTCGCCCGGGAGTTTCGCAAGCTCGACAGCGAGACCCCATTGCTGCTGATCACTGCCGATGACGGACGCTCCTACTCCAAGCCCATGCTCTCCACCGGCTTTGGCAAGAACAAGGAAGCCGATGGCCTGAGCATGGCCGAACCCGGCGCCATGGCCGAGCAGCTCAAGGCCCAGGTGCGCACCCATACGCGTATCAGCGGCATCGACCCAGGCCACAAGCGTCTGTGGATCGGCGAGGAAGCGGTGACCTATCGCGACCTGGTCCTGGCCTGGGGCGCAGAAACCGTGCGCGTACCGGTCGAAGGCGATGCGGCTGATTTGATTTTCCCGATCAACGACCTGGAAGACTACGCACGCTTTCGTGCCGCTGCTGCTGGCAAACGGCGCGTGCTGCTGCTCGGCGCCGGCCTGATCGGCTGCGAATTTGCCAACGACCTGATCCTGGGCGGCTATGAAATCGACCTGGTCGCGCCCTGTGAGCAAGTCATGCCGACCCTGCTTCACCCGGCGGCGGCCGCCGCGGTGCAAGCCGGGCTCGAAGGCATCGGCGCGCGCTTTCACCTGGGCCCGGTGCTCAATCGCCTGCAACGCGCCGCTGATGGCCTTGAAGCGCACCTCTCGGACGGCGAAGTGATCCACTGTGACCTGGTGGTGTCCGCCATCGGCCTGCGCCCACGCGTAGACCTGGCCGCAGCCGCTGGCCTGCAAATCAACCGCGGAATCATGGTGGACCGTCACCTCAAGACCTCCCACGCTAATATCTACGCCTTGGGCGACTGCGCCGAGGTCGATGGCCTGAACCTGTTGTACGTGATGCCGCTGATGAGCTGCGCTCGCGCCCTGGCACACACCTTGGCTGGCAATGCCACGGCGGTGAGCTATGGGCCGATGCCCATCACCGTGAAAACCCCGGTCTGCCCGCTGGTGGTATCACCTGCGCCACGAGGCACCGAAGGCGTCTGGAGCGTCGAAGGGCAGGGTGCCGACATCAAGGCCCTGTGCCGCGATGCCAGCGGCCGTCTGCTGGGTTATGCACTGACCGGCAGCGCTGTCATGGAAAAACTGGCGCTGAACAAAGAACTTCCGCCGTTACTGGCGTAAATACCACCCGTTCTGTCGCAAACATCACGTTCATACCCCGAGAAAGGCCGCCGCGAGACTGGCGCGGCGCCCGAGGGCGTGCCATCCTCACTCCCGTCTGCCGCAGAGTAGAGCCTGCGGCGCCTTGGCGCTGCTCCACCAGAGAGCAGCACGGACATAACAACAAAAAACCGTCAAAGAGGCTTCACATATGCGTAAACCAGATCTCGCAGCCGCCATCGCTGAAAAAGCCGATCTCACCAAAGAACAGGCCAACCGCGTCCTCAATGCCGTCCTCGAAGAAATCACCGGCGCCCTGCACCGCAAGGACAGCGTCACCCTGGTCGGCTTCGGCACTTTCCTGCAACGCCACCGCGGCGCCCGCACCGGCAAAAACCCGCAAACCGGTGAGCCAGTGAAAATCAAGGCGAGCAACACGGTAGCGTTCAAGCCGGGCAAGTCGCTCAAAGACAGCGTCAACCCGTAAGTTAAGCGGTACCGTCTCGAAGGGAGGCGGGGCGGCAAAGAAAATGGGCACGCCGACTGGGTCGGGTGCCCATTTTTATTGTGCGAGAGAAGCATTTTTGCCACCACAACAGACGTTGCCTCTTGCGTAGATATAAGTGAGTACAGTAGCCATTGATCGAATCGATGTTATAGAGTTTCTATATTGACTCAGTGTGGAACTACATCCAAACGACAGGACACATATAGCGCGAGACTGCAGGGAGCGCTCTCTAAACTCATTTAGAGGTGTATATATGAAAGTTCTTGATCTGCCTTTTGTTCCACCTGTCCAATTACCCCACGAGAAAAAAGTAGAAGCGAAGGCTCCGTCGGCGTCGGGTGCTGCCGGAGCAGCCACCGCTAACGTTGAGGGCGTTTCGAGTGGCGCGGACGAGCAGGTATTTAAATGCATAGCAGCGACCCCGGAGGAGATCGCTGCTAAAAAAAGGCAAATGGGTGCTGCGATTGCTAATAATTTGGGACCCGATCAATTAGACCTTCCTGCCCCCGAAGATCTTAAATTCAAACCTGGCGCTCCAGGCAAACCTCACACTCCAGGCAAACCTAGAACTGGCGGAACTAATGGTGGATCTTCCCCTGCCGTGTCCACACCTAAGCCAACTGTGAAGCCTAAGCCAACGGTAACGCCTAAGCCAACTGTGAAGCCTAAGCCAATCACACCTACTCCAACAAAACCAACGGCTGTGCCGAACACTCCGAGTGGTGTAGTGAGCACCGCGCAAAACATTGTGAGTCAGCCACAGAACTTGCCGCCGGCCCCTCCATCAGTAGCGGCCAGTGTGCGTAATGCTTTTATAACGGCCAGTGCAAACAACATAATCAGCAGCCCCTTCACTGTCGGCCAGCAATTCACGTCTAACTACTTCCAGAATAAATTTACAGCGCAAAGTCAGATGCCAGGAGCGCCAGTACAGAATGCAGATGGCACGATTGGAACCGTAGACCCTGCCGCGACGAAAGAGCAAAAAATGGAGGCTCGCCTCACCGGTGCTGAAATAAAAAATGAGGCAACGGCCAACCTGTTTATTTTTCTCAACTTAGGAGCAGAAGCAAATGCGGTGCAGCCGAGCGATCAAGCGCCTAAGGACACAGATGGGCGCCTGAAGAACCTTGAGGCGTCGATGGATGCAATCGAAGAGCAAATGCCGGAGCTCGCTAAACGTTTCAAACTTCTTTACGAACCGTACGAAGCGGCCGAATCATCAGTGGCGCCGACTGAAGAATCTCGTATGGACAATATTGAAAAACGTCAGGAACACATAAATGAAATGATCAATTTATTGAAGATTGTTCAGAATCAGAGATCGCAGAAAACACCTGGCGTGTAAGGGAGGTATAGTGTTTATTTAACAAGTGGGCAGGCAATGCGACGAGCGTTATTGGCTTAAATAACGTTGTCTCTTTTTATGGGCAAGAGCACCAATGAAGGTGACAGGTTTATCTGACTTTTGTGTCGACTTTGATCTGAGTGATCTGCCCATTTTTAGCGTCCTGTCATTAATTTTGGCTCCGATCATCAGAACTTTTAATTCAGGATTGCCCCTCTGTTTTTAAGTGCCCTGAAGAAACTCGATAAATTGTTTGGTGAATTCCGGCCCTTCGTACTCTTCAAGATTCTTGATATTGAAGAGTGCGCCTCGTTGCGTTGTGAGCTTTTGCAGACGGCGTTTCAATAACTTATTGATCGGGTTTTCTGGCTCAGAGATAATCAATGCGAGCGCTTTGCGGGCGCGAACAGACACGTCTTTGAAAAAAATGTGCTGGGGATCTGCAGGAGGAATGATCTGCTCAAGATCACAGTCTGTAAACGTTACCCAATCCAGTTTGCACAATTCAAAATCAACAAGAAGGGGGGTGTTGGGCGGTTCGGATATGAAACTTACCTCTTGTAATTTTCCCGAAAACTTGAGGTTTTTTATTTTGCTGGCATTGAACGAGTTGTCAATGATCTTGCACTGGGTAAATATGCAGTTGCTGAATTCGCAATCTTTCAAAGACGCTTCTCGAAAGTTGCACTTTATGAAAGTGCAGTTCTCGAATTTGCTGTTGCTGAAGCCTGAAGCCTGAAAGTCAACCGTCTTGAAGTGACAATGGGCTAATAAGGTCTTATTGAAAAATCTTGAACCGGAAAAATCACTTTTCTCAAAGCTGCAGCTTTCCAATATACACTGATCGAAAATCGGATCGGAGAGCTTCGCATCTTTTAATTTACAATCGATAACACGTTCTTTTTCAAAACGCGTTTTTTTAGGTAACACAAGCCCGTCTTGCTGTATGCCTGACAGTACGAATGATGGCATTTTGTCATTCACCATAATATTCCTTCATAACCATTGCCCCAGTCCCCATAACGCCGCTGATGCGTGCCTCTTTTCCAATCAGCCTTAGTCGTGAGGTCCCACCAGGTTTTAGTTTTAGTTTCATACACATCGGGAAGACGCTGCCCTGATTTCGATACCTCCAGGTGTCCCAATGATGGATCATTTTTTACTCTGGTTTTGAAGTTTGCATCAATTCTCTGCCCTACATACCTGCGATAGCGAGAACGTGCTTGTCCGAGATCGCCTCTATCATAGGCTCGTTTCACCGCTGCTCTTTGCCTCGGGGTCAATGACCTTTGGGGGTTACTGTAGACAGCCTTCTTCGCTGCATTGGCATGCGCTTGAAGCTTAGCAGTGGTTGAGCCGCACGGTGCCCATCCCAACGGATCGATCCATCCCGAGGGGTTAGGAGAATACTGATAAAGGTTAAAACCTCCTGCTAGCCCGACAGGGTCCGGCGTTGTAAAACGCCCCACGTCGGGATCATAAAACCGGAATGTATTAAAATGCAGCCCCGTCTCCCGATCCAGATACTGCCCTTGGAATCGTAGATTTTGCTCTTCAATGTAATGTGGCTCCCGCACCTCTTCCAAGGTATTGCCCCACACCTGATAAGTCGCACGCCAGGTAATTTGCCCATCGGCCTCGGTCAGTCGCTCCGGCAGTCCGTTAAGATCATTGTGGTAGTAGCGGGTTTTTTGCAGTGGGCCGATGCCGTCAATCCTGGCCAGGGGCACGTAGCTTTCACCTTCGTATAGATACAGACTGGTCTGGCTGTGTTTGAACTCCTGCAACAGACGTAAACCATCCCAGGTGAAACTCGTCTGGCCCAACGGGCGGCCATTGTAATCATGTTCGGTTTTTTCGATCCGCCGCCCTAGGGGGTCATAGGTCATCCTGACCACGTGGCCGCTCTCATTTCGCACTTCAACCAGCCGGCTTTCCGCATCGTAGGCAAAGCGCTGCAAGCCACGAGCAGAGCTGCGTTTTTCGATCATTCTTCCTAAAGCATCATAGGCATACCGTATGTCTTGATAGACGAGCAGGCGATTATGTCGTATGAGACCACCTTGATTTGGGCGGTCCAGCAGATTGGCCGCAGCGTCATAGGCGTATGTTTCGGTCCGGCCAACTTGGTGGCTTAAAAGGATTCGGTCGGTGCTGTCGTAACCCAGATGTTCTTGATGATCATGTTGGTGGTTTATACGACGTCGCCCGATCAGGTTGTCACTGGGGTCGAAGCTATAGTCCGTCTCGACCAGGGGAGGCAACTGCCAAGGCTGGTCAATGCTGCGACGCTGTCGTGAGCGAACCCTGCCACTTCGGTCGTATGCGGTACTCGTTTTGAGTTGGCCCTGGGTACGCTGTACTTCGCGATGCAAGCGATCACGCTCAAAGTCGCTGATGACTTTTCCATCGATGTTCAACTGATGCAGGTGGCCGCTACCGTAGTACAGCCTGTTCAACCATCGACCGTCGGGCAAGCCGGTTTGAACCAGGTTTCCCAGCTCGTCGTAACGATGCTGCACAGACCCTGCCGAGCTTTGCTCCTCAAGCAGTTGCCCCAGCGCGTCATAGCTGAAACCGAGTAGCTGCTGGCGGCCATCAAGGGCGGTGAAGGTGACACCGACCAACTGGTCGTTCAGGTCGTGTTCATAGACCGTGGTGCCGTCCGCGGTGGTTTTACTGACCAGGCGGCCAACAGGATCGCGCTGAAACTGGTGCGACAACGGCGCTACCGGCTCGCCCTCTGTTCCCGGTAGATAGTCCACGGCAACAATATCGTCCAGTGAATCGTAGGTGTAGCAGCGTCGGCTTTGATCCAGATCCTGCTGCTGCACCATGCGGTCGGCTGCGTCCCACTCAAAGCGATAGCTCTCGCCATTCTCGTTGGTCAGCTTGCGGAGTCGTCCGTAGGCATCATGATCGAACATCACCGAACGGTTATGCGCATCCCGGCGTTGTTTGACCAAGCCACGAACGTCATAGTCATAGCGTGTGGTGCTGCCGGCAGGGTCAACGTGGGCAGTCAGATAACCATTTGCGCTGCGCTGGAACAGTTCGACGCGGCCATCTGGAAGCTGGCATTCCAGTAGTAGCCCCTGAGGACCGTACCGATAGCGCACCGATTCACCCTCGGCATTGGTCTGCACCACCAAATTGCCGAAGGCGTCGTACTGATAGCGAGTGGGATAACCCGAGCAGTCCACTTCTTCGACCAGTTGGCTCCATTCGTTCCAATGCAATGTTCTGGTTTTTTCGGTCGCATCGATGATGCGTACCGGCTGGCCGAAACCGTCATAGACATAGCGCGTACGGTTGCCCAGGGGGTTGATTTCCTCGATGCAGTTACCACGCTGGTCGTAGCGATAATGCCAGCTGTGGCCCGCAGTATCGGTTTCCACCTCGGGCAATGCCCAATGCGCCAGCCACTGCGTGCTGCTGGTTCTGGACAGTGGATCGATGACGGCGCTCAGGTTGCCGCACGCGTCATAGTTGAAACGCCACTGGCCGTTTTGCGGGTCAATCGCACCGAGCAGCTGGCGATCTTCGCTCCATTCAAACTGCCACGTATGGCCGAGGTTATCGATGTAGCGAGTGATCTGGAACTGCGGATTCCAATGCCGAGTGCTGACGCGCCTCAACCCGTCGGTGACGCGCGTAATGCCCGCATCCAAGTCGTAGTCGAAGGTGTATTCATCACCCGCATCTGTCCAGTGCCGACTGACGCGCCATTCCGAGCCCTCTGGGCCAGGTACTTGAGCCCATTGGTAGAAGCAGCGCATGCCACTCGGCAATCGGTGCACGGTCATGCGCCTGCCGCTGTCGTAGGCAAAGCTGCGAAGGGTCGTGCCCTGGGCGTCCAAGACTTCGGCAAGATCGCCGTTGCTGTCATAGCGATAGCTGACGAGCACGTCGCAGCGCCCATCGAAATGGTCTTGGCGCAGGTAACGGCGTTCGATATGGCTTACACGCCCAGGATGCTCTGCGGTGTAGCTTAGGTCGACGTGCATCAAGTCATGGGTGTCGCGCAGGCGGCACAGCCGTCCTTGGGCATCGTAATCAAGGAAGATCCGCCCTTCATTGCGATCACCTAGCAGTTGCAGACGCATTCGAGAGTGGTTCTGCGGGTCGAGTTCGAACAGCCGATACAGGCCGTCGGTACTCTCGATCAAGACCGCTGCGTCACCACTGCGCCTGACCGCAAGACCTTCGACTGGGTCGAATGCTCCGCCGGACGCAGGGATGTAACCGATCTCCAAGCGCCTTCCCTGTTCATCGATATAAAACAAGTTTTCGTCTTTATCGATCTCGACCGATACCTCATAGGCAACGCTCCAGCCCGCCCCAAAGAGACCGTCGGTCCGTGCGTCGAGGCTGCTGTAGAAACGCTGCCAATCGATGGGAAACAGCCCAGGAAGCACGAAATCCAGTTCATCCTCATCACCTAGAATCTTAGCGCCGGTCGCACTGTGCACGGGGTTGGGGGAGCCGTTCATGGCGCTCTTGAGCGCAGAGGTTATTTTGCTGGTGCCATAGGAGACTCCAGCCCCTACCACCACACTGCCGAACAGGCAGGGCAGTTTGCTCCAAAAGCACTTCACATTGCCGCGTAGCATCATCAAGGCAGTAATCGCCAGCCCCACCCCCGGCGTTTTCCCGCTACGAATCTCCTGCACCACAATGGTCTCACCACCAATGCGCACATCCGGCGAAATCAGGCCCTCAGCCGTCCCAATCTTGGCGTCACAGGTACTGCGATCACCGCTGCGTGCCGCAGGCTGCCCGTTGATGAACACCGAGCTGGAACCTTCGGCAATAAACTGCAGGGGCATGGGCGGATGCTTGTTGCACGCCACGGTGTCCAGCGGGCACGGCTCGGTGCCGGGGGCGGGCGAGGCGACGGTCGGGCGCCACATCTGCGAGAAAAACTCCCCGGCCATATCCAGGAAGCTCGGCGCTGCCGGCTCGCTGGGCGCGACCGGTACAGCCGTCATCTTGCCTGCGGCGCGGGCGGCCTTTTTGCCATTGATGAACACGTTGTGCGAACCGCTGGTGATGAAGGCATCGATCACCGGCGGGAACACCCAGTTGGCGGCGGACTCGCACCAACTGGATATCTTCAAGTCCGCCCCCGTGAGGCCAGCGGTAATACCGACGACCGCGCCCACCACCAACACCAGGGCTACACCGCCGGTGGCGATGGTTGCACCCGTCGCGAGGAACACCGCCCCGGCAACGGCCAGGCAGCCCACGGTGGTGAGCGCCGCATAGGCGGCCACTTCCAGCACGCCGCCGAGAATATCGGCCATCACCGAGGTGTGCAGCAGTGCGTCGCCTTCGCGGGCCGCCCAAAGATCCTCACTCATTGCTCAGACTCGACTCAGGGCGTGGCGAGGAAGTGGAGTGTGTTTTTCAGCGTTGCCCAGTGTGCCGCTTCGGCAGGGCCCAGGGGCTGGGTCTTGACGTAGCTCAGGGCAATCAGATTGCGGGTGCCAGGTATCTGCATCGCCAGCTGATACTGGTAAATGTTGTCGCTGCCTTTGTTGAAGTGGTTCTGCACTTCAAACGCATCGATGTCCTGCGCTGGGCCGACCTTGACCGCTTGTGCAGGGCTATAGCGCAGATCTTTGACCTGCTGCTCGAGTTTTTTCAGCTGGCCTTCAAAATTGCTTTGCAGGCTTTCGCCGTCCGCCAACGGGCTGCGGCTCACCACCAGGGTGGTGCCCAGCTTGGCGAACTTGAGGATATTGATGGAGGTGTCCTGTACCTCGGCGTCGGGAAGGGTGAATTGGGCTTCGTTGATCAGGTAGTTCATGGTGACAAAATCTCGTTATTGACCAGCACCGGGCTTACCGGGGAATTTTGACTCGACGGCGGACTTGATCGTGCTTTGCACGCCCTGGGCACCCGGCGAAGTGCCTTTGTCGCTGCCCAGGTTGATGTCCAGCTTGCCCTTCGTCTGGATCTTGCTGCTGCCGGTGGAAAACAGGTTGAACGAGCCACAGGTCAGGTTGATGTCGCCGCCAGCCTTGAGCTCAATCACGCTGTCGCCGCACACCAGGCGAAGACTCTCGCCGGCCTCGATGGTGTAACTCGTGGCGGCGCTGTCGGACTTGGCACCGCCCACGATCACCGTGTCGTTATTGCGCACAACCCGCAGGCGGTTACTGCCAATGGTCACCGTCTCGTTATGCCCAATATTCTTGTTGCGGTCATGCCCCACCGAGTGGCTTTCATCCACCTCTACCACGATGTCCTGGTTACGCTCGGCATGGATATACAACTGCTCCAAGCCCTTCTTGTCCTCCATGCGGATTTCATTGAAGTTGGCCGGCGTGCCGCCTTTGCTGGAGCGACTTTTCATGCCGCTCTGGGTGGCGTTCTCCGGCAAGTCGTAGGGCACCGTCTGCTCAGCGTTGTACACCCGCCCGGTGATGATCGGTCGGTCGGGGTCGCCTTCGAGGAAGCTGACGATCACCTCTTGGCCGATGCGCGGAATCTGCATCGAGCCCCAGTTCTTGCCGGCCCAGGATTGCGACACACGAATCCAGCACGAGCTGTTCTCGTTGGATTGGTCATGGCGGTCCCAGTAGAAATGCACCTTCACGCGGCCGTACTGGTCGGTCCAGATTTCCTCGCCCTTGGGGCCTACCACCAAGGCGGTCTGCGGGCCTTTGACGATGGGGCGGTGAGTATTGGCCAGCGGGCGGAAACTCTGTTGGGCGTCGATGCAGGTCAGGCTGCTTTCAAACTGCGCCGAGCCTGAACCGCCACCGCTTTCCAGGCTTTCTTGCACGATGAAGTAGCGGCAACCGACGATCAGGTACTCGCGGTTCTGGTCCTGGCGACTGAAACCGGTGAGGCTGAACAGATGGCCCGAGCCCAGCCCGCGCGCATTGCCGCTGAACTCAATCTGTTCATGCAGGGTTTGCAGGGCCTCGATGCGGGTGCGCGCATAGTGTTCGCCGTCGGCGCTTTGCACGTAGGTACCGGGGTAGTCGTACAGCGGGTAGTCGCCGGCGGTGTGCGGGCGCGGCATGGCCGAGCGCACGTCGATGCTCGCGCTGGGGCGCTGGAAGTCGTAGTCGTTCAGCTCCAGCGAGCCCGGCTGCACCTCCTGCGCCAGGTGCCAATTGTGCATATGGTCGCGTTCGCGCTGCTGCTCGTCCTTGGGGTAGTAGGGGATCGACGCGTAGCCGGGCACGCTGGTGTGGGCGCCATAGGCGTCGGCCAGCACCAGCACATGGCGGTCCTGTTCATGGCGGAAGAAGTAGTAGATGCCTTCCTGTTCCATCAGTCGGCTGACGAAATCGAAGCTGGTCTCGCGGTACTGCACGCAGTACTCCCACTCGCGATACGGCCGGCTGAGGGCGTCTTCAAAGTCGGAAAAACCCAGGTCACGGAACACCTGCTTGATGATCTGCGGGATGCTCAGGTTCTGGAAAATCCGGCAGTCGGAGGTGCGGCTGAGCAACCACAGCCAAGGGCGCAGGGTGACTTGGTAACTGGCGAACTGGCCTTTGTCGATGTTCTGGCTGCACCGCGCAACGATCCCGTGGAAATGCCGCTCGCCGCCGTCCGCCAGTTGCAGGCCGACGCTCATCGGTTTACCCAGCAATTGGTTCAGGTCGATGTTGGCGTCCAGGGACGTCAGTTGCAGCTCATAGTTGAACAGCCGGCCCAACTCTTCACCGCCGCCCATTTCGTTGAGCAGCAGCACATCCGGCCCGAGGGGGCTGTTGATCTTGGCCAGGCGTGAGGCTTGGTTGAATAGCATCGGTAGTCCCGTAAATACCGTCATCACTGACGGAACCGGATCAACTGTGGGAGCTGGCTTGCCTGCGATAGCGGTGGATCAGTCAACATCAATGCTGAATGTCAGACCGCTATCGCAGGCAAGCCAGCTCCCACACTGACCGTATTCCAACAATAGTTATTCGGTGTCGCTGAAGTCGTAGTGCAGTTCATTATCCCGACTACTGATCCGCACCCCCGCCAGTGCCTTGCCTTCCAACATGCGCGTGAGGAACTCGCGGCTCATGTCCGGCAGCAGGCTGTTGGTCAGGATGGTGTCGATCATGCGCCCGCCGCTTTCGGTCTCGGTGCAGCGCGAGACGATCAGGTCGACCACTGCGTCGTCATACTCGAACGCGACTTTGTGGGTGTTCTCCACACGCTTCTTGATGCGGTTCAGTTGCAGGCGCGTGATCGCTTTGAGCATCTCATCGCTCAGCGGGTAGTACGGGATGGTCACCAGGCGGCCGAGCAAGGCCGGCGGGAAAATCTCCAGCAGAGGCTGGCGCAGGGCCTTGGCGATTTCCTCGGGCTCGGGGATGTTCGCCGGGTCCTTGCAGACGTGGGAGATCAGCTCGGTACCGGCGTTGGTGGTCAGCAGGATCAGGGTGTTTTTGAAGTCGATCACCCGGCCTTCGCCGTCTTCCATCACGCCCTTGTCGAACACCTGGAAGAAAATCTCGTGCACGTCCGGGTGAGCTTTCTCCACCTCATCGAGCAGCACCACGCTGTAGGGTTTGCGCCGTACCGCTTCGGTCAGCACACCGCCTTCGCCGTAGCCGATATAGCCCGGTGGCGCGCCCTTGAGGGTGGACACGGTGTGGGCTTCCTGGAACTCGCTCATGTTGATGGTGATGACGTTCTGCTCACCGCCATACATGGCTTCGGCCAGGGCCAGGGCGGTTTCGGTCTTGCCCACACCCGAGGTGCCGGCCAGCATGAACACGCCAATCGGCTTGCTCGGGTTGTCGAGGCCGGCGCGGGAGGTCTGGATGCGCTTGGCGATCATCTGCAGGGCATGGTCCTGGCCGATGATGCGTTTCTTCAGGTGCTGGTCGAGGTTGAGCACAGTTTCCAGCTCATTGCGCGCCATGCGGCCCACCGGGATGCCGGTCCAGTCGGCGACCACCGAGGCCACGGCCTGGTAATCCACGGTCGGCAGGATCAACGGGGCTTCGCCTTGCAGGGCGGTGAGGCGCTGTTGCAGGTCGACCAATTGCGCACGCAACGCATCGTTGCCGCTGTCCACCACACCGGCTTTTTCGCGCAGGGTTGCGCGGGTGGCGAGCAATTCATCTACCAAGGCTTTTTCTTCAGCCCAGCGGCTTTCCAGCGTGGCCAGACGCTCACGCTCGGCGGTCAGCAGCGCTTCGCTATTGGTTTGACGCGTACCAATGGCAATGCCGATCGCATGCTCACGGGCGATGATTTGCAACTCGGTTTCCAGGGCCTCGATACGCCGACGGCTGTCGTCCACTTCTGCTGGTACCGCGTGCAAGCTGATAGCGACGCGGGCGCAGGCGGTGTCCAGCAGGCTTACGGACTTGTCCGGCAACTGGCGCGCCGGAATATAGCGGTGGGAGAGCTTCACTGAGGCTTCAAGAGCTTCGTCGAGGATCTGCACCTGATGGTGTTTTTCCATGGTGGAAGCCACGCCGCGCATCATCAGCAGGGCCTTGTCTTCCGACGGTTCGGCAACCTGCACCACTTGGAAGCGGCGGGTCAGGGCCGGGTCTTTCTCGATGTGCTTTTTGTACTCGGCCCAGGTGGTGGCAGCCACGGTACGCAAGGTGCCACGGGCCAGGGCAGGCTTGAGCAGGTTGGCTGCGTCACCGGTGCCGGCAGCGCCACCGGCACCCACCAGGGTATGGGCTTCGTCGATAAACAGGATGATCGGCTTGGGCGAGGCCTGCACGTCTTCGATGACCTGGCGCAGGCGCTGTTCGAACTCGCCTTTCATGCTGGCGCCGGCTTGCAACAGGCCCACGTCGAGGCTGCGCAGCTCCACGTCCTTGAGCGCAGGCGGCACGTCACCGGCGACGATACGCAGGGCGAAACCTTCGACCACGGCGGTCTTGCCCACCCCGGCTTCACCGGTAAGGATCGGGTTGTTCTGGCGCCGACGCATGAGGATGTCCACCAGTTGTCGGATCTCCTCGTCACGGCCCACGATTGGGTCGAGCTTGCCGCTGCGGGCCTGTTCGGTCAGGTCCACAGTGAAACGCTTGAGCGCTTCCTGCTTGCCCATCGCGCTGGGCGCCATGGCACCGCTGGCCTCGCCTGGCACACCGGCATTGAAACCGTCGCTGGCGCTCAAGGCATTTTCCGGCGAGTCACCGACGTATTCGTCAAAGCGCTCGCTCAAGGCCTCGGCCTTGATCTTGTCGAACTCGCCGGACAGGCCCAGCAGCGCATGGCGCAGGCTCGGTGTCTTCAAGATGCCCAGCACCAGATAACCGGTGCGCACCTGGCTTTCGCCAAACATCAGGCTGCCATACACCCAGCCGCGTTCTACGGCCTCTTCCACATGGGAGGACAGGTCGGTGATCGACGTGGAGCCGCGCGGCAGGCGGTCCAGGGCTTCGGTGAGGTCGCGGGCCAGGCGCGCCGGCTCCACGTTGAACTGGCGGATGATGCGGTGCAGGTCGGAGTCCTGCAGTTGCAACAACTGGTGAAACCAGTGGGCCAGTTCCACATACGGATTGCCCCGTAATTTGCAGAACACGGTGGCGGCTTCGATGGCTTTGTAGGCCACGCTGTTGAGTTTGCCGAACAGTGCGGCGCGACTGATTTCACCCATGCTCTGGATTCCTTGAGGTGGTGGCGTGGTCGGCGTAATGCCGGGCCAGGATTAGGTCGTTGGCGTCATGCGCAGGTTGGCCGAGCCAGGTGTTGAAGCCCAGGCGGAACTGGCCGTTGAGTTGCAGCGCCGGTACTTCGGGTTGTTGCAAAACCAGGTTCAAGTCCCAGTCCAATTCATGGCCCAGGTACTCGGCCACCCACGCCACCAGCTCGTTGAACGGCTGTTGGCCGGGCAGCATGCCCATGTAGTCATCCAGCGTGAGCGGGCCCAGGCGGATGCGGAATTTGTGCTGGCGGTCCCACACGTGGCTGCCCAGGCAGAAGTCCACGCCCAACTGGTTGGCGTTGACCCCCACGCGGCTGCGCTCGGGCAGTTCCAGCCATTGGCCGACGTATTCCTCGATCTCTACCGGCAGGCCGAAGTACTCGCCCAGGATCGCTTTCAAGCCATCCGGGTAACGGGTTTGCGCCGACAGATGGCCGCTGTAATGCAGCTTCGCGGTATCGGGGATCAGCCCTTGATTGAGCAGGCTCGGCATCCCGCGGCCACTCAGGGCGGCGAGGCGGGCGGACCAGTAGTCATCGTCCGGGCGGTCATGGCTGACCGTTGGCCGCGCCTCGGCCCAGGCCCGATAGAACAGGGTCAACAAGCGATGGTGGAACACATCCAGGAACTGCTTGCTGGTGCTGTCGGCGTTGTTGCGTTGGCGCTCGCGCACGTACTCGGTGATGTGCAGCGGCAGCGGCCCGTTGGGGCCGCCGAGGCCGAAGAAGAACTGCTCCAACCGCGCCGGCTTGCCGTCGCCACCGGGGTCGACCGAGGCGAGGGTGGCGGGTGCGAAGGTGCAATCGGCCTGCTGCCCCAGGCGCAGCGGATCATCGGCCAGGCGCAGGGAATGGCCCAGGCGTGGCAGCTCGGGCGTTTCGCACTCGATGCGCCGCAATGCCTGGAAGAAGTCATATTCCCAGGGCTCCTGGTGCATCGCGTCCAGGGTTCTCACAGGGTCGGACGCCGTCCGGGCTTGGCTTTCCATCGCATGATCTCGCCGCGTTCGGTGGTACGGATCACCGTCTCGGTAAAGCTGTTGATCGACACGTAGCGTGCCAGGAAGCGCTCCAGCACTGCACCGAGCAGGAACACGCCGGTGCCGCGAAACGCGTTTTCATCGAACTCCAGGGTGATTTCCAGGCCGCGGCCAAACACAATCGGGCCAGGCATCGGCAGGCGTCGGGTCACCGCCTTGCTGCTGACTTCGCGCAGGCCTTCGATCTGCAATTGCAGGGCGGCGTCATTGCTGTCGCCGTACAGGCGCAGCAATTCGCGCAAGGCGCCGGCGCCCTGGCCCTGTTCGCTCAAGGAGAGGTAGTTGAGCGACAACTGGCTGATCAGGCGCCAGGCCTTGGCGTCATGTGCGTGGCTGGCACGCGGGCGGCTTGGCCCGGCGACGCATCGCACGGCCAGTACCGGCGCGCTGTCGGCCAGGGTGAAGTCGGTCTTGCCGTTGCCCACGCTCATGAACAGCGGCAGGTCCCGGTTGGTGCACAGCGCCGTCACGCCAAGTTGGCGCAGGTCATGGCGATACGGCGCCTGGCGGCTGTCCACCAGGCTGACGAAGGTTTCACTGCCCACATAAGTGGAGCGTGGGCCATTGCGGCGTTGGTCGCTGGACAGCACCCGTGGCTCGCGGCGCACGCTGTAATACGCCTGGTCGCGGCCATAGCGCGACGGATCGCGCACTGCGTAGAACGGCAAGAACGGCTGCTCCGGTCCGGTGCCATGGCCGGTAATGCCGCTCAAGGAGTGAATCTCGAAATCCATCGGCCGCGTACGGTCGGCGATCACATGGTGTTCATTGACCCGGTCGGACAAGTGGATGCGGTCCACGCGCTTGGGGAACAGGTTGATGGCGGGCGTGCAGAACGGCAAGAACTGCGCCGCGCCGACACTGCCTTCCAGGCTCGGTTCGTGGCGGTCGAACAACACGATCAGTTCCAGCTCCTGGCCGTCACACCGCTTGACCGCGCGTCTCAACTCGGCGAACTCAACGAACAGGAAGCGATGGGGCAGGGCGAAGTACTCCTGCAACAGGCGATAGCCCTGGAACGCCCGTGCCACCACCGGCATGGCCGCATCGGCATCACCGAACCCCCGCGAGCGCAACGCGCCCTGGGGCAGGCGCTCGACCCAATCGCCACCGGGCTGACGCGCAAACACCGCGCAGGCATTGCCCAGCAGTTGTTCGTAGAGGCGAAACGGTTGTTCATCAGCGCCGCTCAGGTACAGCGGCAAGGTATCCAGGTCGAGGCTGTTGAACGGCAGCTCGGCACCGGTGCGCAGGGTCAGGCGCAGGCCCGCCTTGGCTTTCGGTTCGCTGGCGGCCAGGCGTCCGAGCACGGCGGCGGGGTTGCCGAAATATTCGGCGTTGCTGACCTGCAACGGCCACAGCGTCACCGGGTGCGCGGTGCGGTACTCGCAGCAGGTCTGGGTTTCACGGCCCAGGGCGGCACGCAGCACCGTGTCCCGGGGCAGCGGGAAACCGCCGGCCAGGGAGCCTTCATCGGGGTCGGTCTGCAATTGCACTACGGTCATCGACGGCGTCGGTGCCAGGTAGTGCGGGTAGGCGATTTCCAGCAAGTTGTGGGTGAAGGTCGGGTACTCGGCGTCGAGCTTGAGCTGCACGCGGGCGGTGAGATAGGCGAAGCCTTCAAGCAAACGTTCGACGTACGGGTCGGCGCAGTCCATGCCGGACAGGGTCAGCCGACTGGCGATCTTCGGGTATTCCTTGGCGAACTCGGCGGCGCTTTCGCGCACGTGGTGCAGTTCCTGGTTGTACAGCTCCAGCAGGCGCGGATTCATGGGCGTCTCCGCTGGTCGGCATTGAGCACGCGCACATGGCCGGACTCCAGGTCCACGTCGGTCTGCAACAGCAAACGCAACGGCACCGGCTGTGCCCACAGGTCGCCTTCAATCTCGAAACTCAGGGCGTTGTGATTCATCTCGCCATGGCCCATGCGCGCCTTGACCCGCAATGTGTGGCGCAAAATACGCGGCTCGAAAGTGGCGATGGCCTGGTAAATCAAGGCTTCTAGGGCTTTGATATCGACGCTCGACGCGCTGTTGCCCGCCAGTGCTGGCAGGCCGTAATTGACCACCGAAGTGCCGGCCGGGGTGTGCAGCGTGGCATCGGTATCGAGTAACGAGGTGGTGTTAAGCAACCACGCCAGGTCACGCAGCACCGAGGCCTTCAATTGGGTCAGGGACAGCACGCGTTTGTCGGCGCTTTCCTTGGGGTTGGTCGGGTCGTCGTCGGTCAACCGGTCCAGCAGGGACGGTTGCAGACGGTCGCGGGAAGCGATTTCAGTTACCACCAAAGCAGCTCCACGGACGGGTTGCGAGAGGGACACAATGGCCGTGGCACCGGGCCACGGCCACAAGGGCTATCAGCGTTTGGTGTTGGAGCGGATGTTCCAGCCAAACTTGATGGCGCCGCCGTCTTTGGTGCCGTCGGCTTTCTGCGGCTGGTAGTCGACCATCACTTGGGCGAAGTTCAGGGTGACGTTTTCGGTCAGGCGATCATCGCTGCCCGAACCGCCGGTGCTCAAGGAGGTGACCAGCACTTCTTCCAGGTTGATCACCATGTACTCGACCTGGCTCTCGCCACCGGCCTTGCGCACGGTCAGCTTGACCTTGTCGATGTGCTTGCCGCTGGCGCAGTGCATCATCAGGTTGGGCGAAGCCTTGTCGACGTACTTGGTCAGCGACAGGTCCTGGATATTCACCTTGCCCGCGCCACCGCCACCGCCGACGTGCATGTTGCCGGACTGGGACATGCCCCAGCTCCAGTTCAACACATCGATTTCGTCCTTGTGGGCCTTGTCCATGGACTCGCCCTTGATGTCGCCGATCTTGATGAAAATATCAACAGCCATGTTTTCTCCCTGTGTGGCCCATGCCACTTGATTGGGTGATCGTTCCCACGCTCTGCGTGGTAACGCATCCTGTGACGCTACGCGTCACCGGGACGCAGAGCGTCCCGGGCGGCATTCCCACGCGGAGCGTGGGAACGAGCTAGCTCAATCGTTACTTATGCGCTTTTTGCCGAAGGCAGTTTCGATACCAGGCGCAACGACACCGTCAGCCCTTCAAGCTGATAGTGCGGGCGCAGGTAGAACTTGGAGTTGTAATACCCCGGGTTGCCTTCGACTTCTTCCACGATCACTTCGGCCGCCGCCAACGGGTGCTGGGCCTTGGTGGTTTCGGTGGAGTGCGCCGGGTCGCCGTCGACGTAGTTGAGGATCCAGTCCTGCAACCAGCGCTGCATTTCGTCCTTCTCTTTGAAGGAGCCGACCTTGTCGCGCACGATGCATTTCAAGTAGTGGGCGAAACGGCAGGTGGCGAACAGGTACGGCAGGCGTGCGGCCAGGTTGGCGTTGGCGGTGGCGTCCGGGTCGTCGTATTCGGCAGGCTTTTGCAGCGACTGGGCGCCAATGAACGCGGCGAAGTCGGTGTTTTTCTTGTGCAGCAGCGGCATGAAACCGTTCTTCGCCAGTTCCGCTTCACGGCGGTCACTGATGGCGATTTCGGTCGGGCACTTCATGTCCACGCCACCGTCATCGGTAGGGAACGTGTGGGCCGGCAGGTTTTCCACTTCACCACCAGACTCGATACCGCGGATGCGCGAGCACCAGCCGTAGTGCTTGAACGAACGGTTGATGTTCACTGCCATGGCGTAGGCGGCGTTGGCCCAGGTGTACTTGGAGCTGTCGGCGCCGTCGGTGTTTTCTTCGAAGGCGAAGGCTTCTACCGGGTCGGTCTTGGCGCCGTACGGCAGGCGTGCCAGGAAGCGCGGCATGGTCAGGCCGATGTAGCGCGAATCTTCCGATTCACGCAGCGAGCGCCAGCCGGCGTATTCCGGGGTGGTGAAGATCTTGGTCAGGTCGCGTGGGTTCGACAGTTCCTGCCACGAACCCATGCCCATCACGGTCGGCGAGGCCGCAGCGATGAAAGGCGAGTGCATGGCGGCGCAGACTTTTGACAGCTCGCCCAGCAGTTCCACGTCGGGCGGCGACTGGTCGAAGTAGTAGTCACCCACCAGGCAGCCGTAAGGTTCGCCACCGAACTGGCCGTATTCTTCTTCGTACATCTTCTTGAAGATCGGGCTCTGGTCCCACGCGGTGCCCTTGAATTTCTTCAGGGTCTTGTGCAGGTCTGGCTTGGAGATGTTGAGCACGCGAATCTTCAGTTGCTCATCGCTCTCGGTGTTATTGACCAGGTAATGCAGGCCACGCCAGGCGCTTTCCAGTTGTTGGAAATCCTGGTGGTGGATGATCTGGTTGACCTGGGCGGTGAGCTTGGCGTCGATGGCGGCGATGATCGATTCGATCGACTTGATCGCGTCGTTGGACACCAGGTCGGTTTGCGCCAGGGCCTGTTCAGCCAGGGTGCGCACCGCGGTTTCAACGGCTTCGCGGGCACGCTCGGTCTTGGGTTTGAATTCTTGCAGCAGCAGGTTCGCGAACTCGCTGGCTTCTTCGGTGGTACCCAGGATCTGGCTGCCTTCGCGGGCGGTATTGTCCGTCATGATTACTGCTCCCCTGCAGGCTTGGGCGCGCTGGCAAGTGCCTGAAGCAATGCCGGGTCCTTGATCGCCTTCATGATGATTTCTTCAGCGCCAGTCTTGCCGTCCATGTAGGTCAGCAGGTTGGCCAATTGGGTGCGGGCTTCGAGCAGCTGATTCAGGGAGTCGACCTTGCGGGCCACGGCGGCCGGGCTGAAGTCGTCCATGCTTTCGAAGGTGATGTCCAGGCTCAGGTTGCCTTCGCCTGTCAGCTCATTGGGTACGTGGAACGCGACGCGTGGCTGCATGGCCTTGAGGCGTGAGTCGAAGTTGTCGACGTCCACCTCAAGGAACTTGCGGTCGGCCACGGGTGCCAGCGGCTCGGCAGGCTTGCCGGCGAGGTCGGCCATCACGCCCATCACGAAGGGCAGCTGGACCTTTTTCTCGGCGCCGTAAAGCTCGACGTCGTACTCGATCTGCACTCGAGGCGCACGGTTGCGCGCGATGAATTTCTGAGAACTTTGCTTCGCCACGTTGCTGCTCCTGGTCGCTTGAGCGACGGTGTTGTTACTGCACGGTCCGGCGGCTTACTCGCTTTCGGGGCCGCGCAGGTTTTCAAATTGGGACATGCCATCGGGAATCAGATTGCGCACGATGGCCGCAAAGTCGGCATGTACCAGATTCTTGGCTCGGTTCAACAGCACCGGCAGCGGGCTCGAAGGCTCGTGGCGGGTGTAGTACGCGAGGATTTTGTCGAGGCTGCGCAGCACATCGTCGCGGGTGGCGATGTCGCCAGAAGGGCGAGGAGCTGCGGGCGCGGCGGCGTTATCGACCGAGGGGGCATTGTCTTCACTGACGGCCTCGGGATCGCTGCTGCTGTCGGTGCCTGGCACCGCTTGGTTGAGTAGTTGCAGGGCCTGTTTGAGCGGCTGCTTCAAGGCGCTGAGGTCCACGCCCTGGGCGGAACCGACTTGGTCATTGACCTGTTGCTCAATGGCCTCGCACGCCGCACGCGCCGCGCTCAAGGCGTCACGGGTGGCTTGCAGTTGTTCGGGGTCGCTGTCCAGGAACGCGGCGTTGAGTTGCTGGTTGCCCAACTGCTCATCGGCAAAACTCTGCAGGCCGCTGGCGTTGAGCGCTGCGCGCAGGGTCACGGGCCCGAAGGTGCGCGAGCGCGTCAGGATGCTTTCGCGCAGCAGACGAATATTGGTCTCGCAGGTCAGGCCGGTAAGGGCATTGATGCGCACGGTGGGGTCGTTGTCATCGTCGGCATCCAGGCGCGGGTGCAGCTCGGCCCAGTATTGGCGCAGCAAGGCGTCGATCAGCGTGAGGACTTCGGCCAGCCCGGCCACACCCTGGAGGGCGAGGGTGCTTTGCAGCAGAAAGTGGGTGATGCGCAGGTCTTTGCTGCGCTGCAACAGGTCGAGGCTTTGCTGCTGGATGCTGCGCCACTCGGGCGGCTCAGCGGGCAGGATCGAGTCGCCCATGCTGCGTTCGGGTTGGCCCTTGGCATCACGTTCCAATTGCAGAAATTGCGCGTCATATTCCATGTCCTCGCCACAGGGCGACGTCGCGGAAACGGCGGTGAGCAGCAACGGCACATCCACTGAATTCGATCTCCTTATCGGCCCGCTGGATGGCGGGCAACGCATGCATTAGTTGCGTAATGAACTTTGCATGTTTTCTTGGTCATATACTCAGCGTGCCACTACTGCGCCATCACTGATGTTCAAGAAGTTGTGCATTTTTGGTGTAGTACTTATGGCTTGTCAAGGTAAGCTATTCGCCCTCTGTGACAGATGTGCGGTGTTTAACAACCTGCGCGACTGGCGAGTCGAAAGGCGCGCCCAGAGCGGATTTTTGTCATGGAAGCCAGTTAAGATCAGCGATCATGCTGGTAAAAGCAGATTTTGGCGGTCGTTTGTACGACAGGACGGGACTCTCCAGGGCGGTGCTGCCTCCTGGGTAGACTGCGCGCGATGTATCAGCAAGGAGGCAAGATGTCGCTGTGTTTGACTATCACTAGTTATCACAAGATCACACCTGGGCAATGCCCCGAAAAGTCCATGGATCAGGGCGTGATGGCTATTGGCCGCAGTTCTGACAATGACTGGGTATTGCCCGACCCTGAGCGTCTCGTCTCTTCGCAACATTGCGTTATTCAATACAAAGATGGCCGTTATTATTTGACCGATAACAGCACCAATGGTGTGGAGTTGGTCAAGGCGGGTATTCGTATGCGTCGGGGTAACAGCGAGCCGTTGCAAGACGGTGAATTGATCCGCATCGGCGATTACGAAATCCAGGCGCGTATCGACTTCAACGTGCAGGCCATCGACAGCCAGCCATTTGCCGGTGACTCACCCAATAGCTTTGAAGCGCTGATGGGCGCCGTGGCGAGCCAACCTGCGCCCACGCCGATGATCGCGCCGCAGTTCCAGGGCGCCTCGGCCATGGAAACCCTGCCAGACCTGTTCGACTTCCTCAGCCCCACCGCCGTGCCGCCGCCCACCGTGGCGGACCATGTGCCGTCCGAGCAACACGATTTTCGCCCCCCGGCCCCAGTGGCCGTACCGGCGCCCGAAAAGCCATTGGTGCAAGGCTCGGTGATTCCCGAAGACTGGGACCTGTTCGGCGACGCGCCCGCGCCCGTGGTCAATGCTGCGCCCGCCCCAGACCCGATCATCCCGCCGCCACCTGTGGTCGAGCCTGTTGCGCTCCCCGTGGCCAATGCCGAGCCACAACCGGACCTCCTGCAAGCCTTTCTGCGCGGTGCGGGCCTGGACCAGTTGCGCCTGGACAAAGCCGACGCTTGCGCGCAGATGGAAAGCATCGGCCGCAGCTACCGGCTGATGGTCGAGGGCCTGATCGACGTACTGCGCGCCCGTGCCAGCCTCAAGGGCGAGTTTCGCATGCAGCAGACGATGATCCGCCCCGCCGAAAACAACCCGTTGAAATTCGCCCCGAATGCCGATGAAGCGTTACTGCTGTTGCTGCGTCATGGCAACCAGGCGTTTATGGCGCCGGACCTCGCCGTACGTGACAGTTTCGACGACCTGCGCGCCCACCAGTTGGCCGTGATGGCTGGCGTAGAAGCGGCGATCAAACACCTGCTCACGCGCTTTGAACCGGCGCAATTGGAGGAGCGCATGGGCAAACCCGGCGGCCTCTCGAGTCTGTTCAACGGTTCGCGCCAGGCCCAGTACTGGCAGCAGTTCACCGAGCTCTACAGCAACATTTCCCGCGAGGCCCAGGACGATTTCCAGGACCTGTTCGGTCGCGAATTCAGCCGGGCCTACGAAGAACACAGTGCACGACAGCGACGCTGAAAACGCCTCGCACTAATGGATAAAACGGATAGCTAAATACGTCATTGAGGACGCAGGATGATTCCCAGGTTTTTACTCGCAGCCGCCACCGCGCTGCTGCTGACGGCGTGTGCCAACGACACTGCCAAACCCCAGGCGGCTGCCGAGGCCGAAGCTGACACGGCCGCCGTTGAGCTGCATTTTCATGCGATTGCCGGGCTTAACCCCGGTGCCAACGGCCAGGCCGCGCCGGTGCGGGTGCGCATTTTCGAATTGAAAAACGCCGCGACCTTTGCACGCTCCGATTACTTCGCCCTGGCGGACCGTGCGCAATCGACCCTCGGCCTCGACCTGCTGGACCAGGACGAAGTGATGGTGCAGCCCGGCCAACAACTGAGCCTGCAGCGCGATCTCGACCCGTCCACGCGCCAGATCGGCTTGCTGGTGGGCTACCGCGAGTTGGACCGTGCGCAATGGCGCACGGTCATCAACGTGCCGCCGCGCCAATACAGCGAATACCAGATCAGCCTCGACGTGCATGCCGTGCGCGCCGACGTCGTGGCTTCCCCATCCAGCCCAGCCCAATAACAAGCAATCGGAGCCCCCATGTCCTGGAACAATCGCGTGGTCTGGTCGGAAGGCATGTTCATCGGAACGCAGCACTTCCAGCAGCATGACCGTTACCTGGAAAACCTGATCGATGCCCGCAGCCGTCCGTTGTCAGCGGGTGCCTGGGGGTTCTCCGAACTGCTGATCGACCAGGGCCTGCTGGCCCAGGGCAAGCTGGCGATTGTGTCGGCCCGCGGCCTGCTGCCCGATGGCACGCCGTTCAATATTCCCCAGGACGACCTGGCGCCGAGCCCGTTGAACATCGACGACAACCTGCGCGACGGCCTGGTGTACCTGGCCCTGCCGCTCAAGCGCGCCGGCGCCCGTGACACGGTGGACGAGGGTGAAGCCCTGGAAGCGGCGCGCTACGTGAGCCAGGTGCGTGAAGTGCGCGACGACAACGCCCCGTTCGAAAACCGTGCACCGGTGGCGGTGGGCTCGCGGGCATTGCGCCTGCTGACGGCGCAGGACGGCATCAGCGACTACGCCGCCATCGGCCTGGTACGCATCAAGGAAAAGCGTGCCGACCGTGCGTTGGTGCTCGATGACACTTACATCCCGCCCGTGCTGGACGTGGCCGCAAGCAAGCCGCTGACGGCCTTTCGCAGCGAACTGCTGGGCCTGTTGCACCAGCGTGGCGAAGCCCTGGCCGGCCGCGTGGTGGCCTCGGGTGCCGGGGGGGCCTCTGAGATCGCCGACTTCATGCTGTTGCAACTGGTCAACCGCGCCCAGCCGCTGATCCAGCACTTCAGCCAGTTGAGCCCGTTGCACCCGGAGCGCTTCTTCAGCGAACTGGTCAGCCTGGCCGGTGAGTTTTCCACCTTCTCAACCTCCAGCCGCCGTCCACACGAATACCCGCAGTACCAGCACGACGACCTGGCCCTGAGCTTCATGCCGGTGATGGCGGCCCTGCGTGAAGCGCTGTCGATGCTCATCGACAGCAAGGCCACGCCGATCCCCATTGTGGAGAAAGCCTACGGCATCCATGTGGCGATGTTGGCCGACAAGACCCTGCTCGACAACGCCAGTTTCATCCTCGTGGTACGCGCCGATGTGCCCGGCGAAACCCTGCGTGCGCGTTTCGGCCAGCAGAGCAAGGTCGGCTCGGTGGAGCACATCCGCGACATGGTCAACCTGCAACTTCCGGGCATCGGCCTGCTGCCGTTGCCGGTGGCGCCACGCCAGTTGCCTTACCACGCTGGCAGCACCTACTACGAGCTGGACCGTGGCAGCGAGCACTGGCAGCAGCTGAATAATTCCGGCGGTTTCGCCTTCCATATCGCCGGGCAGTTCCCGGGCTTGAACCTGGCCTTCTGGGCGATCCGAGGATAATTGGCGATGCATCCCAATGATGATGACCGCACCCAGTTCATGCCGCGCCCGGGTGGCCGAGAACCTGCACCCGCGCGTGCCGAACCTGCGCCGCTGTCGATGCCGGCTGCGCCGATCCTCACCGGCAAGAGCCAGGGCCTCAACCCGCTGGAAAGTGCCGCCGGCCCGTTGCTGGCGTTGTTGACGCGGTTGCGCAACACCATTGCCCATCCCGCGCCGGCCAGCCTGCGTGCGCAGTTGCTGGCGTACCTGCGCCAGTTCGAAGAGCGCGCCGAAGCCGCCGGTGTGGCACGCAATGAAGTGCTGTTGGCCCGTTACGCGCTGTGCACTGCCTTGGATGAAGCGGTGCTGAGCACGCCGTGGGGCAGCACCAGTGACTGGGGTAAGCAGAGCCTGCTGATCACCGTGCACAACGAAGCCTGGGGGGGTGAAAAGGTTTTCCAGTTGCTTGACCACTGTCTGCAAAGCCCACGGGAGCGCCTGTACCTGCTGGAGCTGTTGTACCTGTGCATGTGCCTGGGTTTTGAAGGGCGTTACCGCGTGATGACCGACGGGCGCAGCCAGTTGGAAGCCTTGCGTGAACGCACCGCCGCAGCGATACGCAGCGCCCGTGGCGAGCACGAGCGTGAGCTGTCGCCGCACTGGCGCGGTGTAACCGTGGCCCGTGATCGCCTGGCGCAATTCATGCCGCCATGGATTGCCGTGGCGATTGGCTTGGCGCTGCTGTTGGCGTTGCTGTTCGGCCTGCGCCTGAAGCTGGCCTCGGACGCCGAGCCGGTGTTCAAGAATATTCATGCCCTGGGCGAGATCCCGGTGCAGGCCATCGACCGTCCGGTGGCGCAGCCCAAAGTGATTGAGCGCCCGCGCCTGGCCGGGTTCCTGGCCGACGACATCAAGGCCGGCCGCGTGGCGGTGGAAGACAAGGTCGACCGCTCTGTCGTGACCATTCGTGGCGATGAGCTGTTCGCCTCGGCCAGCTCCAGCATCGTCGATGACTACCAGCCGCTGATGCTGCGCATCGCTGACGCCATTCGCAAGGTCAAGGGCCAGGTGCGTGTCACCGGGCACAGCGACAACCGCCCGATTGCCACGTTGCGTTTCCCGTCCAACTGGGCGTTGTCCGAAGCCCGGGCCAAGTCGGTGCTGGCGATTCTCGCGGCCAAGACCGGCCAGGCCGAACGCTTCAGCGCCGAAGGCCGCAGCGACACCGAGCCGTTGGCCACCAACAGTACTGCCGAAGGCCGTGCCCGCAATCGTCGGGTTGAAATCACCGTATTGGCGGAGGGCGTCGAGTGAAGGCGTTTTTCAGTTTCATGATTCGCTGGGTGATCCCCGTGCTGGGCCTGATTGCCCTGAGCCTGATCATCTGGTTTGTTGGCCCGCTGCTGGACGTGCTGGTGCCCGAAGGGCGCCGTTGGGCGCTGATCGTGCTGGTGTTTGCGCTGTGGGTGGCCTACCGCGTGTTCCGCATTATCCAGGCCCGTCGCCAGGCCGCCGAAGTGATGCGCAGCCTGGCCGCAGAAACCCCGGTCGACCCCAACAGCGTTGCGACCGCCGAAGAGCTGTCCACGCTGCGCCAGCGCATGGACGAAGCCCTGGCACTGCTGAAAAAGGCCAAGCTGGGCGGCGATGAGCGCCGCAACCTCTACGAGTTGCCGTGGTACGTGATCATCGGCCCGCCGGGCTCGGGCAAGACGACCGCGCTGGTCAATTCCGGGCTGCATTTCCCACTGGCGGCGCAATTGGGCGCCGGTGCGGTGCGGGGCGTGGGGGGGACGCGCAACTGCGACTGGTGGTTTACCGACCAGGCCGTATTGCTCGACACCGCTGGCCGCTATACCACCCAGGACAGCAACTCCACGGTGGACAAAGCCGCCTGGCTGGGCTTTCTCGACTTGCTGAAAAAGCAGCGTGCGCGCCGGCCTATCGACGGTGCCTTTATCGCCATCAGCCTCTCGGATCTGCTGCTGGGCACCGACGCCGAGCGCGCAGCCCATGCTGCCGCGATTCGCCTGCGCATCCAGGAGCTGTATACGCAACTGGGCGTGCGTTTCCCCATCTACCTGATGCTCACCAAGCTCGACCTGGTGCCGGGCTTCATGGAGTTCTTCGACAACCTGAGCAAGGAAGAGCGCGCCCAGGTGTGGGGCATGACCTTTGCCCTGGACGACGGCAAAAACAGCGACAGCCCGCTGGCGCACCTGCAAAGCGAATTCGCCGGCCTGGAGCAGCGCCTCAACGAACGCCTGGTCGAGCGCTTGCAACAGGAACGCGACCCGGCACGACGCGACCTGATCTACGGCTTCCCGCAGCAGTTCGGCACGTTGAAAGATTGCCTGCAAAACTTCCTCGAAGGCGTGTTCAAACCCAACGCCTTTGAAGAGCGCGTGTTGCTGCGTGGCGTGTACTTCACCAGCGGCACCCAGGAAGGCAGCCCGATTGACCGCCTGATCGGTGCCATGGCCCAGAGCATGAACCTGGACCGCCAGCACCTGGCGCGCCAGAGCGGCACCGGGCGCAGTTACTTCATCGAAAAACTGTTCACCGCCGTGGCCTTTGCCGAGCGCGGCCTGGTGGGGGTGAACCCGAAAGTCGAGCGGCGCCGCAAGTGGATCGCCCGTGGCGTACTGGCGGCCACCGTCGCGCTGGTGGTGGTGGTCAGCGGCCTGTGGTGGGTGAGCTATCGCGCCAACCAGGCATATATCGCCCAGGTCGATCAGAAGGTCGCGCCCCTGGGCCAGACCGTACAGAACCTGAGCCCGGCACAGCGGGAAGTGCTCGCCGTGCTGCCGTTGCTCAATGCGGTGAAGAACCTGGCGGGGGATTCGCCGAGCTGGTCCGAAGGGCTGGGGCTGTACCAGGGCGATATGCTCGAAGCCGAGTCCGCCAGCGTGTACCGCAAACTGTTGATCGCCGTGTTCGCGCCACGCCTGGTGACGCGTATCGAAGAGCAACTGCACGGCGGCGGTAACTCGGACTTTCTCTACGAGGGCCTCAAGGCTTACCTGATGCTCGCCGACACCGAGCATTACGACCCGGACTTCATCAAGGCCTGGATCGCCCTGGACTGGGACCGCAACCTGCCCCGCGACCTGCCGGCCGACCAGCGTCAGGCCCTGGCCGGGCACTTGCAGGCGCTGTTCGAACGCCACCCGCCGAGCGCACGCCTGGACCCACGGCTGATCGACGATTTGCGTCGGCAGTTGCAGCAATTGCCGGTAGCCCAGCGCGTGTACGACCGCGTCAAGCGCCAGAAACTGCCCGAAGGTATCCCGGACTTTCGCCTCAACGAAGCCGCCGGTCGCGATGCCGCGCTAGTGTTCAGCCGCAAGAGCGGCAAGCCGTTGGGTGAGCCGTTGAGTGGTTTCTTTACCGCCAAAGGCTATCGCCAGGCGTTCTTGCTCAGCAGCTTGAACCAGACCGGCACCCTGGCCGAAGAGCAATGGGTGCTGGGCCATGAACAGGCCGACCAGCAGAACGTGGTGAGCCTGGCCGCCGACGTGCGCCGTTTGTACTTCCAGGATTACCAGCGCCAGTGGGACGCGTTGCTCGCCGACATCGACTTTGTGCCGATCACCAGCGTGGCACAGGCCGCCGATGTGCTGCGGGTGATTTCCGGTCCCACCTCGCCGCTGAAAAAGCTGCTGGTGGCGGTTGCCAGGGAAACCGACCTGCAAGCCGAAGAACGCCAACTGGCCGCCAAAGGCGTGCCGGTGGAAGGCGGCGTGGACAAGCTCAAGGAGCGCCTCGGCAGTTTGCTGGGCGAGGCGCAACCGACGGCGAATGCACCGGCACCGGCGGATGATCCCGTGACCGCGCACTTTGCCGAACTCAACAGCATCGTCAGCAAAAACGAAGGTGAACCGGCGGCCATCGACGGCCTGCTGTCGGACATGAATGCACTGTATGTGCAGGTCAGTGCCATGGTCGGTGCCAGCGGCGATGCCTTGCTCGGTGAGGCCAAGAACCAGGCGGCGGCTGCGGCCACGCGGGTCAGCCTGAACGCCGAGCGTCAGCCGCCGCTGGTGCAGGGCATGGTCAAGTCGGTGGTCAATTCCACCACCAACAGCATGATGGGCGGGGTGCGTAACCAGCTGAACGCGGCCTGGGTCAGTGAGGTGGTCAACGTGTATCGCCAGTCGTTGGCCGGGCGTTACCCGATGTCGCCGGGCAGTGCGCGGGACGCCACCCTGGATGACTTCGGCCAGTTCTTCGGCGTGGGCGGGGTGATGGACAACTACTTCCGCAAATACCTGCAGCCCTATGTGGACACATCGGCACAGACCTGGCGCTGGCAACCTGGGGCGGCGCAGAAGCTGGGGATTGCTCCTGGCGTGCTGCAAACCTTCCAGCGTGCGGCGTCGATTCGGGACGCGTTCTTCCGCTCCGGTGGCACCCAACCCATCGTGCGTTTCGAACTCAAGCCGGTGTCGATGGACCCTACCATCACTCAGTTTCTGCTTGACCTGGACGGCCAGCAATTGAGCTACGACCACGGCCCGAGCCGGCCGGTGGCGATGCAATGGCCGAACCCGGGCAGCATTGGCGTGGTGCGTATTTCCATCATGCCCCCGTCGGCCAGTGGTCGCTCCGGCATCACTCTGGACGGCCCGTGGGCCTGGTTCCGTCTGCTGGAGCAATCAGACCTCACCGCAGGCAACTCGCCGGATCGTTTCAACCTGCGCCTGCGAGTCGATGGCGCGAGCATCGCCTACGAGTTGCGCGCCAACAGTGCCTTCAACCCGTTCAAGAGCCGCGTGCTCAGTGGCTTCAGCCTGCCGGAGCGGCTATGACGGCCCTGGGTTTCTACGGCAAGTTGGCCAGCCGCGGGGACTTCGTCAGCCGCGCCTTGCCGCAGAGCTTTATCGGCCCGTGGGACAGCTGGCTGGCGGCGGGTTTGCTCGCCAGCCAGAACAGCCTCGGCGCTGACTGGCTGAATGCGTACCTGGTCAGCCCGTTGTGGCGCTTTGTGCTGGCGCCGGGCGTGTGCGGGCCGGACGCGGCGGCGGGCGTGGTGATGCCGAGCATTGACCGGGTCGGGCGTTACTTTCCGCTGGCGGTGGTGACCTTGCTGGATCACGACACCAACCCGGCGTCGCTGGTGGGCGGTTCGGACGCCTGGTTCGAGCAGGCTGAAACCTTGTTGCTCAGCACCCTCGACAGCGGTGCGACCTTCGAAAGCTTCAACGCCGGGCTCGACGAGTTGGGTGTGCCGGCCAGCGAGCCGCGGGCGGTGGACAGCCGTTTCGCCGGCCTGCAAAGGGTGGCAGCCACCGTGCCGCACCAGCGTATGACCGCACTGGCCGAACAGGCATGCGAGGGCGCAAGCCTGTGGTGGGGGCGAGGCTCGCAGCGTATCTCCCCCGGTTTATTACGGTGCCAGGGCCTGCCTGCCGCCAGCGATTTTGCGCAGTTTTTGCTCGGACAAGAAGGTGTGGTGTAGATGGGCGTGACGTACGAATCCGCGAGCAAAAGCCATGTGGGCATGGTTCGCCAAGTCAACGAAGATGCCTTTCTGGATCTGCCGGAAAACCGCCTGTGGGTGGTGGCCGATGGCATGGGCGGGCACGCGGCGGGCGACTATGTCAGCAGCTTGATCGTCGACAGCCTGCGCCATGTGCCGCTGGGCCGCTCTCTGGATGAATACTCGGCGGCGCTGCGCAATGACCTGCTGCGCATCAACGCGGCCGTGCGCGAAGAAACCGCCAACCGTGGCGTGACCATGATGGGCAGCACCGTGGTGGTGTTTGCCGCGCGCGGCTTGCGCGGGGTGTGCCTGTGGGCCGGCGACAGCCGCCTGTACCGCTTGCGCGACGGCGTGCTGGAAAGCATTTCCCGCGACCACAGCTACGTGCAAGACCTGCAAGACAGCGGCCTGCTCAGCGAAGCCGACGCCCGCACCCACCCGCGCTCCAATATCGTCACCCGCGCCATTGGCGTTGAGGCCCAGTTGGACGTCGCCTCGGTGGACCTGTTGATCGCTCCCGGCGACAGCTATTTGCTGTGCAGCGATGGCCTCAACAAAACCGTCGAAGACCACGAAATCCGCGAGGTGCTCAGCCATGACGCACCGGATGAAATCGTGCGCAGCCTGGTGCACTTGGGCCTAAATCGCGGCGCACCGGACAACATCACCACCCTCGTCGTGAAGGTCTCGTCATGAACATCGTCATCCCAGGTTATGACATCGAAGGCGAGATTGGCGAAGGCGCCATGGCCAGCGTGTACCTGGCGACCCAGCGCTCGTTGGAGCGCAAGGTGGCGTTGAAGGTGATGGCGGCGGCGCTGGCGGCCGACCCGAGTTTCTGCGAACGCTTCCTGCGCGAGGGCAAGACCCTGGCGCGCTTGTCGCACCCGCACACGGTGACCATCCATGACATCGGCAACGTCGGTGAGCTGTATTACATGGCCATGGAATACCTGCCCAACGGCACGCTCAAGGAGCGCATCGCTGCTGGGCTGACCCCGGAGCAGGGCGTGACGCTGATCCGCCAGATTGCCTCGGCCCTGGGCTATGCCCATGCCCAAGGGCTGGTGCACCGCGACGTCAAGCCGGCGAACATTCTGTTTCGCGCCGATGGCACGGCAGTGTTGTCGGACTTCGGGATTGCCAAGTCGCTGGACGATCGCACCCAGTTCACCCAGGCCGGGTTTGCCGTGGGCACGCCGAGCTACATGAGCCCGGAGCAGGCGCGGGGCCAGGAGATCGATGGCCGCGCCGACCTCTACGCGCTGGGCGTGGTGCTGTATGAAATCCTCGTCGGCAAGCTGCCTTATAACGGCACCGATGCGCTTTCCACGGCGCTGGCGCACCTGACCGAACCCTTGCCGGAATTGCCTGTGCACCATGGGCGCTATCAGGGCGTGCTGCGCAAGTTGTTGGCCAAGGACCCGGCGGAACGTTATCCGGATGCGGCAGCGTTGTTGTTGGCGCTGGATCAACTGCCGGCTGATGAATCGGATGCCACGCTGGTGCGGCCGCTGCCGATTCCATTGAGCTTTGATCTGGCGGGTATGACCCCTGTCACCATCGACATTCCGACGGATAAACCGCAGCCGCAGCCAATAGTGCGTCAACCGGTGGTGACGCCGACGCAGCACAATGCCCCGTCCGAGCAGCGCCGTGGGCCGGTATTGGCTTTGGCCGCCGTGGCAGTCGCCGTCGCGTTGGCCATTGGTGGCGCCAGCTACTGGTGGTTGAGCGGCGGCGATGAACCGGCCAAGCCGCCAGCCGCCGTGGTGCCCAAGGTGACGCCGCCCCTGGCTGTCGCTGAAGTGGATGGCGGTCAGCGCCCGTTGCTGATGGCAGGCAAGAAAACCTTGTTCCAGCGTGTACTCAGCAAACCCGGCGCCCAGCTTTCAGCGGACGCCGGGAGTACGCCGGGTAAAGCGCTGCCGGCGTTTTCCGTGCTCTACGTGTACCAGCGCAAAGAGGTCGATGGCAGCCAGTGGGTACGCGTCGGCGCGGCCACTGATGGTCGCAGCGACGGTTGGCTGCCAGCCTCCCAGGTCAGCGACTGGAAACAAAGCCTGGTGCTCAAGTTCACCGAGCGCTCCGGCCGGGCTCCCGTGATGTTCCTGCGCCAGCCCGGTGAGGTGGAAAAACTGCTGGCCGACCCTGCCGCAGCGAAAAGCGCCTTGGCCAAGGCGCAGAACAACCGTGAAGACAACCAGCAAGTCCTGGCCCTGGAACCCACCGCCAGCGCGGTGCCGCAGAACCAGTTCTACCTGTTGCCGATCTTCGATTCCAAGGAGAGCTTCGACGACAACGGCCAGCCGGTGCAGTTGCTCAACGTGGCCTCCATCGACCCAGGCAGCCGCGCCGCTGCCAGACCCGCCAGCCCGACGCTCAGCGCCAATGCCGACGCGTTCCGCACGGCGGTGGTGCTGGTGGTGGACACCACCGTGTCGATGCAGCCTTACATCGACCAGATTCGCGACGTGGTGCATGAGCTGCAAACCCGCATTGCTGAGCGTGGCGAGTTGGACAGCGTCAGCTTCGGCATGGTCGGCTTTCGCAGCAGCATCCAGAAAACGCCGGGCCTTGAGTATGTCGCCAAGACCCTGATCAGCCTCGACCAAGGCCGCGACCCGCAGCGCTTTCTGGATATGGCGCGCCAGGTCAAAGCGTCGACGGTGTCCAGCCACTCGTTCAACGAAGATGCGTTTGCCGGGGTGATGCAGGCAGTGGACGGCATGGATTGGTCCGGCTACGGCGGGCGCATCATCCTGCTGGTCTCCGATGCCGGCGCGCTGCGCAAGAACGACCCGTTCGCCGCCACCCAGATGAACGAAGCGGAAGTGCGCCAGGCGGCGCTGGGCAAGCAGATCAAGATCTACGCGCTGCACCTGCGCACCGATGCCGGCAAGAAAACCCATGCCGGCGCCGAGAGCCAGTATCGCGTCCTCACCGCCGACGCCAACCCGCAGATCGGCGACCTGTACACGCCGGTGCCAGGGGGCGATGTGCGCAAGCTGGGTGAGCGCGTCGATGAGATCGGCACGGTGTTCGCCAACCTGGTGCATCAGGTGCGCAGCAACACGCCGCAGCCCGTGCCGTTGCTCAGTGCCGCGCCGAGCCTGGCGGACAAGTCCGCCGCCGTCGGCTATGCCATGCACATGGACTTTCTCGGGCGCAAGACCGCGAGCCAGGCACCGCAACTGGTCAGCGCCTGGACGGCGGACCGCGACCTGACCAACCCGGCGCTGCCAGCGTTCCAGGTGTGCGTGATGTTGACCAAGCTGCAACTCAACGACCTGCAACAATCGTTGAAGTTGATCGTGGATGCGGCGCGCAAGACCCAAAGCTCGCCCAAGGATTTCTTCCAGGAAATCGCCAGCGCCTCGGCCTATATGAGCCGCGACCCGCAGGCCCTGCGCAAGGGCGGCAACCTGGCTGACGGCGGCCTGCTCGGTGAATACCTGGAGGGCCTGCCGTACCGCAGCAAGTCGCTGAACATGACCCAGGACCTGTGGTTGTCATTGAGCGTGGCCGAGCAGGAAGACTTTATCGACGAGCTGGATTCGAAAATCCGTCTGTATGAAACCTTCCATAACGACGTGGCCAACTGGGTCCGTTTCGGCGATGCCGAACCGGGCGATGCGTTGTATCGCGTGCCGCTGTCGACGCTGCCGTAATGTTGAACCTGAGCGCGGTGCACAAGAGCCGGGGCGTCGGTAGCCGGCGCTACAGCCTGGTGATCCCTGCGTTGCAGCTGGGCGCGGGTGAACAACTGGCAATTGTCGGCCCCAGTGGTTGCGGCAAGAGCACCTTGCTCGACCTGCTGGCGCTGGTGTTGGCGCCGGATCAGGTGGGGCAGTTTGCATTCAACCAACACGACGTCGGCGCGCTGTGGCGTGCCGACCGGCAATCGGCGCTGGCCGCGTTACGCAGCCAGCACTTGGGCTATGTGCCGCAGACCGGGGGGTTGCTGGGGTTTCTGGACGTGCGCGGCAATATCGCGCTGTCGCGCCAACTGCTGGGCTTGCAGGATGACGGCCGCGTGGCGCGCCTGGCTGAGCAGTTGCAGATCAGCGATCAGTTGGCCAAGCGCCCGGCGGCGTTGTCGGTGGGCCAACGCCAGCGGGTCAGCTGTGCACGGGCCCTGGCCCATGGGCCGCAACTGGTGCTGGCTGATGAGCCGACGGCGTCCCTGGACCCGCTCAACGCCGAGCGCGTGATGCAGGCGCTGCTGGCCCAGGCCCGCGAACACCGTACGGCCTGTGTGATCGCCACCCATGATGAACCGCTGGCCCGCGCCAGTGGCTTGCAGGTGCGGCGTATCAGTTGCCAGCGCGATCCAGACGGCGGTATCACCGCAACCCTCGGGGAGGCGTGCTGATGCGCATCGGCCTGGTTGCTTCGCTTGCGTGGCAGGACTACCGCAACGATGGGTGGTTGTCGGCCTGTTCGGTGTTGGCATTGGTGGCGGTTATCGCGCCATTGCTGGTGTTATTCGGGCTGAAATTTGGACTGGTTAGCAGTTTGACCGAACGCTTGGAGACCGACCCCGCCAGCCGTGAAATCATCCCATTGGGCGGTGGTCGATTCAGCGCGGCGTTTATCGCGCAATTGGGTGAGCGCAGCGAGGTGGCGTTTGCTGTGCCGCGCACACGGCAAATTGCCGCCACGGCGCAGGTGGGCACCCTGACCCTGGAAATGCTGCCGACTGCCGCAGGCGACCCGTTGTTGGCAGGCTTGCCGATGCCCCACGGCCTGGACCAGATCGTGCTCAGCCATACCGCCGCCGAAAAGCTCGCGGCAAGGCCCGGTGACTGGCTGGAAACCAGCTTTGCGCGGCAAGTGGCGGGGCGCGTCGAGGCCCAGCGCACGCGGTTGCAGGTGCTGGCGGTGTTGCCGCTGGAGGCCTTCGCTCGCGAGGGCCTGTTTGCCGATCTGGCGTTGTTGGAGGCAGCGGAAGATTATCGCGATGGCCGTGCGGTGCCGGCGTTGGGTTGGGCCGGTGAGGCGGCGAGCGTGAGCGAACAGCGTATCTACCCGGCGTTTCGCCTGTACGCGCGCAGCCTCAGTGATGTGGAACCGTTGCGGGTGTATTTCGCCGGGCAGAACCTGTTGGTTTCAACCCAGGCGCACACCATCGCTCAAGTGCAATCGTTGAGCCGCAACCTGTCGATTGTGTTCTGGATCATCGCCGGGTTGGCGTTGGCCGGGGCGTTTGCGGCGATTTTCGCGGGCACCCTGGCGGCGGTGGCGCGTAAGCACCGTGAACTCTCGGTGTTGCGCCTGCTGGGGTTTTCCACCGCCGCCTTGTTGCTGTTTGTGCTGCTGCAAGCGCTATACAGCGCGGGTTTTGCCGCTGTGCTCAGCGTTGGGCTGTATGGCCTGGCTGAGGCGGCGTTGAACAAGCTTTTTGTGCAGGTGCCGGGCGAGTACGCCAGCCACCTGTTGGCGCGCCATTATGGCCTGGCCCTGGTGGCGGTGCTCGGTGTCAGTGCCGTGGCGGCCGCCTGTGGTGGTTGGCGGGTGGCACGTATCCAGGCTTCTGAAGGAATCAGAGATGTATAAATTACTGGGCGCCTGCGTGGCGCTGAGCCTGGCCTCGCTGGCCTGGGCCGATGAGGCAAGTGACAAGCTCGACAACCCCAAGCCGTTGCCGGACGACGTGAGCCTGCCGCTGCCCTGCGAAGGTAACATGGTATTCCGCTACGCCTACATCCTGGCCCAGGGCACCCTGGATGACCGTGAAATCAACCTGGGCTACCCCTTTGCCGAAGGCGAGGCGGGTTATCAGCAGTCGTTTATTTCCGGCTACCGGCGCGACTTCATCAACGGCCAGTTCACCCTCAAGGACTTGCCCAAGGACTGGAGCAAGGTCATCGCGCCGCAGATGCCGAAGACCGACGCCAAGACCCCGCTCAAGCCCATGCTGTACTTTATCGGCAAATACGAAGTGACTGCTCGCCAGTACGCCCAGGTTATGGCCCAGGCGCAATCCCTGGCCAGCGGAGAACCGGCTCCCGCATGTGAGGCGCCCAGCGGCATGGCCGGGCGTTTGCCCAAGGTGAAACTGTCGCGCTTTGAAGCCGAGCGTTTCTCGGCGGTGTACAGCGCCTGGCTGATGAAATACCACCGCGAACTGCTGCCGGTAAGCGGGCGCGGTGCGTCGGCCGAAGACGGCGGCCTGGGTTTTGTGCGCCTGCCCACCGAAGTGGAGTGGGAGTACGCCGCACGCGGCGGCCAGGCGGTGAGCCGCCAGGACCTCGAAGGCCGTCTGTATCCACGGCGCGCCGAGGGCAGTGAAAGCGATGGTCCGCTGGCCGATTACGCGGTGTTCAACCAAGTGGCCGGCGGCACCGGCCAGGCGGCGCGGTTGATGCCCATCGGTACCAAGTTGCCCAACCCCATCGGCATGTTCGACGTGATCGGCAACGCCGCGGAAATGGTCCAGGAATCCTTCCAGCTGGTACACGCTGGCCGCCGCCAGGGCACCTACGGCGGCTTTGTGGTCAAGGGCGGCAACTACCTGGAAGGCGAGGGCACGTTGTTCACCGGCATGCGCCGCGAATATCCGTTGTTTGCCGCTGATGGCACCGAGCAAAGCAACGAGACCACCGGCTTTCGCGTGGCGATTGGCGCGTTGTCGGCGCCGCGCTCGCGCTACAAGGAATTGTTTGCCCAATGGCAGAAGGAAGGCCGCCTGGCCGCGCTGACCGATGCCATCGACGACGCCCAGGACCCGACCAAGCGCCTGGACAGCATCATCGCCGCCAGTGTCGATCCCAAGCTTCAAGCCGAGCTGGGCCTGGTCAACGAAGAGCTCAAGCGCAACGTGTCGCTGATCGCCCAGCAACGCGAAGAAGCCGCGGGCAATTTGATCCAGTCGGCGGCGTTGGTGGCCGAGACCATCAGCAACTACAACATCCGCCTGGCCAACCTGCAGAAGAGTCGCCAGCAGGCGGTGGACAGCAAGGACGAGGCCAGCGCGCAGCTGTTTGACATGGCCATTACCAATGGACGCAGCGCGTTGGACGGCGCGGTGGCGATTTACATCGACAACCTGGCCACCGGCACGCGCTACACCGATGCGGTGATCCAGGCGCAGTTTCAACGGATCAAGGAAGAGTTGGATCGCAAGCCAGTGCTCGGCAAGAGCCTGGTGACGCGCGCGACACTGTTCGTTCGCCATGTCGGCAACTACCGCAAGCAACAGCGGGCCGACCCGGCAACGATCTTGAAGGAATTGCTCGCAGCGAGCGGTCAGCGGTCTTGATCGTTGGCTGTCTAGCGAGCTTGGAAGGGACTCAGGCGGCGGTGGGCCGTGCTGGGCAAGTCAAACTTAACAGAGATCACATCTATGCTTTTTTCCCGTAAGGCGGTTTCCAAGCGTCACCTGCTGCTGATCGCAGCTGGTTTCAGTACCGTGTTGACTGGTTGCGCTACGTCGCCTGCATCCAAGGTGGCGTCGAACACCAAGGTCGAGTACTACCCCAACTGCTACGAGCCGGTGCAGCACCTGCGCGCCACCGATTCGGACATGACCAAATCGGTCGTCACCGGTGCCGCGATCGGCGCGGCCGGCGGTGCCCTGCTGGGCGCGCTGACCGGCGACAAGGACAGCCGTGGCCGCAATGCCGCGATCGGTGCCGCAGGCGGCGCCCTGGCTGGCGGTGCGGCGGGTTACTACACCGAGCGCCAGAAACAGATCACCGATGACAACCAGCGCATCGCGTCCTACTCCACCGACTTCAACAAAAGCGCCTCGGACATCGACCGCAGCACCGCCTATGCCAAGGCCTCGCAGCAGTGCTACCAGAGCGCATTCACCAAGCTGGTGGCTGATCGCAAGGCCAAGACCGTCAACGACACCGAAGGCCGCAAGCGCCTGGCGGAAATCGTCGCGGGCCTGAAGGAATCCAATGACCTGATCGTGACGGTCAACGGCAAGGCCAGCGAAGACCTGAACAACTACACCCAGGCGTACGAGAAAGACCTGCAACAGGTCGGCGTACAGCGCAGCGATGTGGTGACCGTGGCCACCGCCGATACCACGCCAGTGGCCGCTCCGGCCAAGGGCAAGAAAGCCGTCAAGCCAGCCAAGAAGCCGGTGCTGCCGACAGTGCCGAAAGAAGCGGTAACCACCGAACGTAGCATCCAGACCGTGCAGGCCAAGCAAGCTGAAAGCAAGCAGGTCGCCAGTGCGGGCAAGACCCAGATCGAAGCAACCTGCCGCAATCCAAACCTGGCCGATTGGGCGCCAGTGCCATGTCCTAACGTTTAAGTACTTGTTGCTATAAGCGTTAAACGCCAACCGATCTGCGCCTAAAGCGCGAGATCGGTGGCGTTCTTTTTGCAAATCGTTACACTGCTGCGGCCACTCCAATAAATACACCGAGGCCGTGTGCATGAAATTTCGTCTTCTCCTGTGGGTGCTGGGCCTGATGATGGGCAAAGCCAGCCGCACCAACCCCGCCTTCCAGCAGCAACTGGGTGACAAAGACCTGGCCTTCCAGCTGCAGACCCTCGACGGCAAGGTTGCCCGTCACTTCATCGTCAAAGACCAGCGCATCACCAGCCGCTCAGGTGTCCACCCGGCGCCGGCCTTCGCCATTGCCTTCAAGGATGCCGCCTACGGCTTCGCCACGATGCAGGCGAAGAACAAGCAACTGGCGTTCATGACGGGGATTCAGGACAAGTCGATCCAGATCAAGGGCAACCCGGCACTGGTGATCTGGTTCCAGGGGCTGACCAAGTATTTGAAGCCGAAGAAAAAGAAGTAGGCGGTCAGGTAGACCGAGTTGAATTCATCGCAGGCAAGCCAGCTCCCACAGTTGACCCTATTTCAACGTTGGAACGCGGTCACTGTGGGAGCTGGCTTGCCTGCGATAGCGGTGTAACAAGCGCCAGATTTACCCCTGGCTGAACTGCGAAGCCAATTCGCGCAACAGCACTTCGGCATCCAGCACTTTACCGACCACATCCTCCGCCTTCTCGCGGCTCAAGCCCAGGCGCTCAAGCAATGCGTCCGGAATGGATTCATCCGGCCCGGAGCCAATCCCCCGGCTGCGCAAAAGGCGCACCGCCAGGCACACCAGGTTCGGATACTCGGCGTATTGCCCGTCGTACGTCGGGTCGTGCTGGAAGCGCAGGGCGGTGCACAATTCGTCCGGCATGTCCCAATAGCGCATCAGCCAGGCGCCGATCTGTTCGCGGCTGATGCCCAGCAAGTGTTGCTCGACGTAGCTGTGGCACAGGTGCGGGTTGACCTCCAGGTGCCGGCAGATCAGCGAGAAGTGGGGCGGAAACACGTGGGCCAGCAGCAGATAGCCGAAGTTGTGCAGCAAACCTGCCAGGTAGGTCAGGCCGGCTTCCGGGCGCTGGGCGCGGGGCATGGCACGGGTCAGGCCTTCAATCACGGCGGCGGTGTAGATCGACTGGTGCCAGTACGGCGTGGACAGGTGCGGGCGGTCCTTGGGCAGGCTCAGGGTTTTGCCCAGGGCCAGGCCCAGCGCCAGGTTGATCACAAGATCAAAGCCCAGCACGCGCACGATGGCGTCTTCGACTGAGCGGATCTTGCCCGGCGAAGCGTAGTAGGGCGACGCGGCCCAGCTTACGACCTGGGCGGCGAGGGCCGGGTCGGTTTCCACCACGCCGGTGATGTCGTCGATGGTGGCATTGGGATCGACGCGCAGCTTGATGATCTTCTGCGCGGTGTCGGCCAGCGGTGGAATCTCGATGGTCGCTTCCAGGCGCTGCTGAATACGACGCGCGGTGAAGGCTTGCATCGCCTGGGTGATTTCCTCACGGTCATCATTGGGGCGGTCGAGATTCGGGCGGATGTTGCTCAAGGGTTCCCCGAACTGCGCGGCGCTGGCCTTGGTGAGCAGGCTCTTGAAGGCGTCGCTGGGGATTTCCAGCAACAGCCCGGCTTCGCCCGAATGCACCAGCAGGCTCGGCTCATTGAGCAAGCGGCCTTCGTACAGGCACGGCGAACTGGTCAGGGGCGGCAAACCCGGCAGCAGGCTCAGGTCATGCTTGCCCAGCATGCGCTCGACACGCTCGGGGGCGACGGCCGTGAGGCGGCGACCGGTGAGTTCGGCGAGGCGGTTGAGGTCCAGCAACTGGCTTTGGGGGAACAGCACCATGAGCGCGCCAACCGCATCTTCAAGCAACACCGCCTGGACCTTTTGTGCAGGGTTCAGGCCAGGCTGTTCGATGACTTCCGTGTAGGGGATGGCGAGCTTTGCGAGCAGCGCCCGAATGACCGGCGGGGCGGTCAGTGGGGCTGTGGCGAGGGCAACTTCTGACATGGCCTGATCCAATTTCTTACATTCATTGGAGTATAACCAGCTTGATACGGGTGTTGGTCGGATAAGTGCGTCAGGCGTCACACTTGGCCGTATTGCTGGCCGTGCCGCAGCCAGCGGTTGAGCAAGGGGCTGACGTGATCGGGCCAACGTTCGAGCAATGCTTGCGCAGCATCGCGCACGGCGGGCAGCAGGTCGGCATCGCGCATCAGGTCGGCGACCTTGAATTGCAGCAGGCCGGTCTGGCGCGTGCCGAGCATTTCACCGGGGCCGCGCAGTTCGAGGTCTTTTTCGGCGATAACAAAACCGTCGTTGGTTTCGCGCATGATGCCCAGTCGCTGGCGACCGATCTGCGACAGTGGCGGGTGATAGAGCAGCACGCAGTGGCTGGCGGCACTGCCCCGGCCAACCCGCCCGCGCAGCTGGTGCAGCTGCGCCAGGCCCAGGCGTTCGGGGTTTTCGATGATCATCAGGCTGGCGTTGGGGACGTCCACGCCCACTTCAATCACGGTGGTAGCCACCAGCAATTGCAGGTTGCCGGCCTTGAACTCGGCCATTACCGCGGCTTTTTCCGCCGGTTTCATACGGCCATGGATCAACCCCACCTTGAGCTCACCCAAGGCACTGGTGAGGTCTTCATAAGTGGTTTCGGCGGCCTGGCAGGTCAGTTCTTCGGACTCCTCGATCAGGGTACACACCCAGTACGCCTGGCGGCCTTCGGCGCAGGCACCGCGCACGCGCTCGATCACTTCGACACGTCGGGTGTCGGTGACCAGCACGGTGTTGACCGGCGTACGCCCTGGCGGCAGTTCGTCGAGGATCGAGGTGTCGAGGTCGGCGTAGGCGCTCATGGCCAGGGTGCGTGGGATCGGCGTGGCGGTCATGATCAACTGGTGCGGGTTCATGCGCCCGCCCACGCCTTTCTGGCGCAGGGCCAGGCGCTGTTGCACGCCAAATCGGTGCTGTTCGTCGATGATCACTAGCGCAAGGTTCTTGAACTGCACTTCGTCCTGGAACAGCGCATGGGTGCCCACCACCATCGGTGCGCCGGCGGCGATCTGCTCCAGGGCGGCCACGCGGTTTTTGCCTTTGAGCTTGCCAGCCAGCCACGCCACCTCCAGGCCCAGCGGTTCGAGCCAGCGCTTGAAGGTGATGAAGTGTTGTTCGGCGAGGATTTCCGTCGGTGCCATCAGCGCCACTTGATAGCCAGCTTCCAGGGCTTGCAGGGCGGCGAGGGCAGCGACCACGGTCTTGCCGGCGCCTACGTCACCCTGGATCAACCGCAGCATCGGTTCTTGCTGGCTGAGGTCGTAGGCGATTTCATTGCCCACGCGCTGTTGCGCGCCGGTCGGCGCAAAGCCGAGGTTGGCCAGGTATTGCGCAGGCAGCCGCGTGGCCTTGGGCATCGCCGGGGCGCGCAGGGAACGCATGCTTTCGCGCAGGCGTTGCTGGGACAGCTGGTGCGTGAGCAGTTCTTCAAAGGCCAGGCGATGCTGGGCCCAGTGATGACCGAGGGCGAGTTCGTCCACATCGGCATCGGCGGGCGGGTGATGCAAATACCGGATCGCATCGGCCAGGGGCGCCAGCTGATAGTCGCGGGCCAGCTCCAGGGGCAGCCAATCGGGCAGGCTTTGCGGGCCGAGCATGGTCAGGGTCTGCATGCACAACTGGCGCAGGCGTTGCTGGGTCAGGCCCTCGGTCAGCGGGTAGATCGGCGTGAGCGTGGTGTCCACCGGCGGCGGCTCATCGCCGGTAATGGCGCGGTATTCCGGGTGGTAGATTTCCAGGCCCGATGCGCCTGGGCGCGCCTCGCCATAGCAGCGCACGCGGGTGCCACGCTTGAGGCCTTCCTTCTGCGCGTTGCTGAAGTGGTAGAAGCGCAAGCTCAAGCCGCCAGTGCCGTCCTGCAGGCGCACCACCAGGCTGCGGCGCTTGCCCATCACCACGTCGGCGCCACTGACGGTGCCTTCGATCACCGCGTCTTGCCCAGGGCGCAAATGGCCGATGGGCACCACGCGGGTGCGGTCCTGGTAGCGCAGGGGCAGGTGGAACAGCACGTCCTGAAGGTTCTCCAGGCCGACCTTGGCCAGCTTCTCGGCCATGGCCTCACCGACACCCTTGAGTGCCGTCACCGACACCTGCGACAGCTCAGTCATACCGTGGCTTAGCTCGCAACGGGCGGCTTGGCCACCGAACACAGACGGATCGAGTCCGCGAGGATCTCAATCGCTTTGGGGCGCGGGAAGCTGGCGCGCCAGGCAATCGCTACGGTACGGAACGGCACCGGCGGCGTGAGTGGGCGAACTTCGATCACGCCCTGGGCGTAGTGATGGCTGTCTACCGCAGACAGCGGCAGGATCGAAATGCCCAGGCCGGAAGCGACCATATGGCGAATGGTTTCCAGGGAGCTGGATTCCACCGTGGTGTGCTTGGCGCCGTCGTTGCCCTTGGTCAGGGTCGGGCAGGCTTCCAGCACCTGGTCACGGAAGCAGTGGCCTTCACCGAGCAGCAGCAGGCTCTTGTCGTTGAGCAGGCCGGCGTCGATGGTGTCCTTCTTGGTCCACGGGTGAGAGGCTGGCATCAGCACATAGAACGGCTCGTCGTAGAGCGGCAGGGTCAGCACGTCCGCTTCGTTGAAGGGCAGGGCGATGATGATCGCGTCCAGCTCGCCGTTGCGCAGTTTGTCGCGCAGCACGTGGGTGAAGTTTTCTTCGATATACAGCGGCATCTGCGGCGCGACGCGATGCAGTTGCGGGATCAGGTGCGGGAACAGGTAGGGGCCGACCGTATAGATCGCGCCGACCTTGAGCGGCGCGGTCAGCTGGTTCTTGCCGGCCTGGGCCAATTCGCGAATGCTTTGCGCCTGTTCCAGGACCTTCTGCGCCTGGGCAACGATGCCTTCGCCCACCGGGGTGAGGCGAACGGCGCTCTTGCTGCGCTCGAAAATCAGCACACCGAGTTCGTCTTCAAGCTTTTTCACACCCACCGACAGCGTCGGCTGGCTGACGTGGCAACGCTCGGCTGCATGGCCGAAGTGCTGTTCTTGGGCGAGGGTCACGATGTAGCGTAATTCTGTGAGAGTCATAGCGGGCGTCCATGAGGTTGCGGGCCAAGCATACCGGCTGCAATCGATAGACGCACGTTATCAGAACTTTGCTGGGGATTGAGTGGGGAGTGTCGGAATTTTGCTGAGGTAATAAAGCGAATGTGGGAGGGCACCAGTCCCTCCCACAGTGCTCTGTCAGCGGCGACGCTTGTCGATGTTGTAGACGAACGGCGCGACCAGTTCGACGCTGCCGTTTTTCAACAGGTCTGCCGGTGGCTTGGGTAGCGGCTGAGCCTTGCGGATCATCTCAAGCGTTGCACGGTCCAGGTCGGCGTTGCCGGAGCGGCCTTCCAGTTCGTAGGACAGCACATTGCCTTCGCCATCGACCACGAAGCGCAAGCGGTTCATACCTTCCTTGCCACTGCGTTGGGCGCCGGGCGGGTACTTCTTGTACTTCTGCAGGTGCGCCAGCAACGTGCTTTGCCAGGATGCCTGGGCGGCCAGCTGCTGTGCCGACGGGCCCGGTGTAGGCTGGGCGGACTTCTGCGCAGGTGCGTTGCTCGGCGGCGTTTCGCTCGGTGGCTCCTCGGAAGGTTTCTCCTTGGGCGGCTCGGGCTTCTTCTCCACCGGCTTTGGCGGTTGTGGCTTAGGCTTGGGCTTGACCGGCTTGGGCACCTGGATCGTTGGCTTGGGCGCCTCGGCCAGCTTCGGCAGGGGCAGCTCTTCGACCGGTGGTGGCGGCGGCGCAACGACCTTGGGCGGTGCTGGAGGCGGCGGTGGCGCTGGCAGCGGCGCCAGGTCGATGACCATGGCGGCAGGTGGCAGCTGGATCGCCTGCGGCGCGGACCATTGGAGCGCGATGATGATCGCGACGGCATGCACGCCCAGCACGACGGCGAGGCTGGTGCCATAACGCGTCAGTTTGTGGCGCGTCGTGATCATTTCTTGGCTGCCGTCTCAAGTCCGACCAGGCCTACCTTGAGGTAGCCGGCTGCCCGCAGGGCATCCATCACGCTCATCAGGTCGCCATAGTCCACGCCTTTGTCGGCCTGGAAGAAGATCGTCGTGTCTTTCTTGCCTTGGGTCTTGGCATCCAGCACCGGCCCCAGGGTTTCAGCCTTGACCTCTTCTTCGCCCAGGAACAGGCGTTGGTCCGCCTTGACGCTGAGGAATATCGGTTTCTCTGGCCGCGGCGCCGGCTTGGCGCTGGACGCGGGCAGGTCCACTTTGATGTCCACGGTCGCCAGCGGTGCCGCCACCATGAAGATGATCAGCAGCACCAGCATCACGTCGATAAACGGCGTGACGTTGATTTCGTGGTTCTCGACGAGTTCGTCGTCGCCTTGATTCAAATGCAGGCCCATGGCCGATTACCCCACTTTCACCATGTGCGGTTGCGAGCTGCGCTCGGTAGGCAGGTGATCGAGGTCACGGCTGACCAGCAACAGGACTTCAGCCGATGCATCCGATACCTGAGCCTTGTAGCCGGCAATCGAACGGGCGAAGACGTTGTAGATCACCACCGCAGGAATCGCGGCAACCAGGCCCAGGGCGGTAGCCAGCAGGGCTTCGGCGATGCCGGGGGCAACGACGGCGAGGTTGGTGGTCTGGGTTTTGGCGATGCCGATGAAGCTGTTCATGATGCCCCACACGGTACCGAACAGGCCGACGAAGGGTGCGGTGGAACCGATGGTAGCGAGTACGCCGGTGCCGCTGCTCATGTTACGGCCGCAGGCGGCAACCAGGCGCTCCAGGCGGAAGCTGACGCGCTCCTTGATGCCTTCTTTTTCGCGAGTGTTGGCCGACAGGCGCATTTCTTCCAGTGCGTCGTGCACCAGCAGGTTAGCCAGGGTGCCCTTCTTGGTCGCGGTTTCGCTCGCTTCCTTGAGGGTGGTGGCTTTTTTCAGGTGGACGATTTCAGCGCGCAGACGACGCTTGGCGCCCAACAGCTCGAAGCCTTTGGCAATCCAGATGGTCCAGGTGATGATCGAGGCAATGGCCAGGCCGATCATGACGGCTTTCACCACCACGTCAGCATTCTGGTACATGCCCCATGGTGACAAGTCGTGGGCCATGCCCAGGGTGTTGTCTTCCTCAAGCACCACGCCGGTTTCGTCGGCAGGTGCGGCGGCGCCGGCGGCCTGGGCCGGGTCGGTGGCCACTGGCGCGACGGCAGGCGTTGCCGCAGTAGCGGCATTTTGCTCGGCAGTTGCCGGAGCGGCGGGGGCAGTGGCGTCAGCGAATGCGGCGGTCGGTGCCAGCAATACGCTGAACAGCATCGCAGCAATCGCACGCCAGGCGCGGGAGGGGCTGTGAAGCTTGGTTGGCGAAGCGGGGTTTGTATGACGTGTCATGCTGGCCGGACCTGAGAGAAAAAATGGGTGATCGTCCTTCCAGACCATTTCGGGTCGAGGACAAATGGGCGGTTATTATTGCAAGTAATTCTTGTTAACTAAAGTGGCACTGTTACTTTATTTCGCTTTTTACTGGCCGTTGATCCACTCGCGCGGCTAATCTGCGCCTTTGAGAATGGAGTTTTGTGATGTCTGTGCCTTCTGTTGTGATTGCCGGTTGCGGTGATGTGGGTAGTCGGCTGGCTAGCCAATTGCTGGCCTCGGAATGGGAGGTTCACGGCCTGCGCCGCGATATTTCGCGCCTGCCCGACGGGGTGATCGGCATCGCCGGCGACCTGTTCAAAAAGGACTGCCCTGACACCTGGCCCATCGGCGGGGTGGATTACCTGGTGTACTGCGCCGCTGCCACTGACCACGACGAAGCCGGCTATCGCGCCGCCTACGTGCAAGGGTTGCTGCATGTGCTGGAGTGGCTGGAAGACTACGGCCAGACGCCCAAGCATTTGCTGTTTGTCTCCAGCAGCAGTGTGTATGGGCAGCAAAACGGCGAGTGGGTCGACGAAACGTCCGAGACGCAAGCGAAGGGCTATTCCGGGCAGGTGATGCTGGAGGCTGAACAGGTGGCGCTCAACAGCGGTATTCCAGCGACCATCGTGCGACTGACCGGGATTTACGGCCCGGGTCGTGAATGGCTGCTCACTCAGGTTCGCCAAGGCTATCGCGTAGCGGTTGACCCGCCGTTGTATGGCAACCGTATCCACGCCGATGACGCCGCGGGCCTGCTCGCCTTTTTGCTGCGGCATGTGGAAAAGGGCGGTTCGCTGGACAAGGTCTACATCGGCGTTGACGATGCGCCGGCACCACTGGCCGAGGTGGTGGCCTGGTTGCGCGAGTACCTGGGTGTGACCGAGTGGGCTGAAGATGCAAGTGTGCGCCGTGCTGGCAGCAAACAATGCAGTAATGCGCGTATCAAGGCGCTTGGCTGGATGCCGACATACCCGACTTACCGGGAAGGCTATGCGGCGATTCTGAAAGGCTGAAGCGCGCAAAAAATGTGGGAGCTGGCTTGCCTGCGATAGCGGTATATCAATCACATCTTTGTTGGATGTAATACCGTCATCGCAGGCAAGCCAGCTCCCACATTTGGATTTGGGTGAGGCTTTTATTACTTTTCAAGCAACCATTGGCGAGGGCCTGGCGTAAACGAAGGCACTTCATCGGCCTGTGCGGTATTGATCGCCTGGAAGATCTCCAGTTGCTCACCCTTGCGCGCGAAGATCCAAGGGTTGCCCTGGCCGTTCAGTTGCAGCCAGATGCTGTCATAGCCGCCGCTCATGGAGGCGCAATCGCCTGCCAGACAGAGTGAATAACGATCAACCCCCGGTAGGCCGGCGACCTTGCCGTCTGCCTGGAACTGCACCGTGGCGCCGCTGCCGGTGCCGTCGCTGATCTTCCAGTCGCCGCCCATATAGGCCGCGTACAGCGCGCGTTCGAAGTTGGCGCCCAGTGGCGCGCCTTCTGGGGCCGGGTCTTTGGCGCGGGCAAACAGCTGCTCGGGCTCGTTGTCGTTGGCCACTTGCAGCAGTTGCTTGCCTTTGCGCTTGAGTTCGGTGGCAGAGCTGCCATAGAAATCCACGTTCCATGCGCCGGGCTCTTCACCCGACAACTTGCCTTCCGCCACTTCAAAACCGTTGTAGTAGCGGGCCTGCAAGGCCTTGGTGTTGACCTCCCACTCAAGGTTGGGGCCATAAGACTGCAGGGCTTCACGCAAAGGGCCGCCCTTGGCTGCCGCGTCGATGGCGGCCTGGTTGATCCAGGTACCGCTTACATCCAGGTCGGCGGGGTTACTGGCACAGCCACCGAGCAACAGGGCGAGCAACGAAGAGGCTACAAGCGCTTTGCGCATTACGAAATCCTTCTGAAACGAAGTCGGCGCAGCCTTTTGGGGCTGCGCCGGGTGTTTTACTCGATGACCAGAATGGCGTCCATCTCAACCTGTGCACCCTTTGGCAGGGCGGCCACGCCGATGGCGGCGCGGGCTGGGTAAGGTTGTTCGAAGTACTTGCCCATGATCTCGTTGACCTTGGCGAAGTGGCTGAGGTCGGTGAGGAAGATGTTCAGCTTGACGATGTCCTTGAACGAACCACCGGCAGCTTCAGCCACGGACTTGAGGTTTTCAAAGACCTGTACGGTCTGGGCTTCGAAGCCTTCAACCAGTTCCATGGTCTTTGGGTCCAGCGGGATCTGGCCGGACATGTAGACGGTGTTGCCCGCCTTGATCGCCTGGGAATAAGTGCCGATGGCGGCTGGAGCTTTATCGCTGGTGATAACTGTCTTGGTCATGAATGACTCCTTGTAATGGATCGGTTATGCACGCATGCGGGTGATGCGGATCACACCGGTCAAGGCGCGCAACTTTTTGATCACGCGGGCCAGGTGCACACGGTCGTGCACGCTGACCACCAGTTGGACCACGCTGATGCGACCATCGCGTTCGTCCATGCTGATTTTCTCGATATTGCCGTCGGCGGCGTTGACGCTGCTGGCCAGCAGGGCGATGAGGCCGCGCTGGTGTTCCAGCTCAACCCGCAGCTCGACGTTGAATTCGCCGGTGACATCCTTGGCCCACGAGAGCTGGATGCATTTTTCCGGGTTGTGGCGGATTTCGGTGATGTTGCGGCAGTTGTCCAGGTGCACCACCATGCCTTTGCCGGCGGACAAGTGGCCGACAATCGGGTCACCCGGGATCGGCGTGCAACATTTGGCGTAGCTGAGCACCAGGCCCTCGGTGCCGCGAATTGCCAGCGGGCCTTCAGGGCTCGGCAACTGTTCACCTTCGCCCAGCAGGCGGCGCGCAACCACGTAAGCCATGCGGTTGCCCAGGCCGATATCTTCCAGCAGGTCTTCGATGGTTTCCTGGCGGTACTCGTGGAGCATCGCTTGCACGCGCTCTTGCGGGATCTTGTCCAGGGCGCTGTCGAAGCCGTTGAGCACCTTGTTCAGCAGGCGTTCGCCCAGGCTGATGGATTCGGAGCGGCGCTGCAATTTCAGCGCGTGGCGAATATGCGTACGCGCCTTGCCGGTGACCACAAAGTTGAGCCAGGCCGGGTTGGGGCGAGCGCCCGGTGCGCTGACGATCTCCACCGTGGAACCGCTTTGCAGTGGTTCGGACAGCGGGGCCAGGCGCCGGTTGATGCGACAGGCGATGCAGCTGTTGCCGACATCGGTGTGCACTGCGTAGGCAAAATCGACCGCCGTGGAGCCTTTGGGCAGCTCCATGATCCGGCCTTTGGGCGTGAACACGTAGACCTCGTCCGGGAACAGGTCGATCTTCACGCTTTCGATAAATTCCAGGGAGTTGCCGGCACGTTGCTGCATTTCCAGCACGCCCTTGACCCATTGGCGCGCGCGAGCATGGGTGCCTTTGGGCTGCTCGTCGCCGCTGGACTTGTACAGCCAGTGGGCGGCAATGCCGTTGTTGGCCATTTCTTCCATTTCGCGGGTGCGGATCTGGATCTCGATCGGCACGCCGTGCATGCCAAACAGGGTGGTATGCAGCGACTGGTAGCCGTTGGCCTTGGGAATTGCGATGTAGTCCTTGAAGCGGCCCGGCAGCGGCTTGTACAAATTATGTACAGCGCCCAGCACGCGGTAGCAGGTATCGACCTTGTCGACGATAATCCGGAACGCGTACACGTCCATGATCTCGTTGAAGGCCCGGCGCTTGCCGCGCATCTTCTTGTAGATGCCGTAAATGTGCTTTTGCCGACCGCTGACCTCGCCCTCGATCTCGTCGATCGCCAGGCAATGGCTCAGGGACTCTTCGATCTTGTTGACGATTTCCTTGCGATTGCCCCGTGCGCGCTTGACCGCCTGGTAGATGCGCGCCGAACGCATGGGGTGCATGGCTTTAAAACCGAGGTCTTCGAATTCGATACGAATGGCGTGCATACCCAGCCGGTTGGCGATGGGCGCATAGATTTCCAGGGTTTCCTTGGCGATGCGTCGGCGCTTTTCGCCGGACAGCACTTCCAGCGTGCGCATGTTGTGCAGCCGGTCGGCCAGCTTGACCAGGATCACCCGAATGTCTCGGGCCATGGCCATGGCCATCTTCTGGAAGTTTTCCGCCTGGGCTTCGGCCTTGGTCTCGAAGTTCATCTGGGTCAGCTTGCTGACCCCATCGACCAGTTCGGCCACGGTTTCGCCAAATTGCGCACTGAGCGCTTCCTTGGCAATGCCGGTGTCTTCGATCACGTCATGCAGCATCGCGGCCATCAGGCTCTGATGGTCCATGTGCATGTCGGCAAGAATATTGGCCACCGCAAGAGGATGGGTGACATACGCCTCGCCGCTACGGCGGCGTTGGCCGTCGTGGGCTTGTTCGGCGTAGAAATACGCTCGGCGAACCAGGTTGACCTGGTCGGCGCCGAGGTAGGCCGATAAGCGATCGGCGAGGGCGTCTATGCTCGGCAAAGTGTGAACTCCTGCCGATGGCTGTGACCCCGTGCCGTGCTACGTCGACCAGGCATAGGCTTAGACGTCCTCGTTGGACTCGCCTTCGAACGCTGCAAACAGCGGTTCGTCTTCAACGATTTCGGCGTTGGCGATGAACTCGTAGCTCATCAGGCCTTCAGCGATTTCACGCAGGGCTACAACGGTAGGCTTGTCGTTTTCCCACTGGACCAGGGGCTCTTTGCCGCCAGTGGCCAGTTGACGGGCACGCTTGGTAGAGAGCATGACCAGCTCAAAGCGGTTATCCACGTGTTCTAGGCAGTCTTCAACGGTTACGCGGGCCATGGTATTCCTCGGTGCGAATGCAAGATGCGCGCTGCCCGGTTGGGCGAGCGGACTGAGCAGTTTAAAAAATCACCAGCGTTTAGGGAAGCGCTGATTTTTGGCAGGCCTTCGCAAAACCGCTACAAGTGCCAATGTAAGGCCCTTGCAGCTGTTTTGGGAAGCGCCAATCAGCCGAGCAATTCGGCGAGTAATTTGCCGAAACGTTGCTGTTGGCGCTTTTGCTGCAGTTGGTTGGCGCGGAAAATCGCCTTCAAATCGTCCAGTGCGTGGGCAAAGTCATCATTGATGATCAGGTAGTCGTAGTCGACGTAGTGGCTCATTTCGCTGACGGCCTCACGCATGCGCCCCTCGATGATCTCGTCGCTGTCCTGGCCGCGGTTTGTCAGGCGCTGGTGCAGGGCTTGGAGCGAGGGCGGCAGGATGAAGATGGAGCGCGCCTTGGGCATCAGTTGGCGCACTTGTTCGGCGCCCTGCCAGTCGATTTCCAGGATCAGGTCGTGGCCTTCGTCCAGGGTCTGCTGCAGGTGGCTTTGCGAGGTGCCATAGAGATTGCCGAACACTTCGGCGCGCTCGAGGAAGTCACCGTGTTCGATCATCTTGACGAACTCGGTACGCTCGACGAAGTGATAGTGCACGCCGTCTACCTCGCCCGGGCGCATGGCGCGGGTGGTGTGGGAGACCGAAATGCGGATCTGCTCGTCAGCGTCGGTCAAGGCCTTGACCAGGCTGCTCTTGCCCGCGCCCGAAGGGGCGGAAATGATGTAAAGGGTGCCGGTGCTGTGGGTCATGGAGGGTGCCTTACTCAATATTCTGTACTTGTTCGCGCATTTGCTCGATCAACACTTTGAGGTTGACCGCCGCCGTGGTGCTGCGCGGGTCGAACGCCTTGGAGCCCAGTGTATTGGCTTCGCGGTTGAGTTCCTGCATCAGGAAGTCCAGGCGCCGACCGGCGGCACCGCCCGACTTGAGTACGCGGCGCACTTCAAGGATATGGGTACTCAGGCGGTCGAGTTCTTCGGCCACGTCGCTCTTCTGTGCGAGCAGGACCATTTCCTGTTCCAGGCGCGTCGGGTCGAGGTCGGCCTTCATGTCGGTGAAGCGGTCTAGGACCTTCTGGCGCTGGGTGGCGAGCATCTGCGGTACCAGTTCACGCAGGGTCACTACGTCGGCTTCGATCGATGTCAGCCGCTCGCTGATCAGGCGCGCCAGTTCGGTGCCTTCGCGCTCACGGCCGGCCTTGAGTTCCTTCAGGCCCTGGTTGAACAGGGCGAGGGCTTCGGCATTCAGGGCCTGTGGGTCAGCCGCGTCGGCCACCAGCACGCCGGGCCAGGCCAATACTTCCAGAGGGTTCAATGCGGCCGGCTGCTTGATCAGGCCGGCGATGGTTTCGGCAGCGGCCACCAGTTGGGCGGCGCGGTCGCGGTCGACCTGCAGCGGCTTGCCGGTGGTTTCTTCGGTAAAGCGCAGGGTGCATTCCAGCTTGCCACGGGAAATGCCCTGGCGCAGCGCTTCACGCACGGCGCCTTCGAGGTCGCGGAACGACTCTGGCAGGCGCAGGTGCGGCTCCAGGTAACGGCTGTTGACCGAGCGCAGTTCCCAGCTGAGGGTGCCTTGGGTCCCGGCTTTTTCGACACGGGCGAAGGCGGTCATGCTGTGCACCATGGAGGTACCTCGCGTTGGATAAATAGAAATTGGCCAGGCCGACCTGTAGGAGCGAGCTTGCTCGCGAAGAACGCAAGGCGCCGCGCTGAATCAGGAAGCCCCCGTAATTGTTGGCGTTTTTCGCGAGCAAGCTCGCTCCTACAGTCTGGAGGCGCAGGATTGTAGCGCAGTGGGAGGTAGGCGCCCAAACCCGGGCATTGGTAACCGGATTTTTTAGAAGTGCCCCGAACCGGCTTGCGGCTCTATAATGCTCGGCAGTTTTTCGTCCTCAGTACAGGTATCCCCTATGAAACGTCCAAGTGGTCGCGCTGCCGATCAGCTCCGCTCGATCCGCATCACCCGCAACTACACCAAACACGCCGAGGGATCCGTACTGGTCGAGTTTGGCGATACCAAGGTCATCTGCACTGTCAGCGTCGAAAACGGCGTGCCGCGCTTCCTCAAGGGCCAGGGCCAGGGTTGGTTGACCGCTGAATACGGCATGCTGCCGCGCGCCACTGGCGAGCGTAACCAGCGTGAAGCCAGCCGTGGCAAGCAAGGCGGGCGTACCCTGGAAATCCAGCGCTTGATCGGCCGTTCCCTGCGTGCTGCCCTGGATATGTCCAAGCTGGGTGACGTGACCCTCTACGTCGACTGCGACGTGATCCAGGCAGATGGCGGCACCCGCACGGCGTCCATCACCGGCGCCATGGTGGCCCTGGTCGACGCACTGAAAGTGATCAAGAAGCGTGGCGGCCTGAAAGCGGGTGACCCGCTCAAGCAGATGATCGCCGCTGTGTCGGTTGGCATGTACCAGGGCGAGCCTGTGTTGGACCTGGACTACCTGGAAGACTCGGCCGCCGAGACCGACCTCAACGTGGTCATGACCAGCACCGGTGGTTTCATCGAAGTGCAGGGCACTGCCGAAGGCGCGCCATTCCAGCCGGCTGAGCTGAACGCCATGCTGGCCTTGGCCCAGAAAGGCATGACCGAAATCTTTGAATTGCAGAACGCCGCGCTGGCTGACTGAGCCGGCCCCAAGGAGAAGCGCCATGAATGACAGCCAGTTGCCGGTCCCGGCCCCGTCCAAGGAAGTACGCCAGTGGGCAATGTTGTGTCATTTTGCGGCATTCCTGGGGTTGGTATTCCCCTTCGGCAGCTTGCTGGGGCCGTTGATCCTGTGGCAATTCAAGAAGGACATGGACCCGCTCATCGATGACCAGGGCAAGGAGGCGCTGAATTTCCAGATCACCGTGGCGATCGCCTGGCTGGTGTGCCTCTTGTTGGGCTTCGTGGTTGTTGGCTTCTTGCTGATGACCGTGCTGGTGATCGGGGCGTTGATACTGACGATCATCGCCGGTATCAAGGCCAACAAAGGCATTGCCTATCGCTATCCGTGGACCTGGCGCCTGGTCAAGTAACCGAACGGCCACAAAAAAACCGACATCAGTGTCGGTTTTTTTGTGCCTGGAAAACGACCTCAGATGGTCAATGTCCAGTCGTAGTCCACGATCAGCGGCGCGTGCTGCGAGAAGCGCGGCTGGCGCGGCAGGCGTGCACTGCGTACGAACCGGCGCAGGCCTGGGGTCAGCAGCTGGTAGTCGAAACGCCAGCCCAGGTTGAGCATCTCAGCCTGTTCGTTATCTGGCCACCAGCTGTACTGGTCGCCTTCGCGGCTGACTTCGCGCAGGGCATCGACATAGCCCATGTTGCCGACAATCTCGTCCATCCAGGCGCGTTCCGGCGCCAGGAAGCCTGGGGATTGCTGGCTGTCGCGCCAGTTCTTGATATCCAGCTTCTGTTGCGCCACGTACAGCGAGCCACAATAAATGTACTCGCGACGTTTACGTCGCTGTTTATCCAAGTAACGGGCGAAATCGTCCATTAGCTTGAATTTCTGGTTCAAGTCTTCATCGCCGTTCTGCCCGGAAGGAAGCAGCAAGGTCGCGATGCTGACCTTGTCGAAATCGGCTTGCAGGTAACGCCCGTAGCGGTCGGCTGTCTCGAAGCCGAGGCCGCTGATGACCGCCTTGGGTTGCAACCGCGAGTACAAAGCCACGCCACCTTGGGTGGGCACTTCGGCATCGCAGGCATAAAGGAAGTAGCCATCCAGTTGGAAGGCTGGGTCGTCCAGTTCAAAGGCGGAGGCACGGGTGTCCTGCAGGCAGATGACGTCGGCATTCTGTGCTTGCAGCCAACTGAGCAAACCACGCTCGACTGCAGCCTGAATACCATTAACGTTCACACTGATGATCCGCATAAATGGCCCCAAAAATCGCGTGCGTGTATGATACACGCCGTCCACCCAATTAGCTAAATCCGTGGTATCTGAGGCTTTTTTCATGCAGGCGTATCAGCGCGATTTCATTCGTTTTGCCATCGATCGCGGCGTTTTACGCTTCGGTGAGTTCACCCTCAAGTCCGGGCGCACCAGCCCGTACTTCTTCAATGCGGGCCTGTTCAACTCAGGTTCGGCCCTGGCTCAGCTGGGCCGTTTCTATGCGGCAGCCATCGTTGAGAGCGGTATTTCCTTCGACGTACTCTTTGGCCCGGCCTACAAGGGTATTCCCCTGGCAGCGGCGACGGCGGTAGCGCTGGCGGAGCATCACGGGCAGGACTTGCCGTGGTGTTTCAACCGTAAGGAAGCCAAGGCCCATGGTGAAGGTGGCAGCCTGGTCGGCGCGCCATTGACCGGCGAGGTGCTGATCATCGATGACGTGATCACCGCGGGTACTGCTATCCGTGAAGTGATGCAGATCATCGCTTCCCAGGACGGCGCCAAGGCTGCCGGTGTACTGATCGCCTTGAACCGTCAGGAACGCGGCAACGGTGAGTTGTCGGCGATCCAGGAAGTGGAGCGTGACTTCGGCATTCCGGTGGTGAGCATCGTGTCGTTGAACCAGGTGTTGCAGTTCCTGGAAGATGACCCGCAGCTCAAGCAGCATTTGCCGGCGGTGCGTGCCTACCGCGAGCAGTTCGGCGTCTGACACTGAATCCTGTGGGAGCGGGCTTGCCCGCGATAGCGGTGTGTCAGGCGGTGCATTTTAGAATGTACTGCCGTCATCGCAGGCAAGCCAGCGCCCACATTTGAACTGTGTACAAACAAAAAGCCCCGCTCAATTCGATTGAGCGGGGCTTTTTGCTTTGCAGCGGTTAAGGACGCTTGCGGTTACTGATCAGCGTGCCCACACCAGTATCGGTGAAGATTTCCAGCAGGATTGCATTTGGCACGCGGCCATCCAGGATCAGCGAGCTGCCGACGCCGCCCTGCACCGCTTCCAGTGCGCAACGGATCTTCGGCAACATGCCGCCGTAGATGGTGCCGTCGGCGATCAGGTCGTCTACCTGCTGGGTAGTCAAGCCGGTCAGTACCTTGCCTTCCTTGTCCATCAAGCCGGCGATGTTGGTCAGCAGCATCAGCTTTTCAGCCTTCAGTGCTTCCGCCACCTTACCGGCTACCAGATCGGCGTTGATGTTATAGGACTCGCCATTAGCACCCACGCCGATCGGCGCAATTACCGGGATGAAGTCGCCCTTGACCAGCAGGTTGAGCAAATCGGTGTTGATGCCGATGACTTCGCCCACCTGGCCGATGTCGATGATTTCCGGCTGGGTCATCTCCGGCGTCTTGCGGGTCACGGTCAGTTTCTTGGCGCGGATCAGTTCCGCATCCTTGCCGGTCAGGCCGATGGCGCTGCCGCCGTGGCGGTTGATCAGGTTGACGATGTCTTTGTTGACCTGGCCGCCGAGGACCATTTCCACCACGTCCATGGTTTGCGCGTCAGTGACGCGCATGCCATCGATGAAGTGACTCTCGATGGACAACCGCTTGAGCAGGTCGCCGATTTGCGGGCCGCCGCCGTGGACGACCACGGGGTTGATCCCTACGGCCTTCATCAGCACGATGTCGCGCGCAAAGCCGGTTTTCAGCTCATCGCTTTCCATGGCATTGCCGCCGTACTTGATCACCAGCGTCTTGCCGACGTAGCGTCGAATATAAGGCAACGCTTCGGACAGGACCTTGGCGGTGTTGGCAGCGGCTTCGCGTTCGAGGGTCATTCAGGGCTCCGGGCAAAAAATCAGAACGGTAATTGGAGATCAGGGGCAACACGTTTCAACTGGGCGTGGAACACGTCCTTGATGCGCTGCAACTCAGCCTCGGTATCCGCCTCGAAACGCAGGACCAGCACCGGTGTGGTGTTGGACGCGCGAACCAGGCCCCAGCCTTTGGCGTAATCGACTCGCACACCATCAATGGTGGTCAGGTTGGCGCCTTCACCCCATTGCGCATCGTGCAATGCGTCAATGATGCTGAATTTGCTCTCCTCGGTCACATGGATATTGATCTCTGGCGTAGAAATATCATTCGGGAAGGTCTGAAACAGCTCTTCGGCCGTGGATTTCTCCTTGCTGAGGATCTCCAGCAGGCGAGCGGCACTGTAGATACCATCGTCAAACCCGAACCAACGTTCTTTGAAGAACACGTGACCGCTCATTTCACCGGCCAACAGCGCGCCGGTTTCCTTCATTTTCTTTTTGATCAACGAGTGACCGGTCTTCCACATTAGCGGGCGACCACCGTATTCCTTGATCAATGGCGTCAGGCGACGCGTGCATTTCACATCGAAGATGATCTCGGCGTTGGCATTGCGCGCAACCACGTCTCGAGCAAACAGCATCAACAGGCGGTCCGGGAACACGATCTCGCCGGTTTCGGTCACCACGCCCACACGGTCGCCGTCGCCATCGAAGGCCAAGCCGACGTCGGCGCCCACTTCCTTGACCTTGGCAATCAGGTCTACCAGGTTTTCCGGCTTGCCTGGGTCTGGGTGATGGTTGGGGAAGTTGCCGTCCACTTCGCAGAACAGTGGGATCACTTCGCAGTTCAGGGCTTCGAGCAATTGCGGGGCAATCACACCCGCTGCGCCGTTGCCGCAGTCCACCACGACTTTCAAGCGGCGGGCGAGCTTGACGTCACGGGTGATTTCATCGGAGTAGCGTTGCAGGATGTCAACCTTGGTGATGGTCCCTGTGCCGCGGGTCAGGTCGTTGGTCTTCAGGCGGGTGTGCAGGGCCTGGATCTGCTCATTGGCCAGGGTGTCGCCAGCGATGACGATCTTGAAGCCGTTGTAGTCCGACGGGTTGTGGCTGCCGGTAAGCATGACCCCGGATTTGCCCGCCAGTACGTTGGCGGCGTAGTACAGCGCGGGGGTTGGCACCAGACCGACGTCGCTGACGTGGCAGCCGCTGTCAGCCAGGCCCTGGATCAGTTGCTCGACCAGCTCCGGGCCAGACAAGCGGCCGTCACGGCCTACCGAAACGTTGGGTTCGCCTTGGGCCAGACTCTGGGAGCCGATGGCGCGGCCGATCCAGTAGGCGGTTTCGGCGGTCAGGGTCTTGGGGACCACACCACGGATGTCATAGGCGCGAAAAATGCTGTCGGGAAAGGTCGGGGCTACGCGGGCTGCGGTACTCATCGCGGGGGAAACTCCATCTGAAAGGGGGCAAGGCGGGCCTGATGTGGCTGGCCGGCAGGCTCAAACTGAAGGGTATGACGGCGTTTTCGGCAGAGAGTTCGTGGTGTAAAAATGCCATCGGCGCTTCGGCGCTAGCATTATTTTTACGTAGTCATTTGATTTCATTAGAGAAATCTCGATGATTATTTCCGCGCATTCTTCATCCTGAAAAGCCGGGCGGTGGCGCGTGGCCGGACGATTGCATCCGGCCACGTTCAGCTTAGTCAGTGACTGCCGGAATGCCCAAAACCGCCTGCGCCGCGTTGGGTTTCATCGAATTCCTGCACCAATTCAAAATGCGCCTGCACCACCGGCACCAATACCAGTTGGGCGATGCGCTCGCCGACGGCGATGTTGAAAGCAGTCTGGCCACGGTTCCAGCACGACACCATCAACTCGCCCTGGTAGTCGGAGTCGATCAGGCCGACCAAGTTGCCGAGCACGATGCCATGTTTGTGACCCAGGCCGGAGCGCGGCAGGATCAGCGCCGCCAAGCCAGGATCGCCGACATAGATCGACAGGCCAGTGGGAATCAGGATGGTTTGGCCCGGCTCAAGGACGGTGTCCTCCTTGAGCATGGCGCGCAGGTCCAGGCCGGCGGAACCCGGCGTGGCGTAGGCCGGCAGAGGGAATTCGTTGCCGAGGCGTGGGTCGAGAATCTTGGCTTGCAAAGCGTGCATGGACATTAAACCTGGTTCAGCCGTTGGGCGATAAAAGAGATCAGTTGGCGGGCAATCTTGCCCTTGCTGGTCTGGGCGAAAAGGGTGGCGTGCAGTTCGCGGTCGATCACGCTGCACGCATTTTCCTCGCTGTTGAAGCCGATGCTCGGGTTGGCGACATCATTGGCAACGATCAGGTCGAGGTTTTTGTCTTTCAGTTTGCGTGCGGCGTAGTCCAGCAGGTGCTCGGTCTCGGCAGCGAAGCCGACGCTGAACGGACGGTCTGGACGGGTTGCGATGGTGGCCAGGATGTCCGGGTTACGCACCATTTGCAGGAGCAGGCCGTCGCCGCTCGTAGGGTCTTTCTTGAGCTTCTGCGGGGCCACGACCTCCGGGCGGTAATCCGCAACCGCTGCCGAGGCGATAAACAGGTCGCAGGGAATGGCGGCTTCGCAGGCCGCCAACATGTCCCGGGCGCTGACTACGTCGATCCGCGTGACGCGATCAGGGGTCGGCAGATGCACGGGACCTGTGATCAGTGTGACCCGTGCGCCTGCCTCGACCGCGGCTTCTGCCAACGCGAAGCCCATTTTTCCTGAGCTATGGTTGGTGATGTAGCGGACCGGGTCGATGTTTTCCTGGGTTGGGCCAGCGGTGATCAGCACGTGCTTGCCGGTCAGGGCCAGGTGCTGGAAGCACTCGGCGGCGCATTGTGCGAGGTCCGTGACTTCGAGCATGCGGCCCAGGCCGACGTCGCCGCAGGCCTGGCTGCCGGACGCCGGGCCGAACACCTTGAGGCCGCGGGTTTGCAGGAGTTGGGTATTGGCCTGGGTGGCCGGGTCGCGCCACATGGCCTGGTTCATGGCCGGAGCGATAGCGACGGTGGCGTCGGTGGCCAATACCAGGGTGGTGAGCAGGTCATCGGCAATGCCCTGGGCCAGGCGGGCGATCAGGTCGGCAGTGGCCGGGGCTATCAGCACCAGGTCGGCCCATTTGGCCAGTTCGATATGGCCCATGGCGGCTTCTGCGGCCGGGTCCAGCAGGTCGAGGTGAACCGGGTGGCCGGACAGGGCTTGCATGGTCAGCGGGGTGATGAACTCACTGCCTCCACGGGTCATGACCACGCGCACTTCGGCGCCCTGGTCCAGGAGCCTGCGAACCAACTCTGCGCTCTTGTAGGCGGCAATGCCGCCGCCGACGCCGAGAACGATGCGTTTCCGATACAGACGCTGCATTGGTTTGCCTTTCCAGTTCAGTGATGCCAGTTCAGTGACGCCTGCGATGACCCCTCCCCAGGTGAAATCGCCGGCAAAAAAGAGGGCCCTACGATAACACAGCGCCCGCCGGGCAACAGCGGAGCAGATACAGGGAGGTGGGATGAGTATTCGTGATTGGCCCGTGGCGGAGCGTCCGCGGGAGAAATTATTGGAAGGCGGCGCAGCGAGCCTGTCCGATGCCGAGCTGTTGGCGATTTTCCTGCGTACGGGGGTTGCCGGCCGAAGTGCGGTGGATCTGGCGCGCCATCTGTTGGCGCAATTCGGTGGCCTGCGCCCGTTACTGGAGGCCAGCCAGACGTTGTTCAGCCAGCATCTGGGGCTGGGGCCGGCGAAGTTTGCCCAACTGCAGGCGGTGCTGGAAATGTCCCGGCGCCACTTGGCTGAGCGCTTGCGGGCTGACTCGGTGCTGGAGAGCCCGTTGGCCGTGCGCGAGTACCTCAAGGCGCTGCTGCGCCATGAGCCCCATGAGATATTCGGCTGCCTGTTTCTGGACTCCAAGCATCGGGTGCTGGGGTTCGAGGTCATTTCCCAGGGCACCATCGACGCTGCGATTGTCTATCCGCGACAAGTGGTCAAGCGCGCCTTGGCGTACAACGCGGCGGCGTTGATCCTGTGCCACAACCACCCGTCGGGGAGCGCGGAGCCCAGCGCGGCTGATCGAAAATTGACCAAGCTGCTGCAAAAGGCGCTGGACGTGGTGGATGTGCGGGTGCTGGACCATATCATCGTGGGCGATGGCGACCCGCTGTCGATGGCTGAATACGGTTGGCTGTAACGGCCCTGCCTCTGTAGGAGCGAGCAAGTTCGCTCCTACAGGTGGGAGTGTGCCTTAGGGCTTGAGGCTGACTTTCGAATAGTCCTGGCGCCCGAACGGGCTTACCTGGTACCCCTGGATGTTCTTGCGGGTCAAGGCAAACGCCGTCGGATGCGCCAGTGGCAGCCACAGCGCCTGTTGCTGGATCTGCGCCTGGGCCTGCTGATACAGCTTGCTGCGCACACCTTGCTCGCTGGTGGTTTTGCCCGCACTGATCAACTTATCCAGGGTAGGGTCGCAATAGCGGGCAAAGTTGGTGCCGGACTTCACCGCTGCGCATGAGAACTGCGGCGTCAGGAAGTTATCCGGGTCGCCGTTGTCGCCGGCCCAGCCCATGAACAGCAAGTCGTGCTCGCCGGCCTTGGCGCGGCGGATCAACTCGCCCCATTCGATCACGCGAATCTCGGCCTTGATGCCAACCTTGGCCAGGTCGGCCTGCAACAGTTGGGCGCCGAGGTTCGGGTTGGGGTTCAGCAGGCTGCCCGTAGGGCGGGTCCATATTGTGGTCTTGAAGCCGTCCTTGAGCCCGGCGCGGCCCAGCAGCGCCTTGGCTTTGGCGAGGTCCTGCGGGTAGCCTGGCAACTCCTTGGCATAGCTCCAGGTGTTCGGCGGGTAGACACCGTTGGCTGCTTCGGCGGTGCCTTCGAACACGGCCTTGAGGTAGCTGCCCTTATCAAAGGCCAGGTTGATCGCCTGGCGCACTTCGGGCTTGTCCAGCGGTGGGTGCTGGCTGTTGATGGCGACGAACGCGGTCATGAAGGCGGCGGTTTTTTCCACCTTCAGCGCCGAGTCTTTTTCGGCCTCGCCCACATCCAGGGGCTTGGGTGACAGGGCGATCTGGCATTCATCGCGGTGCAGCTTCTGCAGGCGTACGTTGGCGTCCGGGGTGATGGCGAAAATCAGGTTATCCACCGCCGGTTTGCCGGCGAAGTAGTCCGGGTTGGCCTTGTAACGCACCACGGCATCTTTCTGGAAACGCACGAACACAAACGGGCCGGTGCCGATTGGCTGGCTGTTGAGCTTCTCGGGTGTGCCGGCCTTGAGCAATTTATCGGCATATTCAGCCGGATAGATCGAGGCAAAGCCCATGCTCAGTGCTGGTAAGAAGGTGGAATCGGCATGGTCGAGGGTGAAGCGCACGGTCAGTGGGTCAAGGGCGTCGATTTTCTTGACCAGTGTGGGCAATTGCAGGGATTGGGCGTGAGGAAAGCCGCTCTGGGCGATCTTGTGCCACGGGTTGGCCGGGTCGAGCATGCGCTCGAAGCTGAAGCGCACGTCTTCGGCGGTCAAGGTGCGGCTTGGGCTGAAATAACTGGTGCGATGGAATTTCACATCGGGGTGCAGTTTGAAGGTGTACGTCAGCCCATCGGGCGACACTTCCCAGCTGTCTGCAAGGCTCGGTACCAACTTGCCACTGGCCGCGTCGAATTCCACTAAACGGTTCATCAGCACGTCGGCCGAGGCGTTGGTGGTGGTCAGTGAGTTGTACTGCACCACATCGAAGCCTTCGGGGCTGGCCTCGGTGCATACGCTCAAGTTGGTGGCCGCAACGGCCATCGGCGCAATAAAGAGAGGGGCAAGCAATAGCGGTAGGGCAGCGAGGCGCATATTCGGTTTCCTGTGCAGATCGAAGGCCCATCTGCGAGTGCAGTCTGGAAAAAGCCTACCGTAGAGGTCTGATTGATAAATGACTAGCCCATTTTTGCCTGTGCTTTTGGCCAAAATGCTGTTTTGATGGCGCCTCAGCGTGTTTCGCCGTGCACTTCCCTGTGACCGCAGGCGTTGTAAATCATTCTGTGCGACGAGCGGTCGGCTGTTACAGCGGCCCCTCCTGGCAGCGGTTCAGGCACTTGTGGCCAAGATTTACGCTGCTAAAAGTACACAGGTTGTTGTTGCACTGGGGTCTTTCTGGTATAAAGCAGCGCTCTTTTCTAGGGGCCCGGTTCCTTCACTGTAGGTGTAGCCGGTAAGACCCTAAAGAAACGCGGCGCCTGGCGCCAAATGACTGAGAGATTAAGCGGCCAACCCATGCCGGGTTGGGCATGTGGTTTTAGAGGGCTGAGGCATGTCGAGAGTCTGTCAAGTTACCGGTAAGGGTCCGGTGACTGGGAATAACATTTCCCACGCAAATAACAAAACCCGTCGTCGTTTCCTGCCGAACCTGCAGCATCACCGCTTCTGGGTTGAAGAAGAGAAACGTTTCGTGCGTCTGCGCGTATCTGCTAAAGGCATGCGTATTATCGACAAGCGTGGCATCACTGTCGTGCTGGCCGAAATCCGCGCCGCTGGCAAGATCTAAGGAGCTCTATCATGCGTGAATTGATTCGAATGATCTCTAGCGCCGGTACTGGTCACTTCTACACTACCGACAAGAACAAGCGTACTACCCCGGACAAGCTCGAAAAGAAAATGTTCGACCCGCGCGTTCGCAAGCACGTGATCTACAAAGAAGGCAAAATCAAGTAATTGATTTTCCTCCTTGTGAAAAAAAGCCCGTATCTCACGATGCGGGCTTTTTTTTGCCTGATCGTTCCCACGCTCTGCTGATCGTTCCCACGCTCTGCGTGGGAATGCCGTCTCGGACGCTTAGCGTCCCGTTGTCGATCAATCAATGATCAGGCTTTCTCTTCAAACACCACGTAGATCTTGCGGCACGCTTCCAGCACTTCCCAGGTACCGCTGAAACCGGCAGGGATCACAAAGCGATCGCCTGCCCGCAGGGTCTTGGCATTCCCCTCGGCATCACGCAACACCGACACGCCTTGCACGATCTCGCAGTACTCATGCTCGGTGTAGTTGACCTTCCACTGGCCCACTTCACCTTCCCAGACGCCGGCGTTCATCTGGCCGCATGGGCTGTTGTAGTGGTTGTAGAGTGTCTGCTCGGGATCGCCCTTGAGGATTTTCTCGGCGGCAGGGCGGTAGCGTTCGGGGGCGGTGTTGGCTTGGCTGAAATCGACGATGTCCTGGATGCTCATGTGCATTTCCCGTCTGGCCTGCGGTTGGAGAGCCCAAAGTCTATGTTTATTAAAATGAACATCGCAAGGGCGTTTGCCGCCGTTCTGTCAAATATATTGAAACATCCCCAGCCGCTGGTTTAGGGTGGCAGCTGCCTTGAGCCGAACAGCAGGCTGGTCGGGCAAGCATTCGTGATGGCTCCGGGATAAACCTCCCAGGCCCTTGTATTCAATAAGAGGAGGACACTCGCATGACCACCCTGACCCGTGCCGACTGGGAACAACGCGCCAAGGCTCTGAAGATCGAAGGCCGCGCCTATATCAATGGCGAATACACCGCCGCCGTTTCCGGTGACACCTTCGAATGCATCAGCCCGGTGGATGGGCGCTTGCTGGCCACTGTCGCCAGCTGTGATGCCAGCGATGCCCAGCGCGCCGTGGAAAATGCGCGTGCCACTTTCAATTCCGGCGTGTGGTCGCGCCTGGCACCGGCCAAGCGCAAGTCCGTCATGATCCGTTTCGCCGCGCTGCTCAAGGCTAACGCCGAAGAACTGGCGCTGCTTGAAACCCTGGATATGGGCAAGCCCATCAGCGATTCCCTGAACATCGACGTCCCCGGCGCGGCGCAAGCCCTGAGCTGGAGCGGCGAGGCGATCGACAAGATCTACGACGAAGTCGCCGCCACGCCCCACGATCAACTGGGCCTGGTGACCCGCGAGCCCGTCGGTGTTGTTGGCGCCATCGTGCCGTGGAACTTCCCGTTGATGATGGCGTGCTGGAAACTCGGCCCGGCGCTGTCCACCGGCAACTCTGTCATCCTGAAGCCGTCCGAAAAGTCCCCGCTCACCGCCATCCGCATCGCCGCGTTGGCCGTTGAGGCTGGTATTCCAAAAGGCGTGTTCAACGTGCTGCCTGGCTATGGCCACACCGTGGGTAACGCCCTGGCGGTGCACATGGACGTCGATACCCTGGTGTTCACGGGCTCCACCAAGATCGCCAAGCAACTGTTGATCCGCTCCGGCGAGTCGAACATGAAGCGTGTATGGCTGGAAGCCGGTGGCAAGAGCCCGAACATCGTGTTTGCCGACGCGCCGAACCTGCAAGCGGCGGCCGAATCCGCCGCCAGCGCCATTGCCTTCAACCAGGGCGAAGTCTGCACTGCCGGCTCGCGCCTGCTGGTCGAGCGTTCGATCAAAGACACCTTCCTGCCGCTGGTGATCGAGGCCCTCAAGGGCTGGAAACCCGGCAATCCACTGGACCCAGCCACCACTGTGGGTGCGTTGGTGGATACGCAGCAGATGAACACCGTGCTTTCGTACATTGAAGCCGGCCACGCCGACGGCGCCAAGCTGGTCGCGGGTGGCAAGCGCACCCTGGAAGAGTCCGGCGGCACCTACGTCGAGCCGACGATTTTCGACGGCGTGACCAATGCCATGAAGATCGCCCAGGAAGAGATCTTTGGCCCGGTCCTGTCGGTGATCACTTTCGACAGCGCCGAAGAAGCCATCGCCATCGCCAACGACACCCAATACGGCCTGGCTGCGGCGGTGTGGACGGCGGATATCTCCAAGGCACACCTGACGGCCAAGGCTCTGCGCGCCGGCAGCGTGTGGGTTAACCAGTACGACGGCGGCGACATGACCGCACCGTTCGGTGGTTTCAAGCAGTCGGGTAATGGCCGCGACAAGTCGCTGCATGCATTCGACAAGTACACCGAGCTGAAGGCGACCTGGATCAAGCTCTAAGCAACACTGCTGATCCCCTGTAGGAGCGAGCCTGTGTGGGAACTGGCTTGCCTGCGATAGCATCACTGAGGTGTGGCTGACACACCGAGGCGTCTGTATCGCAGGCAAGCCAGCTCCCACATAAGCTCGCTCCTACAGTTCGTTTTGCGAAGCAGAATTATCCACAGGAGCGTGGCAATGCGTTGGGCGACATATTTCGCCGTGCTGGCCTCGGTACTCAGCGTTGGCCTGGCCCTGGGTGTCAGCATGCCGTTGGTATCCCTGCGTCTTGAAGGTTGGGGTTATGGCAGTTTCGCCATTGGCGTGATGGCGGCGATGCCGGCATTCGGCGTCCTGCTGGGCGCCAAGGTCTCCAGCCGCATGGCGTCCTGGCTCGGCACTGCCAACCTGATGCGCCTGTGCCTGTGGGCCGGTGCGGTGTCCATCGGCTTGCTGGCGATCCTGCCCAGCTACCCGGTGTGGCTGGTGCTCAGGCTGATGATCGGGGTGATCCTGACCATCGTATTCATCCTTGGCGAAAGCTGGATCAACCAACTGGTGGTCGAGCAGTGGCGTGGCCGGCTGGTGGCGCTCTACGGCTGCAGCTATGCCTTGAGCCAGCTGTCGGGGCCGTTGCTGCTGGGCCTGATAGGCACCGATCATGACTATGGCTTCTGGGTCGGCGCAGGCCTTTTAGTGGTGGCGCCGTTACTGTTGCTAGGACGTACCGGGGCGCCGACAGCGGATTCGTTCAGCATGACGTTTGGCGACCTGTGGCGCTTTTGCCTTGGCCTGCCGGCGATTGCCTGGGCTGTGGCGTTGTTCGCTGCCTTCGAAGCGATGATTCTGACGTTGTTGCCGGTGTACTGCCTGCAACAGGGTTTTACCGCTGAGATCGCCTTGGCGATGGTCAGCACGGTGGTGGTGGGCGATGCGTTGCTGCAATTGCCCATTGGCGCGCTGGCCGACTACCTGCCGCGACGCACTCTGTTTCTGGCCTGTGCACTGCTGTTGCTGGCGTCGAGCCTGGCGGTGCCGTTATTGATGCACACCTTGCTGATCTGGCCGGTGTGGGTGCTGTTCGGCGCCAGTGCCGGCGGTTTGTTTACCTTGTCGCTGATTTTGATTGGCGAGCGCTACCGCGACGATGCGTTGGTGCGTGCCAACGCTCACGTGGCGCAGCTGTGGGGCATTGGCTGCCTGATCGGGCCGCTGGTGGCAGGAGCGGGCAGCCAGTGGATCAGCGGGCATGCGCTGCCGCTGTTGATGGCTGCCGGGGCGCTGGGGTTGGTGGTGCTGTTGCTGCGCCAGGGGGCTTTCGGCGCTACGCAGCCGGCCTGACCTTTAAACGCGGCCAATGTGGGAGCTGGCTTGCCTGCGATGACGGTTTGTCAGCCAGCTGATTTGTTGTCTGGCACACCGCTATCGCGGGCAAGCCCGGCTCCCACAGGTGATCCGCAGGGGTTTTAGAGCATGCGTTCCAGGCCAACACTGGTGGCGAACCAGGCGTTGAACCGCCGCCACCAACTGCCCGGTTCGCAAGTCAGAGTGTGCATCTGGCCGTTGTCTTCTGTCACCCACACCACTTGGCCGTCCTGCAGTTTGGCCTCATAGCTCAACGCTGGCGCCATACCTTCCAGCGCCAGGTTGCGCACGTGTTCGGCCAGTTCGGGGCTGTCCACCAGTACGCCGACTTCGGTGTTCCACAGCACTGAGCGCGGGTCGAAATTGAATGAGCCGATAAACGACTTTTCTCGATCGAAAATCATCGCCTTGCTGTGCAGGCTGGAGTCCGAGCCGCGCCAGCTGCCATGCCGAAACAGGTGCGGGCCGCTGCTTGCGCTGGGATCGCCCGGCTGCCGGCGCAGCTCATAGAGCTTCACCCCGTGCTCCAGCAGTGCCTTGCGATACGGCGCATAACCGCCGTGCACGGCCGGTACGTCGGTGGCTTCGAGGGCGTTGGTCAGCAGGCGCACCGAAACACCCGCATCGGCACGCCCTGTGAGGTAGACCAGCCCAGGTTGGCCCGGTACGAAGTAAGCCGAAATCATGATCAGCTCATGGCTGACCCCCGCCAGCTCTGGCGCCAGCTGGGTGGTCAGCAACAGTCGCGGGTCGGGGTCGGCCTTGGCCAGTACCTTGCTCGGTGCGTCCCACAGCGCCTGGTTCCAGGCCCAGATCAACTCGCGGCGCCAGATGTCCATGCGGGGCTGGGTCTGGTAAGTGCGCAGGCGGTTATACAGCGCGTGGTTCTGCTGACGGGACTGAGCCAGGGAGGCTTCAAGGCGCCCGCGGGCGACGGCGAGGTCGACCTTGGAGGGTTTGTTCGAGACGAAGTCATCGATAGGCTTGCTCAGGGCGCTGTTCCAGTACTGGTCGAAGCTGTGACCCAATTGCTCGGCTACCGGCCCGACGCTGAGCATGTCGATGTCGGTGAAATTCAGGTTGGGTTCGGCGTCGAAATACTCGTCGCCCAGGTTGCGCCCGCCAACGATGGCCACGCTGTTATCGGCCAGCCACAGCTTGTTATGCATGCGCCGGTGTTGCAGCGACAGGTTGAATACACGGCCCATGGCGCGTGTAACGCCGGTGCTGCGCCCCAGGTGCAGCGGGTTGAACAGGCGTATCTGCACCTTGGGATGGGCGGCGAGGGTGGCGATGATCTGGTCGAGGCCATCGCTGGTGGTGTCGTCCAGTAGAATGCGTACGCGCACCCCGCGGTCGGCGGCCTTGAGCAGTTCGTCCACAAGCATGCGTGTGCTGATGCCGTCGTGCACGATGTAGTACTGCAAGTCGAGGCTGGTCTGGGCGTTGCGGATCAACTCGGCGCGGGCCATGAAGGCTTCACTGCTGTTGGGCAGCAAACGAAAGCCCGAGCGCCCTTGGTAGGGGGCGGCCTGGGCCTGGATCGAGCGACCGAACGAGGAGTCCTTCGCCGGCAGGGCATCGCTGGGGATGCGCGGGGTGTCGACCGTGGCGCAGCCGCCCAGGGCCAGGGCGGCCAGCAGGCAAAACGGTAAAAGCCGTCGAATCATCAAGGAAACTGCTTCCAGGTCAGGGCGGTTGTGGCATATGACGGCAATTGCTCGGGAAAGGTCAGTCCGCCGTCTCTTCCAGCATCTTGCCAGCGGCAGCACCTACCTTGCGCACGGCCTCTTCAATCTGCGCTGTTGGCTTGGCAGCGTAGTTCATGCGCAAGCAGTTACGGTACTTGCCGGAAGCGGAGAAGATACTGCCTACCGCCACCTGTACGCCTTGTTCCACCAGCACGCGGTTGAGCTTCAAGGTGTCGAAGCCCTCCGGCAGCTCGATCCATAACATAAAGCTGCCCTGGGGCCGGCTGGCACGCGTACCAGCGGGAAAATAACGGCTGACCCAATCCAGCATCAAGTCGCGATTACGTTGGTATTGGGTGCGCATCCTGCGTAAATGCGGCTCGAAATGACCGCCTTTGAGGAATTCTGCAATGGCAATCTGCGGCTGTGTAGCCGTAGAACCGGTGCTGATGTATTTCATGTGCAGCACCCGTTCCAGATAGCGTCCCGGTGCGACCCAGCCAATGCGCAGACCGGGCGCCAGGGTTTTGGAGAACGAGCTGCACAGCAGCACACGCCCGTCTTCATCGAAGGATTTGATGGTGCGCGGGCGTGGGTAGCTGTAGGCCAGCTCGCCATACACATCGTCTTCGATAATCGCCACGTCAAAGCGCTGGGCCAGGGTCAGCAAGGCGCGTTTGCGCGCTTCCGGCATGATGTAGCCCAAGGGGTTGTTGCAGTTTGGGGTGAGCTGGATGACTTTGATCGGCCACTGTTCCAGCGCCAGTTCCAGGGCCTCCAGGCTGATGCCGGTGAGCGGGTCGGTGGGGATTTCCAGGGCTTTCATGCCCAGGCCCTTGAGGGTCTGCATGGCACCGTGGAAGCTGGGCGAATCCACCGCGACGATATCGCCAGGCTCACAAATGGCGTGAATGCTGGCGGAGAGGGCTTCGTGGCAGCCGGTGGTGATCACGATGTCTTCGGCGCTCAGTTGGCAACCGGAGTCCAATGACAGCCGGGCGATTTGCTCACGCAGTTCCATACAGCCGAGGATATTGTCGTAATACAGCCCCGGCAGGTCTTGGCGCCGGCTGACACGGGCGAGGCTACGCAGCAGCGGCTTCAAGGTGGGCGACAATACATCCGGCATGCCCCGACCCATCTGTATGACGTCTTTGCGCGGCACCGCACGAATCAGTTCCAGCACCAGGTCCCACTGGGAGATTTCCACTGGCCGTTGGGCCGGGCGGCCAATCTCGGGCAGTGCCGGCAGTTCACGGCCCACCGGAACAAAATAGCCCGACTTGGGCTTGGGCATCGCCAGGCCGTTGTCTTCGAGCAACCGATACGCCTGCTGCACGGTGCTCAGGCTCACCCCATGTTCCACACTCAAGGCCCGCACCGAGGGCAGTCGATCGCCCGGACGATAGAAGCCCTGTTCAATGCGGGTGCCGAGCAATTCGGCGAGGTTGACGTAAAGAGTCATGGTGGTCGCTCCCGAGGGACCAGTACAGATAAAGGGAAAATACAGGATTCAGCCACGCATAGGGAGCATCTGTATGGATCTAATAAAAGTTGGCTGAATCTGTAATGGTTCTGGCCGCCCGCGCATGCTGGTCACTCAAGGCAACAGGCCAATGAGGGGCAGTCAAATGAGCGGCATGAGCGATGTACGGCTGGCGTTACGCAGTCAGGAACTGGAAGCGGGGCAGGAGCAGGCGCTCACTGCCGCGGCGCCTGGCCGCTGGCATCTGTTCTGGCGCCGTCGCCATACGCGCAAGGCCCTGCTGGACCTGAGCCGCGAGCAGTTACGCGACATCGGGCTGACCGCCGAGCAGGCGCGCCGTGAGGGTTTGAAACCCTTCTGGCGCGATTGATCAGAGCAGTTCTTTGAGGCGGTGCCAGAGCATCCCCAGTGCCAGCAACGGCGAACGCAGGTGTTTGCCGCCGGGGAAGGTGATGTGTGGCACCTGAGCGAACAGATCGAAGCGCCCCTGTTGCTGGCCGCTGATGGCCTCGGCCAGCAGCTTGCCCGCCAGGTGCGTGGCGTTGAGGCCATGGCCGGCATAGGCCTGGGCGTAATACACGTTGGGTTGATCGGCCAGGCGGCCAATCTGCGGCAGGCGGTTGGCGCCGATGCCGATCATGCCGCCCCATTGGTAGTCGATTTTCACGTCTGCCAATTGGGGGAATACCTGCAGCATCTTCGGCCGCATGTAGGCGCCGATGTCCTTGGGGTCTCGACCGGAGTAGTGGCAGGCGCCGCCGAACAACAGGCGACGGTCGGCGGACAGGCGGAAGTAATCCACCGTCACGCGCTGGTCACACACGGCCATGTTCTGCGGTAACAGGCTGGTGGCTTGCGCCTCGCTCAAGGGCTCGGTGGCAATGATGTAGCTGCCGGCGGGCAACACCTTGCCGCTCAGTTGCGGGTTGAGCCCGTTCAGGTAGGCGTTGCAGGCCAGTACCAGGGTCTTGGCGCGCACAGTGCCTTGGGCGGTGTGCACCTTGACCTCAGGACCATAGTCGATACGGGTCACTTGGGATTGCTCGTACAGCGCCACGCCCAAGTGCTGGGCAACGGCAGCCTCACCCAGTGCCAGGTTCAGCGGGTGCAGATGGCCGGAACCCATATCGATCATGCCGCCTACATAGCGATCAGAGCCGATTACGGTGCCCATCTCGCTGGCTTGCAACAGGCGCACTTCGTGGCGGTAACCCAGGCTGCGCAGCTCTTCGGCATCCTCGGCCAGGCCCTGCAGGTCGCGGGGTTTGTTGGCCAGGTCGCAGTAGCCCCAGGTCAGGTCACAGGGGATCTGGAAGCGCTCCACACGCTCGCGCACGATCTCCACGGCTTCCAGGCCCATCAGCTTCATCTGGCGCACGCCGTCGCTGCCGATCACCTGGGTGAACTGATCCAGCCCGTGGCCGACACCGCGAATCAACTGGCCGCCATTGCGCCCGCTGGCGCCCCAACCGATTTTGCGCGCCTCCAGCAACACCACGCGAAAGCCGCGCTCGGCCAATTCCAAGGCGGTGTTGAGCCCGGAGAACCCCCCGCCGATCACACAGACATCGGCGTTTACCTCACCGGTCAGCGTCGGGTAATCCGGTTGCGGCACGCTGCTGGCGGCGTAGTAGGAAGCGGTGTGCCGGGCGCTGGCGGTCATGGGGAACCTCCCTGTCTGGAAAATTTGACGCAGGATACAGTGGTCGCACGACGCTGTCTGCGCGGGGCGTTTTGCGTCAGAATCCACGTCTATTCGCCGTTCGGTATGGGTTTCGATGAGTTGCAACAGTCAGAAAATCAGCGCGCTGCGTCGCCAGATTCCTTCGTTCGAGTGCGTCCCCGGTTGCCACGACTGCTGTGGGCCGGTGACCACCTCGCCCGAGGAAATGTCGCGCCTGCCGCGCAAGACCGCTGCCGAGCAAGAGGCGGCGATGGACGAGCTGAACTGCGTGCATCTGGGGCCCAAGGGTTGCACGGTGTATGACGAGCGGCCGCTGATCTGTCGCCTGTTCGGCACCACCAAGACCTTGCCGTGCCCTAATGGCCGCCGGCCAGTGGAGCTGATTCATCCGCGGGTGGAGAAGCAGATTCATGAGTACATGGCGAGTACCCGGCAGGTGTTGGTCTAGCGGATGTATTCGGTTAAAACCAAGGGAGCAGGCACGCCAGCTCCCACATTTGACCGTGTTGTGTCAGTGGGTCAGTCAGGGATCGGCAGGTTCAGGCTTTCTTTCACCTCTTCCATCACGATATAGCTCTTGGATTCGCGCACATGGGGGAGTTTGAGCAGGATATCGCCCAGCAATTTGCGGTACGAAGCCATCTCCGAGATTCGCGCTTTCACCAGGTAGTCGAAATCACCCGACACTAGATGGCACTCCAGCACGTGAGGCAGTTTCAGCACGGCTCGGCGAAATTCTTCAAAGGTGTCACCCGACTTGTAATCCAGGCTGATCTCGACAAATACCAGCAAACTTCCCTTCAAATGCTGGGGATTGAGCCGTGCGTTGTAGCCCATGATGATCCCTTCGCGCTCCAGGCGCCGCACGCGCTCGGTGCAGGGCGTGGTGGACAGCCCGACCTTTTCCCCCAGCTCCGTGAACGAGATGCGCCCGTCGGTTTGCAGGATGCGCAGGATATTGCGGTCGATCTTGTCCAGCTCCCGTTTGGTCTGGGTGTTGGTACGCATAGGGGATACGCCTCTGTCAAAAGGGTTTTTGCCAAGAATTGTCGCCAAATATAGGCATTTATATAGTGAAATGCACTGTCGATTGTTTTTTACACTGCGCTCATCATTGCTCGAATAACACACGTCAGCGGCCAAGCCCGCGATGAGGATATAAAAATGCGCGTTCTGGTCTTGGGTAGCGGCGTCATTGGGGTGACCAGTGCCTATTATTTGGCGCGGGCCGGCTTTGATGTCGTGGTGGTTGATCGTCAGCCTGCCGCTGCCATGGAAACCAGTTTCGCCAACGCCGGCCAGGTCTCCCCTGGGTATGCTTCGCCCTGGGCCGCGCCGGGTGTGCCACTCAAGGCGATCAAGTGGCTGTTGCAACGCCACGCGCCGTTGGCAATCAAGGCCACTGCTGATATCGACCAATACCTGTGGATGGCGCAGATGCTGCGCAACTGCACGGCCAGCCGCTACGCGGTGAACAAGGAACGCATGGTGCGCCTGTCCGAGTACAGCCGCGACTGCCTCGACGAATTGCGCGCCGAGACCGGCATTGCCTACGAAGGGCGCAGCCTCGGGACTACCCAACTGTTCCGCACCCAGGCCCAACTCGATGGTGCCGCCAAGGACATCGCCGTGCTGAAAGAGTCCGGCGTGCCATTCGAATTGCTCGACCGCGCCGGCATTGCCCGGGTTGAACCGGCTCTGGGCAGCGTCACCGATATCCTCGCGGGTGCCTTGCGCCTGCCCAACGACCAGACGGGCGATTGCCAGATATTCACCACGCGCCTGGTCGACATGTGCAAACAATTGGGCGTGGAATTCCGCTTCGAACAAGACATCCAGCGCCTGGACTACGCAGGCGACCGCATCAATGGTGTGCTGATCGACGGCAAGCTGGAAACCGCCGACCGCTATGTACTGGCCCTCGGCAGTTACTCGCCCAAGTTACTCAAGCCATTGGGCATCAAGGCGCCGGTGTACCCGCTCAAGGGCTACTCGCTGACCGTGCCGATCACTAACCCGGCAATGGCGCCGACCTCGACCATTCTCGATGAAACCTACAAAGTCGCGATTACCCGTTTCGACAACCGTATTCGCGTCGGTGGCATGGCTGAAATAGCCGGTTTTGACCTGTCGCTGAACCCGCGGCGACGTGAAACCCTGGAGATGATCGTCAACGACCTTTATCCTCAGGGCGGCGATCTGGCCCAAGCCAGTTTCTGGACCGGCCTGCGCCCGACCACCCCAGACGGCACGCCGATTGTGGGTGCCACGCCGTTCAAGAACCTGTTCCTGAATACAGGCCACGGTACCCTCGGTTGGACCATGGCCTGTGGTTCGGGTCGCTTGCTGGCCGACCTGATGGCGAAGAAAACGCCGCAGATCAGCGCCGCAGGCCTCGATATTTCCCGTTATGGCAACCACCAGGAGTCCGCACAACATGTCAATCCAGCGCCAGCTCACCAATGAGCGCATGAGCCAGATCGTTGTCCACAGCGGTACCGTGTACCTGGCAGGGCAGGTAGGCGACGACATGAGCGCCGGGATTGAACAGCAAACCCGTGAAACCCTGGTCAATATCGAGCGCTTGCTGGACTTGGCCGGTACCGACAAGTCCAGGTTGCTGTCGGTGACGATCTACCTGAAAGACATCGACGCCGACTTCGCCGGCATGAACGCGGTGTGGGACAAGTGGCTGCCCAAAGGCGTCGCCCCGGCCCGCGCCACTGTGCAAGCCAAGCTGTGCGAACCCGAGATTCTGGTAGAGCTGTCAGTCGTGGCTGCGCTGCCTTAACAATGATCCCTCTCCCGGTGCCGGCGTTGTTGGTCGGCACCGGTTTTTTATTGACTTTGCTGCCTAGAAGCCTGCCGCCATGCGTCCAGCCCGTGCCCTGATCGATCTCCAAGCCCTGCGCCATAACTACCAATTGGCCCGAGAAGTCACCGGGGCCAAGGCCCTCGCCGTGATCAAGGCCGATGCCTACGGCCATGGCGCGGTGCCCGTGGCCCAGGCACTGGAGGCGCAAGCCGACGGGTTCGCGGTGGCGTGCATCGAGGAAGCGCTGGAACTGCGCGCCGCCGGCATTCGTGCGCCGGTGTTGCTGCTGGAAGGTTTTTTCGAAGCCGACGAGTTGCCGCTGATCATCGAGCAGGATTTGTGGTGCGTGGTGCATTCGCTGTGGCAGTTGGACGCCATCGAGCAAGCTCGTTTGAGCAAGCCGCTGACAGTGTGGCTGAAGCTGGACTCGGGCATGCACCGTGTGGGCCTGCACCCCAAGGATTACCAGGAGGCGTATCAGCGCCTGCTGGCGAGTGGCAAAGTGGCGAAAATCGTGCTGATGAGCCATTTTGCCCGCGCCGATGAGCTCGATTGCGTCAGCAGCAACGAACAAGTAACGGTGTTTGAGGCGGCGCGCCAGGGGCTGGCGGCTGAGGTCAGCCTGCGCAACTCACCGTCTGTATTGGGCTGGCCGAGCGTGTCCAGCGACTGGGTGCGCCCCGGTATCATGCTTTACGGCGCAACGCCCTTTGGCGAAGACCAGGCCCTCGCCGCGCGCTTGCAGCCGGTGATGACCCTGGAATCCAAAGTCATCTGCGTGCGCGAGTTGCCAGCCGGTGAGCCGGTGGGCTATGGCGCCAGGTTCGTCACGCCCAAGCCGATGCGCATCGGCGTGGTTGCCATGGGCTATGCCGACGGTTACCCGCGCCATGCGCCTACCGGCACACCGGTGCTGGTCGCTGGCCAGCGCAGCCGGCTGCTGGGGCGCGTGTCCATGGACATGCTGTGTGTCGACCTCACCGACTTGCCCCAGGCGGGCCTTGGTTCCACCGTAGAGCTGTGGGGCAAGCACATCCTCGCCAGCGATGTGGCCGTGGCCGCCGAGACCATCCCTTATCAGATTTTCTGCAATCTGCGCCGAGTGCCAAGGCTCTATAGCGGCGCTTAGCCGCCGGCAATGAACCGAGCACGCCGGGATTTAGGCCCAAGTGTTGTAAATACTGAACGCTGTCGCCATGATAACGCTCAATTACAACAAAGCCTGAATCCTAGGAGGCTCCTGCATTGGACGTCGGCGAACGACTGCAATCCATCCGTAAACTCAAAGGTCTTTCCCAGCGTGAGCTCGCCAAGCGTGCGGGCGTCACCAACAGCACCATTTCGATGATCGAGAAAAACAGCGTCAGCCCCTCGATCAGCTCCCTGCGCAAGGTGCTGGGCGGTATCCCCATGTCCATGGTCGAGTTCTTTTCCGAAGAAGTCCTCCAGGAAATACCGACGCAGATCGTCTATAAAGCCAATGAGCTGATCGACATCTCTGACGGTGCCGTCACCATGAAACTGGTGGGCCGGGCGCGCCCAAGCCGGGCCATCGCATTTCTCAATGAAATCTACCCTCCGGGTGCCGACACGGGCGAAGAAATGCTCACTCATGAAGGCGAAGAAACCGGAATTCTGGTGGAAGGGCGCCTGGAATTGGTGGTCGGCCTTGAAACTTTTGTGCTCGAAGCGGGCGATAGCTACTACTTTGAAAGCACCAGGCCTCATCGTTTTCGCAATCCGTTCGACGTGCCGGCGCGACTAATCAGCGCAGCCACACCCGCGAACTTTTAAGAATAGAGGCGCCCTGCCAGCGTTGCAGAGGTTCCCGCAGCTGTACACCGTGAGGCCGAATCTCCCTTTATTTAATAGGGTTGTTTCGGCCAGGCGGGCTAACCGTTATACTTTCGCCGCCTGCGAAACCGTGGCCGCAGGCGTGAATAGCCACCATTGAGGGTGAACGCGTGAACCTAATTATGAAAATGCTGGCTGCACCAGCAACCGTACTGGCCCTATGGGCTGTCAGCGCTCAAGCTGCGACCAATGATGACATTGCCAAGCGCCTGGAGCCTGTGGGCCAGGTTTGCGTCCAGGGCCAGGAATGCAAGGGCATGGAAGTTGCCGTGGCAGCCGGCGGCGGCGGCGCGAAAACCCCCGATGATATCATCGCCAAGCACTGTAACGCGTGCCACGGCAGCGGCCTTTTGGGTGCGCCAAAAATTGGCGACACCGCCGCATGGAAAGAGCGCGCCGACCATCAAGGTGGCCTCGATGGCATCCTGGCAAAGGCCATCACCGGTATCAACGCCATGCCGCCCAAAGGCACCTGCGCTGATTGCTCGGACGACGACCTCAAGGGTGCGATCAAGAAGATGTCCGGGCTGTAATCGGTCGATCTTCGTCAAAAATGCCGCTTACGAGCGGCTTTTTTGTGCCCGCGATTTGGTATTCAGGCTGTTCATTGCAGCAAAGACCCGGCAAGCTCGGTCCAACCCCTAATTCATGGAATGTTCGGGAGCAGTCGGATGGTGCAGTTGTGTTCAATCGAGCAAGCAGTTGACGACGTACTGGAGCGCCTGCCGGCGCATATCCACATGGGCATGCCGCTGGGGCTGGGCAAGCCCAACCTGTTCGTCAACGCCCTGTACCGGCGTATCGCAAAGTTGCCCGAACGGGCGCTGACGCTTTATACCGCGCTGAGCCTGGGTCGGCCTACGCAGGGTGATGGTCTTCAAAAGCGCTTTCTCGAACCCTTCATCGAACGGGTGTTTGGCGACTACCCCGAACTGGATTTCCTCGCGGACCTGCACAGGGGCAGCCTGCCGAAGAATATCCGTGTGCAGCAATTCTTCATGCAGCCCGGTAGCCTGCTCCACAGCGCCGCGGCGCAGCAGGATTACGTCAGCAGCAACTACAGCCATGCGGCCCGCGACATCAATGCCGCCGGCCTGAACCTGGTGGCGCAATTGGTTGCCAGTAGCAGCGAGCATCCCGACCGCCTGAGCCTGAGCTGCAACCCGGATATCACTCTCGACCTGCTGCCCATGATCGCCAAGCGCCGCGCGGCCGGGGAGACCATCCTGGTCGTCGGCCAGGTCCATAGCGATTTGCCCTACATGCCTGGCGATGCCGAGTTGGGCATGGATGAGTTCGACTACCTGCTGGATGAAAAAGACAGCACCACGTTGTTCTCCACCCCGAATATGCCGGTGGGCTTTCAGGATCATTTTATCGGCCTGCATGCCAGCACCCTGGTGCGTGATGGCGGTACGTTGCAGATTGGCATCGGCTCCATGGGCGATGCCCTGACGGCTGCCCTGCTGGCGCGCCAGGCCGACAACGAAGCCTATCGCCTGTTGCTCACCGACTTGGATGTGTACCAGTGGGCACCGTTGATCAGCCGCGAAGGCGGCGTTGAGCCGTTTGCCCGTGGCCTTTACGGTTGCAGCGAGATGTTCGTCAACGGCCTGCTGGTATTGGCCGATGCCGGGATCGTGCGGCGCAAGGTCTACCCGGATGTGGCGACCCAGATGCAGGCCAACGCGGGCACCCTGGACAACGCGGCGCAACCTGATGGCGTGTCGATTCATGGCGGTTTCTTCCTGGGACCGCGCAGTTTTTACCAGCGCCTGCAGGAAATGACCCATGCCAAGCGCCAGGCATTCAACATGACCCGCATCAGCTACATCAACGAGCTGTACGGGCAGGAAGAACTCAAGCGCCTGCAGCGCCTGGATGCTCGGTTTATCAACAGCGCCATCATGGTCACCTTGCTCGGTGCTGGCGTGGCTGATCAGTTGGAAGACGGTCGCGTGCTCAGTGGTGTGGGCGGGCAATACAATTTCGTGGCCCAGGGGCATGCGCTGGAAGGTGCACGCTCAATCCTGATTTTGCGCAGCTGGCGTGAGTCGGCGGGTGAGGTCAGTTCCAATATTGTCTGGGAGTACGGCCACTGCACCATTCCCCGGCACCTGCGGGATATCGTCATTACCGAATACGGTATTGCCGACTTGCGCGGTCAGACGGATGCCAAGGTGATCGAAGCGTTGCTGAACATCACTGACTCAAGGTTCCAGCACGACTTGATTGAGCAGGCGCAAAAGGCCGGCAAACTGCCCAAGGATTTCCAGTTGGATCCGCGTTTTGCCGACAACACGCCAGAGCGGCTTCAGGCGATTCAGGCCAGGCATCGTCGCCTGTTCCCGGAATACCCCCTGGGCAGCGACTTCACGAATGAAGAGCGGGATTTGTTACGAGCGCTGAACTGGCTCAAGAGCAAATTCAAGCTCACGGAAATTCTGGAGTTGGGCAAGGCGGCACTCGACGCGCCGGAGCCGGAGGCGTTTCCCGAGCATTTGCAGCGGATGCGCTTGGATAAGCCGGAGGGCATCAAGGAAGACCTGTATCAACGCTTGCTGCTGGCCGGACTGCAGGCCACCGCCCACTGACAGCGCAACGCAAAAGCTAATGTGGGAGCAGGCAAGCCAGCTCCCACACAGTGATTACTCGATAAAGGTCACGACACCACCGGCCAGCGACTTCACCCGCGCCAGCGACTCAACCCGATAACCCTGTGCATCCAGTTCTGCACGCCCACCCTGGAACGACTTCTCGATCACGATGCCCAAACCGGCGACGGTCGCGCCGGCCTGCTTGATGATCGAGATCAGCGCCTGGGACGCCTTGCCGTTGGCCAAAAAGTCATCGATCACCAGCACGCGGTCGCTGCTGGTCAGGTGGCGCGGGGAGATCGCCACGGTGCTTTCGGTTTTCTTGGTGAAGGAATACACCGTGGCCGACAGCAGGTTTTCCGTGAGGGTCAACGACTGCTGCTTGCGGGCGAAGATCACCGGCACACCCAGGTTCAGCCCGGTCATGATCGCCGGGGCAATGCCCGACGCTTCGATGGTGACGATCTTGGTGATGCCCGAATCCTTGAACAGTGCGGCGAACTCGTCGCCGATCAGTTTCATCAGTGCCGGGTCGATCTGGTGGTTCAGAAAGGCGTCAACCTTGAGGACCTGATCGGAAAGCACGATGCCTTCTTCGCGAATTTTCTTGTGCAGTGCTTCCACGGAAAGCTTCCTCTAATGGCGCGTTGTGCGCCGAAAGTAGATTAAAAAGTAGTCGATTCTAGCGCTTTAACATCGCGCGTATGTCCGCCAAGGCGGTGTTGCCGCGAACGGCCTTCACCTCGGTGGGCGTGTCGTCATTGCCTTCCCAGGCTAGGTCGTCCGACGGCAGTTCATCCAGGAACCGGCTGGGGGCACAATCGATGATTTCACCGTATTGCTTGCGCTTGGCGGCAAAGGTGAAGGCCAGGGTCTGGCGTGCGCGGGTAATGCCCACGTAGGCCAGGCGGCGTTCTTCCTCGATGGTGTCGGCTTCGATGCTGGAGCGGTGCGGGAGGATTTCCTCTTCCATGCCCATGATGAACACGTAGGGAAATTCCAGGCCCTTGGAGGCATGCAAGGTCATCATCTGCACGCCTTCGGCGCCGTCTTCCTCTTCTTGCTGGCGCTCGAGCATGTCGCGCAACACCAGCTTGCCGATGGCGTCCTCGACGGTCATCTCGCCGTCTTCGTCTTTTTCCAGGGTGTTCTTCAGCGCTTCAATCAGGAACCAGACGTTGCCCATGCGGTAATCCGCGGCCTTGTCGCTGGAACTGTTGGTGCGCAGCCAGTTTTCATAGTCGATGTCCATGACCATGCTGCGCAAGGCGCTGATCGGGTCTTCGCCGGCGCACTGCTCGCGCACCTTGTCCATGAAACGCTTGAAGCGCGACAGGCGATCGGTGAAGCGCGTATCCAGGTGTTCGCCCAGGCCTATTTCGTCGGTGGCGGCATACATGGAAATCTTGCGTTCGGTGGCGTAGTTACCGAGCTTTTCCAGGGTGGTGGAGCCGATTTCCCGGCGTGGCACGTTGATCACGCGCAGGAAGGCGTTGTCGTCGTCCGGGTTCACGATCAGCCGGAAGTAGGCCATCAGGTCTTTGACTTCCTGGCGTCCGAAAAAGCTGTTGCCGCCCGACAGGCGATACGGCACCTGGTGATGCTGCAATTTCAGCTCGATCAGCTTGGCCTGGTAGTTGCCGCGATACAGGATCGCAAAGTCGCTGTAGGGCCGGTCGGTGCGCAAGTGCAGGCTGAGGATTTCCACGGCCACGCGCTCGGCTTCGGCGTCTTCGTTGCGGCAGCGGATCACACGGATCTCGTCGCCATGGCCCATCTCGCTCCACAGTTGTTTTTCAAACTCGTGGGGGTTGTTGGAGATCAGCACGTTGGCGCAGCGCAGGATGCGGCTGGTGGAGCGGTAGTTCTGCTCCAGCATCACCACTTTCAAGGAGGGGTAGTCTTCCTTGAGCAGCATCAGGTTTTCCGGGCGGGCGCCGCGCCAAGCGTAGATCGACTGGTCGTCGTCGCCCACTACGGTGAACTGGTTGCGCGTACCGATCAGCAACTTCACCAGCAGGTATTGGCTGGCGTTGGTGTCCTGATATTCGTCCACCAGCAGGTAGCGCACCTTGTTTTGCCACTTCTCCAGGATGTCCTTGTGCTCTTGGAACAGCTTGACCGGCAGCAGGATCAGGTCGTCGAAGTCCACCGCGTTGAACGCCTTGAGCGTACGCTGATAGTGGGTGTAGACGATGGCGGCGGTCTGCTCCTTGGGGTTGCGTGCGGCCTCCAGGGCTTCGGCGGGCAGGATCAGGTCGTTTTTCCACGAGCCGATCATGTTCTTGATTTCGTCTACGCCGTCGTCGCCCGCGTATTCCTTCTGCATGATGTCGGTCATCAGGGCCTTGACGTCGGTCTCGTCGAAGATCGAGAAGCCGGGCTTGTAGCCCAGTCGCACATGCTCCTTGCGGATGATGTTCAGGCCCAGGTTGTGGAAGGTGCACACGGTGAGGCCGCGGCCTTCGCCGCCTTTGAGCAGGGTGCCGACCCGCTCTTTCATTTCCCGTGCCGCCTTGTTGGTGAAGGTCATGGCGACGATGTACTGGGCGCGGATGCCGCAGTTCTGGATCAAGTGCGCGATCTTGCGCGTGATCACGCTGGTCTTGCCGGAGCCTGCACCGGCGAGCACCAATAGAGGGCCGCCGACGTAGTTCACGGCTTCTTGCTGCCGGGGATTGAGTCGGGACATACGGAATTTTAGGGGTCGTTGTTCAAAAGGGCGGGCATTTTAACAGGCTGGAAAGATTCTGCTGCCATAGAACGACGGTGTGACGTACCACTCGATCTAAATTTGCCGGTTTTGCTACTTTGCCGCAGGATGTGGAGGAATATCCGAGACGATTATTTACAGTCTGCGTATTTGATAACACCTATCATTTGTCATCCTTTGTCATTGTCAGGCCGCACGTCATAATGGCACCGCTAATGAAATTTTGCAGAGTCTAGGGAGTTAGCGTGTCTACGCCTGTCGAACCCTTGCGTTTGCTGCTGCTGGCCGATGAGCCTGAGTGGGCAGCGTTGTTGCGCGAGTGCCTGGCGCCGATGGGCGAAGGGGCTGTGCTGATCAGTGCGCCCAACTGGGACTCGGTAAGCCGCCTGTTCGATGACGACCAGGGTGCTGTGTTATTGACCACGCCCAGCCTGCAGCCAGGCCCTGGCCGGTGCAGCCTGCCGTGTGTATTGCTGCTGGAGCAGGAGCCACTGGTGTCGCCGCTGGGTGTCAGCGATTGGTTGGTGTTGGATGCATTGGACGCCGACACATTGCGCCGCTGCCTGCGCCATGTGCGCGAGCGCGGCGTGCTGGAGAATACCTTGCAGCGCCTGGCCGAGCAGGACCCGCTCACCGGTATTGCCAACCGTCAGGGCTTCCAGACCTTGCTCGCTGCACGCTTGGCCGACAATGACGGCCGTGGCCTGGCCCTCGGTCATCTGGACCTAGACAATTTTCGTCATGCCAACGATGCCCTCGGCCATCAGGCGGGCGACCGGTTGATCCTGCAAGTGGTGTCGCGGCTCAAGAGCCAGCTCGAAGCCGGGGACCAACTGGCGCGCCTGGGCAGCGATGAGTTTGCCTTGTTGATCGATACCCGCCGGGCACCTCAGCGCGCCGAGTGGATGGCTGAGCGCATCACCGAAGTGATGGCCGAGCCCTACTGGGTGGATGGTGAAAGCCTGTTGATCGGTTGCAGCCTGGGTATGGCCCATGCTCGAGCCCGCGCTGGCGCCGACCCGTTGATGTGGCACGCCCATATCGCCATGCAGCAGGCCAAAAGTACCCAGGGCTGCACCTTCCATATCTTCAATGAGCGCATCAACCGCAACGCCCGCAGCCTGGCCGACCTGGAAAGTGAACTGCGCCGGGCTTTGCGTCGCGATGAGTTGGAGCTGCATTACCAGCCGCGCCTGGACCTGGACGACGGTCATATCGTTGGCCTCGAAGCCCTGGTGCGCTGGCGTCACGGCGAGCGCGGCTTGTTGCCGCCCAGCGAGTTCGTGCCGCTGGCCGAACAGAGTGGCTTGATCGTGCCATTGGGCTACTGGGTCATCTCCCGAGCCCTGCGCGACATGCAAGACCTGCGTGAACGCGGCCTGCCGCCGCTGCACATGGCGGTCAACCTGTCGTTTCGCCAGTTCCAGGACAGTCAGTTGCTGTCTACCCTCAGCCGCCTGATTGCCGAGCGCGGGGTGGAAGCGCAATGGCTGGAGTTCGAATTGACCGAAACCGCCGTGATGCGCCGCAGCGACCTGGTCAAGCAGACCATGGACGCCCTTGGCCGGCTGGGTGTGCGGTTTTCCCTGGATGACTTCGGCACCGGTTTTTCGTCGTTTGTGCACCTCAACAGCCTGCCGATTGCCTTGTTGAAGATCGACAAGAGCTTTGTCGGCGGCATGGAAGAGCGCGAAGAAAACCGCAAGCTGGTGCACGCCATGATCAACCTGGCCCACAACCTCAACCTGGAAGTGGTCGCCGAAGGCGTGGAAACCCCTGAGCAACTTGAACTTTTGCGCTTGTTTGGGTGCGATCAGGTCCAGGGTTACCTGATCAGCAAGCCGTTGCCGTTGCCGGAGCTGGTGGAATATCTGCTGTTTGGTCAAAGCCAGCAGGCGCTGTTGGGCTAAGCCTTCAAAGTGGTTCAAATGTGGGAGCAGGCAAGCCAGCTCCCACATGGACCGCGTGCACTCGCTAGTCAGGCAGTGCCGCTTGGAAACCAACAGGAGCATCTGGCTCCTGCCGAATCATCCGCTTCATCTTCGCCTCAAACGCCCAGGTCAGGCTCACCGCCGCACACGCCAGGCCCAGTGCCAGGCCCCACCAGACGCCGGTGGGCCCCCAGCCCAGGGTGAACGCCATCAACCAGGCCGACGGTGCGCCAATCAGCCAATAACAACCCAGCCCCACCAGGAAGGTGGTCTTGGCGTCCTTCAAACCCCGGATACAACCCATGGCGATGGTCTGCACACCGTCGAATAATTCGAACCAGGCGGCGACGGCCAGCAGGCTCACCGCCAGGACGATGACGTCATGGAACGCCGGGTCGTCATGGTCGAGGAACAGCCCGATCAGTGGGTCGGAAAACAGCCACAGCACTGCTGCGAATCCCAACATCACCATGGCCCCGAATCCTATGCCGACTCGCCCGGCCAGGCGTGCCATCAGCAACTGCCCGGCGCCGTAATGCTGGCCGATGCGCATGGTCACCGCGTAGGACATCCCCGCCGGCACCATGAAGGCCACCGAGACAATCTGCAGGGCGATCTGGTGCGCCGCCAACTGCGTGCTGCCCATGGTGCCCATGCACAACGCCGCAAAGGCAAACAACCCGACCTCTACCGCATAGGTGCCGCCAATCGGCAGGCCCAGGCGCCACAGCTCGCGCAGGTAATGGGTATTCAGGCGCAGCAGGCCGGTGCCCAGCGGGTAAGCGGCGTAGGCCCGGTTGCTGCGGATGTACCACATCAATGCCAGCGCCATGCCGTTGGCGACGATGGCAGTCACCAGGCCGATGCCCATCAGGCCCAGTTTCGGCAGGCCGAACATGCCTTCGATCAAGGCATGGTTGAGCAGGTAGTTGACCACGGTGCCGCACAGGCTGATCACCATCACCGGAGTGGCCTTGCCGATGGCGCTGGTAAAGCCGCGCAGAGCCATGAAGCTCAGGTAGCCGGGCAGGGCAAAGGGCAGGATCGTCAGAAATTGCCCGGCTGCTTGCACGTTGGTTTCGGTCTGGCCAAACATCAGCAGTACCGGCTTCAAGTTCCATAACAGCAACGCCGCCGCCAGCGCCATCAACCACGCCAGCCACAGCCCGGCCTGGGTCAGGCGGGTGGCGCCGTCGATATCGCCCGCGCCATGGCGAATGGCGACCAGGGTGCCCACGGCTGCGATCACGCCGATGCAGAAGATCGCCACGAACGAATAGCTCGCCGCGCCCAGGCCGCCGCCTGCCAAGGCCTCGGGGCTCAGGCGCGCCATCATCAGGGTGTCGGTCAGCACCATCAGCATGTGCGCCAACTGTGAGGCAATCAACGGCCCCGACAGCCGCAGAATGGCCCAGAGTTCGGTACGTGCCGGATGTTGCATGATCATCACACTCGAATAGTCAGGAAGGTGGGGAAGGGTTGATTCTCGGCGCATTCAGCGCATTGCACAAAAGGATAAAAGCGATCGTTGGCATGATTAAAACTCATGCTTGAGCGATTCTGGTAGGGTTTCCAGATTGCGCAGTCGGAGCTTTCAGAATGTCCCGTCGTCTTCCTCCTCTTTATGCCTTGCGGGCATTTGAAGCCGCCTCCCGGCACCACTCCTTTACCCGCGCGGCTGAGGAGTTGTCGATTACCCAAAGTGCGATCAGCCGGCATATCCGTACGCTCGAAGATTATTTCGCCTGCCGATTGTTCCAGCGCAGCGGTCGCACATTGCAGCTCACGGAAGCGGCGCGGTTGTTGCTGCCTGGCGTACGGGAAGGCTTCGCTGCCCTGGAGCGTGCTTGCCATACCTTGAATGCCGAAGATGACATCCTGCGTATGAAGGCGCCGTCCACCTTGACCATGCGCTGGCTGCTGGCGCGGTTGAGTCGCTTCCGCGCATTGCAGCCAGGCAATGAGGTACAGCTCACCAGTGCGTGGATGAGCATCGATGAAGTGGACTTTAACCAAGAGCCGTTCGACTGTGCAGTGTTGCTCAGCAACGGGCACTTTCCGGCGGACTGGGAGGCCAGTTATCTGTTTGCGGAAATGCTGATCCCGGTGGGAGCGCCGAATCTGTTGGACGACGGTCCCTGGGACGTGACGCGGCTGGCAACCGCCGAACTGCTGCACCCGACCCCGGACCGCCGCGACTGGCGTTACTGGCTGCAGCGCATGGGGTTGTCATCTCACGTTTCACTCAAGGGTGGGCAGGTGTTCGACACGCTCGAGCTGGGCATGATCGCTGCCGCCCGTGGCTATGGCGTCTCCATGGGTGACTTGCTGATGGTGGCCGAAGACGTGGCGCAGGGACGCTTGAGCCTGCCGTGGCCCACGGCGGTCGCCAGTGGGGAAAGCTACTACCTGGTGTGGCCGAAAACTCGCCCGGGCGGGGAGCGTTTGCGACGGCTGGCGGAATTTCTTCAGGGCGAAGTCAAGGCGATGGAATTGCCCCAGGTTGAACGCCTCGATTGAGTAGGGCCGGACCGGGTGTGCAATCGTTTGCGGGATACCCCTGTGATTCGCTCAAGTATTGCCAAATGCCGCCGAAGAAGGAGGTTGGAACCATCGTGCATCAACGTTTCCCACTAGATAATTTGCCGAGCAGCGCTATGAGATCAGGATGATCCTGGCCTCGGCCAGGAGCTGTCATGTCTCAACCTCGCGCCCGGATTGCCTCCCAGTTAGGCCTTGCACTCGCCGTGATTCTCGCTGTCGTCATCAGCGGCAGTACGGTCTTTGCCTTGCGTACCCTCGACTCCGCCAACCTCGCCACCCGCGAGGAACACCTGGCCAGCGAGGCGCGTCTGCTCGCCGACCAACTCAACACCTTCCACAGCACCTTGCGCGAAAGCACCCAGCGTTTGAGCGGGCTGTTTGAAAAGCGCTTCGGTGCCGGCTTGAGTGTACGTGCGGACCAGCCCGTGGCCGTGGCCGGCGTGCAGACGCCAAGCCTCTACCTGGGCAACGAGGTATTGAATAACAACTTCGAAGAGGTGGATGAGTTCAAGCAGATGTCCGGCGGCGTGGCCACGGTATTCGTGCGCAGCGGCGACGACTTTATCCGCGTCAGCACCTCCCTGACCAAGCAGGATGGCAATCGCGCCATTGGCACCGTGCTCGACCGTCAGGGCGCGGCCTACCAGCGCGTTGTGGGCGGCCAGACCTACATCGGCCGTGCCGTGTTGTTCGACCGCTCCTACATGACCCAATACAGCCCCGTGCGTGACAGCAGTGGCCAGGTCATCGCCGTGCTGTTCATCGGTTTCGATTACACCGATGCTCAGAACGCCCAGTTTGAAAACCTCAAGCGCTTCCGCATTGGCCAGACCGGCTCCCTCGCGCTGCTCGATGAGCAAAAGCACTGGCTGGTGCCGCCGGCTGGCGTGCAAGCGCCGGATCAGGCGATTGCCGTGATGCTCGACCTGGCGAAAAAGCCGGGCGCAGGCCGTTTCTGGAGCGACAAGAACGAAGATTTCTATAGCGTATCGGTGCCGTTCGAAGGCGGCCCTTGGGCGGTGGTAGCGAGCATGCCCAAGGCTGAGATTCGCGCAGTGACCTGGGAAGTCGGCATCCGCCTGGTGATCGGCAGTGTGTTGGCGATGTTGCTGGCAGTGGGCGCCACGGTGTGGCTGTTGCGCAGCAAGCTGGCGCCATTGAGCGAGCTGGTGCGCCAGGCCCAGGCGCTGGGCGCGGGCGATTTGAGTGCGCGCCTCAACGTTTCCAGCCATGACGAAATCGGCCAGTTGGCGCGCAGTTTCAACCAGATGGGTGAAGCGCTGTCGACCATGGTGTCGCATATCCGTACCGCGGCCGAACAGGTCAACAGCCGCGCACAGGCGTTGTCGGGCTTGTCCGGTGGAGCCTATGAAGGTATGGAGCAGCAGTCCGGTGAGATCACCAGCATGGCCGGCGCGGTGGAAGAGTTCAGTGCCACCTCGCTGAACATTGCCGACAACATGGGCAACACCGAGCGCCTGGCCCAAGAGAATGCCCAGCAAACTCGTATCGGCCGCACCTCGATGCAAGAAGCGTCATCGTCCCTGGAACATATCGCCACTGCGCTGAACAGCACCGCTGCAGTGATCAACACCCTGGGCCAGCGTTCCCAGGAAATCGGCGGGATCGTCGGCGTGATTACCGCCATCGCCGAACAGACCAACCTGCTGGCGCTCAACGCCGCCATCGAAGCCGCCCGCGCCGGTGAGCAAGGCCGTGGTTTTGCCGTGGTCGCCGACGAAGTGCGCAATTTGGCTTCGCGTACCCGCCAGGCCACCGATGAAATCTCCGGCATGATCCAGAGCATCCAGCAGGAAACTGGCAACGCCATCAGCACCATGGAACACGGCAATGCGCTGATGCAGGAAGGCTTGTCGCGCAACGCCGACGTGGCCTCGGCCCTGGCGCGTATCGACGAGCAAAGCCGCTCGGCCGGTCAGCAGTTCGCGGCGATCACCACCGCCACCCAGGAACAGAGCAGTACCGCGACCTTGCTCAGCAGCAACCTGCAGAGCATTGCGCTGGCCAACAGCGAGCAGCGTGAAGTGGTGTCCAACCTGGCGGTTACCGCCAAGGAGCTGGAGACCTTGGCGGCAGGTTTGCGACATGAGGTGGATCGGTTTCGCTGAAGCACCGCCAAACAAATTGTGGGAGGCTCAGCTGAGAGATGCTGGGCGGTATTGCAGGGCCTCCTTCAGATGATCACGGGTGATGGCGTCCATCTGGTCCAGGTCCGCCAAGGTGCGCGCCACCTTCAGCAGCCGATGGGCCGCCCGCAGTGACAGTGTCAGTCGCTCGCAGGCGGTCTCTAGCCAACCCTCGTCGACCTTTGGCAGCTTGCAGTGCTGGCGCAGCCCCGGCAGGTCCAGAAAAGCATTGGCACACCCCTGGCGTTGCTGTTGACGCTCGCGTGCTTCGGCTACCCGCACCGAGGCATCGGCCGTTGTATCGCCCGCCGGTTGAGTGGGGCTCAGCGCAGTGGCCTCCCGCGCGACGGTCAGGTGCAAATCAATCCGGTCCAGCAAAGGGCCGGATAGCTTGTTGCGATAACGCTGGATCTGCTCCGGCGTACACCGGCAACGCCCGCTGGGTTCGCCCATGTAGCCGCAGGGGCAGGGATTCATCGCCGCGACCAGTTGAAAGCGAGCCGGGAAGCTCACCCGGTCTCGGGCTCGGGAGATCACGATATGCCCCGACTCCAATGGTTCGCGCAGGACCTCCAGTACCTTGCGATCGAACTCTGGCAGCTCATCCAGGAATAACACCCCGTGATGGGCCAGGGTGATTTCCCCCGGTTGTGGCTTCGAGCCGCCCCCCACCAGCGCCGGCCCGGATGCCGAGTGGTGCGGCTGGCGAAACGGGCGGTTTGGCCAATGGCTCAGCGGTGCCAGGCTGACCACGGATTGGATCGCGGCCACTTCCAGTGCTTCCTGCTCGCTCAACGGCGGCAGCAAGCCCGGTAGCCGGCTGGCCAATAACGTCTTGCCGGTGCCCGGTGGCCCGCTGAAAAGCAGGTTATGCGCGCCCGCCGCCGCGATCAGCAATGCTCGCTTGGCCGCGAGTTGGCCCTGCACTTCACGCAGGTCTGGGTAAGGCTTGTTCACGTACAGCAAGCCGTCGGACCTGTAGGGCTCAATCGGCACGTGCCCATTCAGGTGCGCCACCACTTGCAGCAGGTGGTCCACCGCAATCACCTTCAACCCCGATGCCAGGCACGCCTCTTCGGCGTTGGCGCGCGGCACTATCACGGTGCGCCCGGCCTTGCGCGCCGCCAGCGCGGCCGGCAATACCCCCTTCACCGCGCGCACCTCGCCGGACAGCGCCAATTCCCCAAGGCACTCCACGTCATCGAGCATCAAGGCCGGCACTTGCACACTGGCCGCCAGGATGCCGAGGGCAATCGCCAGATCAAAACGCCCGCCGTCCTTGGGCAGGTCGGCGGGCGCGAGGTTGAGCGTGATGCGCCGGGCCGGATATTGCAGCGCCGAGTTGAGGATGGCACTGCGCACGCGGTCCTTGCTTTCCTTCACTGCGGTTTCGGGCAAACCCACCAAGGTGAGAGACGGCAGGCCATTGGCCATATGCACTTCGACAGTGACGGCTGGGGCTTCCACACCGACCTGTGCGCGGCTGTGGACAATGGCGAGGGACATGCTCGTTCCTTGAATGGGAGGGCCGCTTCCTGCGGTTTTTTCAAGGGTAGACGAGGTGGGATGGAGCGGGGCGGGGGAGGTTTTACAGAACGTATCCGGGCGGCAACGCAAAACAAGTGTGGGAGCAGGCAAGCCAGCTCCCACAACAATTGCGTTCACTCAGCAGAAGGTGGCGTCAACCGGGCTTCAAGTTCAGCCACCTTCGCCTCCAGGCTCTCCAGCCGCGCACGTGTGCGGGCCAGCACCACCATCTGGCTGTCAAACTCTTCTCGGCTGACCAGGTCGAGCTTGCTGAAACCACTCTGTAGCAAAGCCTTGAACTGGCTTTCGATTTCATTGCGGGGCAGTGGGGTGTCGCCGCTGAACAGGCGAGAGGCGTGGCCGCTCAGGGCGTCTAGGAAGTCTTTGGGCGCGAGCATTGGACATATTCCGGAAAACAGTTGGCCGGCAGTGTATCACGCAGCGTCTATAGTCATTTCCAGGCCCCTTTGCGCACGGTTTTCGCGCATTGGGGCGGGCGGCCTCGCACTGTTTTGATGCGCATTGCGGCCGCGCAGGCGCCCCGTAGGTGGGCACAAGCGGGTAAAGGATTGATTTCGGTGGTTTTTACGGAGCTGGCAAGGTTTCTGCTTAGACGATCATGACCCATGCACTGATGCAGTCGCTGTGACGAATGCAGTGCGCCGACGGATCCGGGGTACAGGGCTCGTCACCAGTGGTTCGCTGGCGTCGCGACGGCAAATGCCGAGGCGACGATGCGTTACAAAGCCAGGCACTGCGCTTAGACTTGAGACGGGTTTGTTTTCCTGGGGCAAGTCCACCAAATTCGGGAGAGAGTTTTCATGAAGCTAGTCACTGCCATCATCAAGCCGTTCAAGTTGGACGATGTACGCGAGTCACTGTCCGAGATCGGCGTGCAGGGCATTACCGTTACTGAGGTCAAGGGCTTCGGTCGGCAGAAGGGTCATACCGAGCTGTATCGCGGCGCGGAATACGTGGTCGATTTCCTGCCGAAGGTGAAGATCGATGTCGCCATTGACGACAAGGATCTTGACCGGGTTATCGAGGCGATAACCAAGGCGGCCAACACCGGCAAGATCGGTGACGGCAAGATCTTCGTGGTCAATCTGGAACAGGCTATTCGCATCCGTACCGGCGAAACCGATACCGACGCAATCTAAGCCGCCAAACCCCAACGCCCCAGGAGAAAACAATATGACTCTGCGTAAATTCGCAGGGCTCGGAGCCCTGCTGTCCATCGTAATGCCAAGCCTGGCCATGGCGGCAGATGAAGTGGCTGCTCCAGTCCTCAATTCCGGCGACACCGCCTGGATGCTTACCGCCACCGCGCTGGTGCTGTTCATGACCATCCCTGGCCTGGCGCTGTTCTACGGCGGCATGGTCCGCTCCAAAAACATTCTGTCGGTGATGATGCAGTGTTTCGCCATCACTGGCCTGATCAGCATCCTCTGGGTCGTCTACGGCTACAGCATCGCGTTCGATACCACCGGTATGGAACAAGGCGTGGTCAACTTCAATTCCTTCTTCGGCGGCATGGGCAAGGCGTTCCTGGCGGGTGTCACCCCGGCCAGCATCACCGGGCCGGCGGCGCTGTTTCCGGAAGCCGTGTTCATCACCTTCCAGATGACCTTTGCCATCATTACCCCGGCGCTGATCGTCGGTGCTTTCGCTGAGCGTATGAAGTTCTCCGCAATGCTGATCTTCATGGCTATCTGGTTCACCCTGGTCTACGCGCCGATTGCGCACATGGTCTGGAGCGGCAACGGCGGCCTGATGTGGGACTGGGGCGTGCTGGACTTCGCTGGCGGCACCGTTGTGCACATCAACGCGGGTGTGGCTGGCCTGGTGGCGTGCATCGTGCTCGGCAAGCGCAAAGGCTTCCCGACCACCCCGATGGCACCGCATAACCTGGGCTATACCCTGGTGGGCGCGGCCATGCTGTGGATCGGCTGGTTTGGCTTCAACGCCGGTTCCGCCGCGGCGGCCAACGGCACCGCGGGCATGGCGATGCTGGTAACTCAAATCGCTACAGCAGCTGCGGCCCTGGGCTGGATGTTTGCCGAGTGGATCACCCACGGCAAGCCCAGCGCACTGGGTATCGCCTCGGGCGTGGTCGCCGGCCTCGTCGCCGTGACGCCTGCGGCGGGCACCGTGGGCCCGATGGGCGCCCTGGTGATTGGCCTGGTCGCCGGTGTGGTGTGCTTCTTCTGTGCTACCAGCCTCAAGCGCAAGCTGGGTTATGACGACTCCCTGGACGCTTTCGGCGTGCACGGTATCGGCGGCATCGTCGGTGCGATCCTTACCGGTGTGTTCGCTGCCCCGGCGCTGGGCGGCTTCGGCACCGTGACCGACATCGCAGCCCAAGTCTGGATCCAGTGCAAAGGCGTGGGCTTCACCGTGATCTACACGGCGATCGTGACCTACGTCATCCTCAAGGTGCTCGACATGGTCATGGGCCTGCGTGTCACCGAGGAAGAAGAGGCGGTTGGCCTCGACCTGGCGCAACATAACGAGCGCGGCTACAACTTGTAACCAGGCGAAAAAAACATGCCCGGCTTGCCGGGCATTTTTTTGCCTGGCGTTTGTCTGTGGCTAAAGGCGCATGGGTTTTTTATCGACTTTGTGATGGGATCCACACAGCACTTTTAAGGGTGCAAATGTCTTACAGGCATGAAGGCGTATTCGGCACTTTGTTTTTTCCCAGAGCGCGCTAGAATGCGCGCCGATGGGCGGAGAACTGTATGTGGCAACAGACCCTGATTACCCTGCGGGCCAAGCCCCGGGGCTTTCACTTGGTAACGGACGAGTTGCTTGCCGGCTTGCCTGAATTGAAGGCGTGCCGTGTGGGCCTGTTGCATTTGTGGCTGCAGCACACCTCGGCCTCGTTGACCGTCAACGAGAATGCCGACCCGGCGGTTCGCCGTGACTTCGAGCGTTTTTTCAACCTGCTGGTGCCACAAGGTGGCGCAGGGTTTGAACATAACGACGAAGGTCCGGATGATCTGCCGGCGCACTTCAAGGCCAGTCTGCTGGGCTGCCAGCTGAGTTTGCCGGTCAAGGCCGGCCGCTTGGCGATAGGGACCTGGCAAGGTGTTTATCTGGGCGAGCACCGTGATCATGGCGGTGCTCGTAAAGTCCTCGCCACCTTGCACGGTGAAGGGGCATAAGCCACTGGTGATTCAGTGGATGTTGATTTTTTTCCGGCAACCTCGACAGAGGGTGAAGCTGGGCTATAACTAATCTGCTTTTCGCAAGTCATGAGGTAGAACATGAGCGACGATGATCTGGAACAAGACGACCTCGAAGTAGGTGATGAAGACGACACCGAAGACGGTCTTGAAGTTGCGGCCGAAGACGTTGCTGAGGACGTCGATGACAGTGTTGGCGATGACGCGGCTCCCAAAGCCAAAGGCAAAGCCAAGGCGGCTGTGTCGGTAGACGAGTTGCCGAGCGTTGAAGCCAAGAACAAAGAGCGCGATGCCCTGGCCCGTGCGATGGAAGAATTCCTCGCTAAAGGCGGCAAAGTGCAGGAAGTCGAGGCCAACGTGGTGGCTGATCCACCGAAGAAGCCGGATAACAAGTACGGAAGCCGACCTATCTGAGGTCTGCCTCCTGCTTGTAAGAAAAAGCCCGCCGTCGCTGCGGGCTTTTTCATGCCTGGAGCAATTTACCGGTTTGCTGCAATACCCTGTGGGAGCAGCCAAGCCAGCTCCCACATTGGGGCCAGTGTTAGCTCCAGCGACTCAGCAGTGGCGGTAACTCCGTCAGGCTGCGAATCTGCGCATCCGGGCGCTTGTCACCCTCCCAGGCCTTGCCCGTGGGGTTGAACCACACTGCCCGCAGTCCCGCCTGCTGCGCGCCGGCGATGTCATCCCCAGGATGATCGCCCACATGCACTGCCGCGCTGGCGTCCACACCGCCACGTTGCAGTGCTTCATGAAACAGCCGTGCGTCCGGCTTGGCGATGCCGATATCTTCAGCGCGCAGGGCAAAGTGAAAGTAGTCCGCCAGGCCCACACGCTGCACATCGGCATTGCCATTGGTGATCACGCCGAGCAGGAAGTGCTGGCGCAGCGCCTTGAGCATCGGCTCGGCTTCCGGAAACACGGTGAGTTGGTGGCGTGCGTGGATGAACGCTTCGAAGCAGACATCCGCCATCTCTGTGGCCTCAGGTTGGGGATAACCGGCCTCCTCGAACGCATGCATCAACACGCGGTGGCGCAGCAGGCTGATACGGTGTTTGAGTTCGGGATGACGCTGCAGCACCTGCTGGCGCAGGCTGGCAAAATGCTCAAGGGGCAGGTCGCCGACCTTGGACGCGTGGGTCGCCAGCCATTCGCGCATCGACGCTTCGGCGCTGATGATGACGGGGACGTTGTCCCAGAGGGTGTCGTCCAGGTCGAAGGTGATCAGCTTGATACTCATGAGTCGCCGCCCTTGATGCGTTTGGCCCGTGGATGGGCGCTGTCGTACACCGTTGCCAGGTGCTGGAAGTCGAGGTGGGTGTAGATTTGCGTGGTCTTGATATCCGAGTGCCCGAGCAGCTCCTGTACGGCGCGCAGGTCCTGGGAGGATTCGAGCAGGTGGCTGGCAAAGGAATGACGCAACATGTGCGGGTGCAGATTCTGCCCCAGCTCGCGCTCGCCGGCAGCCTTGACCCGCAGCTGAATCGCCCGCGGCCCCAGGCGCCGGCCTTGCTGGCTGACAAACACGGCATCGTCTGCCGGGTTGGTCAGAAGGCGTAGCGGCAGCCATAGCTGCAAGGCTTCGCGGGCTTTCCTGCCCACGGGCAGTACGCGCGTCTTGCTGCCTTTGCCGAGCACTTGCACCAGGCCATCGGCGAGGTCCAGTTGATCCAGGTTCAGGCCCGTCAACTCCGACAGGCGCAGGCCCGAGGAATAGAACAGCTCGAGGATTGCCTGGTCGCGATGGGCCAGGAAGTCATCCTCGACGGCACCGTCGAGCAATTGCAGGGCGCGGTCTGTGTCCAGGGTCTTGGGCAGGCGCCGTTCGCCTTTGGGCGGTGACAGGCCATTGGCCGGGTCGTGGTCGCACAGCCCTTCGCGATTGAGGTAGTGATAGAGGCCGCGCACCGCCGACAGCAGGCGAGACAGGCTGCGGGAGGATTGGCCCTGTTGGTGCAACCGGGCGATCAGGCTGCGCAGGGCCTGGATATCCAGGGCCTTCCAGCTGCTGACGTGCTGCTTTTCGCAATAGGCCAGGACCTTGTTCAAGTCCCGCCGATAAGCTTCCAGCGTGTGGGACGACACCTGGCGCTCATTGCGCAGGTGAGCGCAGTAAGCGTCCAGTTGCCGCTCCATGATCAGCGCACCGCGCGCAGGGTGGTGGTGTGGCGTGGCAGGACGCGGCCCAGCACTTCGGCGATATAGGTCAGGAACAACGTGCCCACCGAGCTTTTGTAGTGCGCCGGGTCGCGGCTGGCGATGGCCAGTACCCCGTGCAAGCCTTGATGGCTGAGGGCGATGACAGCCGTAGAGCCGATCTGCTTGCGCTGTTCGGCGCCAAACAGGAAGTCCAGCTCATGCTCGCGCAAGGTGCCGCTGACGGTTTTGCCTTCGGACAGCAGGCCGCCGATGGCCGTCTGCGCTTCGCCACCTGTGACCCAGCGGCCCACCGGCATCGGGTTGTCGCTGAACAGGATCAGGCTGACGAAGGGCACCTGGAAATCCTCACGCAGGCTGTCTTCCACGGCGATCACCGTTTCTTCCAGGCTGGTGGCATCCATCAGGGTCAGAATCAGGCGGCGGGTCTTGTCGAACAAGCGGTCGTTGTCGCGGGCCACGTCCATCAGATGCGAGAGCCGGTGGCGCATTTCAATATTACGCTCGCGCAGGATCTTCATCTGCCGCTCCACCAGCGATACGGTATCGCCGCGCTGGTGAGGGATGCGCAGGGCCGGCAGCAGTTCTTCGTGCTCGACGAAGAAGTCCGGGTTAGCCTCAAGGTACGCCGCGACAGCAGCGGCCTCCAGGCTTTCACTCGGGGTAGCGTGTGCGGGTACTTGAGGCTTATCGGTCATTAGCTTGGCTCACTCATAGACGGACCTGTCCTTCGTATACGCGCGAGGCCGGCCCGGTCATCATCACCGGGTGGCCAGGGCCTGCCCATTCGATGGACAAACGTCCGCCGGGCAGGTCGATCAACAGCGGCGAATCCATCCACCCCTGGCTGATCGCAGCCACGGCAGCGGCGCAAGCACCGGTGCCGCAAGCCTGGGTTTCGCCGACGCCGCGTTCCCATACGCGCAATTGCGCACGGTTGCGGTCGATCACCTGCAGGAAGCCCACATTGGCCCTTGCCGGAAAGCGCGGGTGATGTTCGATCTTCGGCCCCAGTTCGTGCACGGGGGCGTTATTGATGTCGGTGACCCGCAGCACTGCATGAGGGTTGCCCATGGACACGGCGGCGATGTCGACGGTCTTGCCGTCTACATCCAGTGCATAACTGGTGGCCTGCTCGCTGGCCTGGAACGGAATATCCGCCGGCACCAGGCGTGGGGCGCCCATGTTGACGCTGATCTGGCCATCGTTGCGGATGTCCAGTTCGATCACGCCGCCTTTGGTTTCGACGCGAATCTGGCGTTTGGCAGTCAGACGCTTGTCGAGCACAAAGCGCGCAAAGCAGCGCGCGCCGTTGCCGCACTGTTCCACTTCGGAACCGTCGGAGTTGAAGATCCGGTAGCGGAAATCCACCTCCGGGTTGCTCGGCGCCTCGACCAGCAGCAACTGGTCGAAACCGATCCCGGTGTGGCGATCACCCCACTGTTTGGCGTGCTTGGGCAGGATGTGCGCGTGCTGGCTGACCAGGTCGAGGACCATGAAATCATTACCCAGCCCGTGCATCTTGGTAAAACGCAGCAGCATGGCTTACTCCGGCAGCAGGCTTTCGCCAGCATACAACTCGGCTACCGTCTCGCGGCGACGCACTTCAAATGCTTGATCACCGTCCACCAGCACCTCGGCGGTACGCCCGCGGGTGTTGTAGTTGGAACTCATGACAAACCCGTAGGCACCGGCCGAATGCACGGCCAGCAGATCACCTTCCTCAAGCGCCAACTCACGATCCTTGGCGAGGAAGTCGCCGGTCTCGCAGATGGGCCCGACGATGTCATAGGCGCGGGCTTCGCTTGTGCGCGGCGTCACGGCGGTGACATCCATCCAGGCCTGGTACAGCGCCGGGCGGATCAGGTCGTTCATCGCCGCATCGACGATGGCGAAATCCTTGTGTTCGGTATGCTTGAGGTACTCGACCTGGGTCAGCAACACGCCAGCGTTGGCGACGATGTAGCGGCCCGGCTCGAACATCAGCGTCAGGTCGCGGCCTTCGATGCGTTCGCGCACGGCCTGGATATAGTCGGCAATCAGTGGCGGCTCTTCATCGCGATAACGCACGCCCACGCCACCACCGAGGTCGATGTGGTGCAGGTAGATGCCGCACTCGCCGAGGCGGTCGATCAAGGCCAGCAGGCGGTCGAGGGCATCCAGGAACGGTGGCAGGGTGGTCAGTTGCGAGCCGATATGGCAGTCGACGCCCAGCACTTCCAGGTTCGGCAGTTGGGCTGCGCGGATGTACACGTCCTCGGCGTCGGCGATGGCAATGCCGAACTTGTTCTCTTTGAGACCGGTGGAGATGTACGGGTGGGTGCCGGCGTCGACATCCGGGTTGACGCGCAGGGAGATCGGCGCGCGAACGCCCATTTCGGCGGCAACGACTTGCAGGCGCTCCAGTTCGTCGGTGGATTCGACGTTGAAGCAATGCACGCCGACTTCCAGGGCGCGGCGCATGTCTTCGCGGCTCTTGCCGACGCCGGAGAAGACGATTTTGTCCGCCTGGCCACCGGCGGCCAGTACGCGTTCCAGCTCGCCACGGGACACGATGTCAAAACCAGCGCCAAGACGCGCCAGGACATTGAGTACACCCAGGTTGGAGTTGGCCTTGACTGCGTAGCACACCAGGTGCGGCACGCCGTCGAGGGCGTCGGTGAACGAGCGGTATTGGGCTTCGATATGCGCACGCGAGTACACATAGGTCGGGGTGCCGAAGCGCTGGGCAATCGCGGACAAGGCCACGCCTTCCGCGAACAGCTCGCCGTCCCGGTAGTTAAAAGCGTCCATAAGTTTCCCTTAACTTAGTAGGTGTCGTGCTTATGGGCTTTTGACGGCTTTTGCGACGATTGCGCCTGTTCGTTTGGATCTTTGCTGTCATCCGGCAGGTACAACGGGCCTTTCTGGCCACAGGCACTAACGAGGCAAGCGACCGCGACGAGCGCAGCAAGGGAAGAGATCAGGCGCTTCATGGCGAAATCCTTGAATATGCATTAATTGCGCCCGAGTATACCGACCACCCGCCAGCTTGCCTATGCGCCGCAACACCCGTCCGGCGGGGGTTTGCCGAGACAGTAGGGAAGCAGGCTACGATGCCTGGGGATATTTCGTACCGTCATCCGTGATGAAATCAGTATCCTTTGCAATCGGCGAGGCTCGCCCGTATCGTGCGGCGCTTGAGCAAAACCAGACACTTTTGAGGTTGCCACAATGAGTTTGACCGAAGCCCGTTTTCACGACCTGGTGGATGCCACCCAGGAGAAGCTGGAAGATATTTTCGACGACAGCGACCTGGATGTGGATCTGGAAAACTCGGCCGGTGTGCTGACCGTCAAGTTCGAGACTGGCCCGCAATTGATCTTCAGTCGCCAGGAGCCTCTGCGTCAGCTGTGGCTGGCGGCGCGCTCCGGTGGCGTTCACTTCGACTACGATGAAGAAAGCGGCAAATGGCAGTGCGACAAGAGTGAAGAGTTGCTGGGTGAGATGCTCACCCGACTGGTCCAGGAATACACCGGCGTCGAGCTGGATTTCGACGAGGTCTGATGGTGAGTGAGCCTGCAACCGTACGCCCGCCCAAGCCGCTGTTCAGCAATGTCAGCCCGGCAGTGCCGTCACCTTGTATCAGTTTGTGTCGCCTGGACGAGCAGAAAGTCTGCCTGGGCTGCTTCCGCCACGTGGAAGACATCCGGGAATGGCGCTCTGCCGACGATGCGCGGCGCCGGATGATCTGCGCCGAGGCTGAACAGCGCAAGGCGAGCGCCTGACGGCGTCTTGTTTATTTGTGTCGCTGTGGTAGTGTCCGGATACACCTCCATTCATCGAGGTCCGTGAGAACCCCGCCTTTTCCTGGCGGGGTTTTGCTTTTTTGTGCAGAAAAAAGGAGTCTGCCTGAATCATGACCACCGCACCGTCCATCATTCTTACCCGTCTTGACGTGCAGCGTCTGGAGCAACTGATCGACCGCTTGGGCGACGAGTTTCCCGGCGCCCGAGCGTTGCAAGCCGAACTCGACCGCGCCGAAGACGTGGTTGGTCACGATGAAGTGCCTGCGGGTGTCGTGACCATGAACTCCAGCGTGCATTGCCGTGAGCAAAGCAGCGGCAAGGACTATCACCTGACGCTGGTCTACCCCAAGCACGCGAACGCCGACGAAGGCAAGATTTCGATCATGGCACCCGTGGGCAGCGCATTGCTCGGCCTGCAAGTGGGCCAGCACATCGACTGGCCGGCGCCAGGCGGCAAGACCTTGAAGCTGGAATTGCTCAGCGTCGAAGGCCAGCCCAAAGATGGCGGCGCCTTCCCGCTCTAAACCTGATTCAAGGCCGCATTGAGTGACTGTTCCAGTTCGGCTTTATAGCGCAGGTACAGATTGCTTGGGCTTTGCACATCACCGAGCAGTCCCGACAGATCCAGATCAGTGATATAGCAGCGGTAACGCTCGGTTTCCCGACGTTGCCCGACGATCTCCCGGGCGACCACCGTAAACAGCTGGTCGCCAAATTCCAGTTCGCAAAACTCCCGCTGATTGCAGTACAGGGTGATCCCTACGTGGCCTGGCGTGCCTTTGCCGATAATGGCCTGCACGTCATAAAACGCCTTGTTGGCCGGGTCTTGCGGGGCCGGCCTTGGCTCAACGCCCCGCGCACGGCCGCTGCCCGATGGCAACAGTTGGTAATACAGGATCTGTATCTCGCCCGCGGGTTGCTGGGTGTCCAGGGACGATAGTGCTTCGCGGCGATACAGGATCGATTGCAAAAAGCGCTGCAACGGCGCCAACAGGCTTTGCTCATCATGAAATGGCAAGCGCTGTTGCCAGAGCGCGTTGAATTCGTCGAGCACGTAGACGTCGGCGAAGCCTTCATTGACGCGGTAGAACACCTGCACACACTCGGCTTGGCCCATGGGCAGCAGCAGCGCCAGGTCGTGGTCTTCCAAGGCCATGGCGTCCAGGTGCCACGGGCTATAGCTGACCAGCTCCTCGCTGAGGTAGGCGATCAGCGCGTCCTGGGTCGGCAGTGACACATGGGTGGCCTGGCCCGGTACCAGTTCCATGACGTGATAATGCTGCTGCACCTGGAGCAGGTAGCGATGATTGCCCTGGCCGAGCAGCAGATGCTGCGCGGTGTCGAATACCTCTTCCACCCGCTGGGCAATGAACTGTGCCCGGTTGTGGCAAAAACAACGCACTCGCAGGCGTGGCAGATGGTTCGAGGGCAGTTGGTTGAGGTAGTCGCGCAGGCAGTCGAGCAGGGCGTGGGGGCCGTCATAGCGGCTGACCATCACTTCGTTCCAGCTGTTGAGCGTGACCTGGTCCAGGGTCAGCACCAGATTGTCGCGCACGCCGGCATAGCTCAGGGAGTCGGTGCGCTCTGTGGTCATCAGGATATTCAGGTCGCGATGATGTTTGAGCGGGTCAACCCCAACGTTGATCAACAGCAGCACCTCTTCCGGCACTGCCGGGCGCAGCAAGCGGCTCTCATCGACACTGGACAGGGGCAGGGCGATGGTCTGTTGCAGGCTGCCCAATAGGTTGAACAGCTCGAACTCGGTCATGTCGCTGGTGCCGGGGTGCAGCGCCAGGCGGGTGCTGCTGTCGATCACGCCGTTGCGATGGCACCAGGTGAGCATTTCCAGCAGGTCGCGGCTGCGTTTGATCGGGGCGAAGTGTTCCCACTCCAGAGCGGTAAGGTTGCCGTTATACAGGCCCCAATGGTGCTGGCCCGGCTCCTTGCGGTTGGGCGACTGCACCAGGGTCAAAGTGTCTTCGGCCAGGTCCGGGGCGATGCCGGGGTTGATGAACTCGACCTTGCCGGCCTTGCGCTCGAACGCCGCATACAAGCGGCGGCCCAGTACATTGAGTTCGCGTTTATTGACCGCGCTGGCGGTGTGTTCGCTGCGGGTGAACTGGGTGAGGAAGCGGTAGCTGTAGTTCAACTCATTGACCAGAGCACGGCGCTCGGAGGCGACCTGGCGCACTTTCCATTGGCTGCGGCTGTCCAGCAGGGCCAGTTGGCGCGTGTCCCAGCCCCACTCATGCGCCAGGCGTTCCAGCAGCTGCCGTTGCCAACCGGCAGTGCGCTGGCCGGCGCTGAGCTTGCGGTTGACCTTCAGGTACAGGCTGCGGCGCACCAGTTCCAGGCGCTCCAGCTCGTTGCGGGCCTTGAGGTATTCCTCGATACGGCGGTAGACCATGATGTACGGGTCCAGCTCATCCAGGTCTACCTGATGGCTGAACACCGCCTGTTTGAAGCGCAGGCTCAGGCATTGCACCTTCGGGTGTTCGCTGGCGTAGACCTCGGTCAGCAGCAGCTTGAGCACCGATTTATAGGGCGACTCGATGCCCTTGAACAGTTGCCACAGCCCGGCGCCAATAAACTCCCCCGGAGGAATATGAGCCAGATGGCCGAGGTCGAGGGTTTCATCGGCGCGGATAAAGCGCTTGGACACCAGGGCGTGAGTAAATTCGGCGTAGCGGTTTTCTTCGTAGACCGGTACCAGCCACCAGATGGGGGTGCGCCCGGCCAGCCAGATCGCGGTGCGATAGAACTCATCCAGCAGCAGGTAGTGCTGGGTGGTGCCGCAGTCGTCGGAACTCAGTGGCGTATCGCGATCACCCAACACAAAGCGCGTCGGCTCGATCAGGAAGAAATGCGCCTCGGCGCCCATGCTCAAGGCCCAGGTTTCCAGCAGTTGGCACTTTTTGCGCAGCTCGGCCAGCTCGGTCTCGCTCAGGTCGGGAGCGTGGCATACCCACACGTCCATATCGCTTTGATCGGCCTGCGCCAGCGTGCCAAGGCTGCCCATCAGGAACAAACCGTGGATCGGCGTAGGCGGGTTGCCATGGCGCGGTTTATAGGAGAACGAGCGGGTCAGGCGTTGGGCATCGGCCAAGGCCTGGGCGTCCGGTTCGAAATTCGACAGGCCAGCCGGTGTGTTACTGGAGACATAGCCCGGCAACAGCGGATGATTGACGTGGAAAAACAGCGGCAACAAAGCCAGCACGCTTTGCTGGCGTGGCGTCAGCCCCTCGACGGCCCGGGCCATGCGGCCTTGATTGAGGGTCATGAAACGCGCGCGCAGTTGGGTCAGCACCTTACGGTCGATGCCTTCGTCCAGATCGGGGCGGATTTCATGGGTGCGGGTCATGTCGAACTCGGTGGCTCGCAGCCCGACGCGGGCGGCCATGCAGGAGTTTACAGACAGTAGCGTAGGAGTTTTAGAGGGAAGTGGCTTTTTGGCGTCAGAATTTCGTATGCCGCGCAGCAACACCCGCGGAATCCGCAGGCGGCGGACTCCATGGGCGGTATCAAGTATCAGGCGGCTTCTTTGGTGTTGGCAGTGGTCAGGATGGTCAGCAGGGTTTGGGCTTGCTCGGCAGCGTCCCGGCCAAGGCTCGTCAGGTAGCCCCCGTCCGGTTGGTCAATCAGCCCTTTGGCATGGAGGCGCTTGGCAGCGGCGATGGCAGTAGGGGCGGCAGTCTGATGGACTTTCAAGCCTTCCTTGGTGCTGTCCAAGGGGAAGAGTACAAGGATTTCCAGTTCGGCAACCAACTCAGGGGTATACGACATAAGGACTCCAGACTTTCTAAAATTTATTAGAGGCTAGCAGGCCATAAGGTGAACGCACTTTGCCGAACTGTCCAGCGTGTTGCTGCGTGCCGGGGTTATTCCTTTTCCGGCGGCAGCTCGGGCAGTGCCCGCAGTGCCGTTTCATACCACTCGGTATTGAAGGCGCGGTCATCTTCGAGCATGGCGTCGATCTCGAACGCCAGCACGTGAGCCATCAGATTCAGGATATCTTCGCGCTCGTAACCCACCAGGGTCAGTTTGTTGAACGTAGCCTTGGCCGCTGGCGGGTTATCGCTCTCGATCTGGTTCTCGATGGCTTCGATCAGCGTGGTCTCGGTGAATTCTTCTTCGTCGTTGTCGATATCGGTCGGCTCGCTCATGGCAGGCTCCTCAAGGAAAGGGCGTCAGTCTACCCCCATTCAGGTGGGTGATGCTGCTGGTCAGGGTGCCCTCGAGGATCTATAACTCTTGCAGCCAACCCCACACCCGGCCTGGAGGCTTTGCGATGCTCAAGCTTTACGGATTTTCGGTCAGCAACTACTACAACATGGTCAAGCTGGCGCTATTGGAGAAAGGACTGCCCTTCGAAGAGGTGCCTTTTTATGCTGGGCAAACTCCCGAAGCCTTGGCGGTAAGCCCCCGCGGCAAAGTGCCGGTGCTGGGTGTGAAGCAGGGGTTCATCAACGAAACCAGCGTCATTCTCGAATACCTCGAACAGACCCAGGAAGGTCCGGCGCTGTTGCCCGCCGACCCGTTTGCGCGGGCTCAGGTGCTGGCGCTGTGCCGTGAGATCGAGCTGTACATCGAACTGCCTGCGCGGGCGTGTTTCGCCGAGGCTTTTTTCGGCATGGCGGTGCCGGAGGCGATCAAGGAGAAGTCCAGGGCCGAGCTGTTGCTTGGGATGGGTACGTTAGGTCGGCACGGTCAGTTTGCGCCTTATGTGGCAGGTGAGAGCTTCACCCTTGCGGACCTGTATTTCATGTACAGCCTGAACCTGGCCTGCGGTGTGGGCGAGAAGCTGTTTGGGCTGGACCTGCTGGAGCCGTTGCCGAAGGCGAAAGCCTTGTTGGCGCGCCTGAATGGGATGCCCAATGCGCAGAAGATAGAGGCGGACAGGCAGGCGGCGATGCCGGCATTCATGGCGATGATTGCGGCCAAGAAATAACCAATGTGGGAGGGGGCTTGCTCCCGAAGGCGGTGGGTCAGCTAAGATTTTCTTGTCTGATACACCGTCTTCGGGAGCAAGCCCCCTCCCACAATTTTAGCGGCTGGCGAGCAATTGCTGGCCGCGCGCGACCGCCGCCTTGACCTGTGCCGGCGCAGTGCCGCCCACATGATTACGGGCATTCACCGAGCCTTCCAGGGTCAGCACGGCAAACACATCCTGCTCGATCTGGTCGCTGAACTGGCGCAGTTCTTCCAGGCTCATTTCCGCCAAGTCCTTGCCGGTGTCCACACCGTACTTCACGGCGTGGCCGACAATTTCGTGGCAGTCACGGAACGGCAGGCCCCGGCGCACCAGGTAGTCCGCCAGGTCGGTCGCGGTAGAGAACCCGCGCAGGGCCGCTTCACGCATGATCGTATGCTTGGGCTTGATCGCCGGAATCATGTCGGCAAAGGCACGCAACGAGTCGCGCAGGGTGTCGGCGGCGTCGAAGAGCGGTTCCTTGTCTTCCTGGTTGTCCTTGTTGTAGGCCAATGGTTGGCCTTTCATCAGGGTCAGCAGGCCCATCAGTGCACCAAATACACGGCCGCTCTTGCCACGCACCAACTCTGGCACGTCGGGGTTTTTCTTTTGCGGCATGATCGAGCTGCCGGTGCAGAAGCGGTCCGGCAGGTCTATGAACTGGAATTGCGCGCTGGTCCATAGCACCAGCTCTTCGGAGAAGCGCGACAGATGCATCATCGCGATGCTGGCGGCGGCGCAGAATTCGATGGCGAAGTCCCGGTCCGACACGCCGTCCAGGGAGTTGCCGCCCACGGCGTCAAAGCCCAGCAACTGTGCGGTGTACTCACGGTCAATCGGGTAAGTGGTGCCGGCCAGTGCAGCGCTGCCCAGCGGCATGCGGTTGGCACGCTTGCGGCAATCGACCAGGCGCTCGTAGTCGCGGCTGAGCATTTCGAACCAGGCCAGCAGGTGGTGGCCGAAGGTCACAGGCTGTGCGGTCTGCAGGTGAGTGAAGCCGGGCATGATGGTGTCCGATTCACGCTCGGCCTGCTCCAGCAAACCTTTTTGCAGGCGGGTGATTTCGCCCAGGATCAGGTCGATCTCATCGCGCAGCCACAGGCGGATATCGGTGGCGACCTGATCGTTACGGCTGCGACCGGTGTGCAATTTTTTGCCGGTCACGCCGATGCGATCGGTCAGGCGTGCCTCGATGTTCATGTGCACGTCTTCCAGGTCGACGCGCCAGTCGAACGTCCCTGCCTCGATCTCACCGCGGATGGTGGTCAGGCCGTCGATGATGCTGTCACGCTCGGCGTCGGTCAGCACGCCGACCTTGGCCAGCATCGTGGCGTGGGCGATGGAGCCCATGATGTCGTGGCGGTACAGGCGTTGATCGAAGGTGACGGAGGCGGTGAAGCGCGCGACGAAGGCGTCGACGGGTTCACTGAAGCGGCCGCCCCAGGACTGGTTGGTCTTGTCGGTGCTCATGGATTCGCTCGTGATCTGCTTAAAAGAGGCATGAAGGTGTGCCGGCGATCATAACAGGGTTGCCCGTGGAGGCGGTGCTGCGGGTGATCGGCAATTTTATTTGTGTAAGAGATGGCTAAGTGCCTTGCCGCCGACCGCATCCGGGACGAGACTGGGGGCAGGTACTTATTGAAACGATATTTGACGATTGAGCAATGTCGCCTCAGTGAGCGTCTACAGTTGGACTGATAGTGTGTGAATGCACCAAAGTCGGGTGATGCGGTCATAACCAGACTATCCATTAAACAGGGGGGTATTCGGATTGTTTATCAGTGAACCCTACGACGATGCCCGAAGGCAGCGGGTCTTGGGCGCTATTGAACAGGTCCGGGTAAATTTGGGTGCCATTCTCAGGGCACTTTTTGCCGCTCGCGCTAGTCTTAGCGTGGATCGCTGTGACGTCAGTCACCGCACCTGTCTACGCTATCCTTGTGCGAGACTCACGCAGGAATCCAGCGCAATATGAATGTCCTGATCGTTGATGACGAACCCCAAGCCCGCGAGCGACTGAGCCGTCTGGTCAGTGAACTCGAGGGTTATACAGTCCTTGAACCGAGCGCCACCAGCGGCGAAGAGGCGTTGACGCTGATCGACAGCCACAAGCCGGATGTAGTGCTGCTCGATATCCGCATGCCGGGCTTTGATGGCCTGCAGGTCGCCGCCCGCTTGAGCGAACGCGAATCGCCGCCCGCCGTGGTGTTGTGTGCGGCGCAGGATGAGTTTTCTGCACAAGCGCTGGAAGACAGCGGTGTCAGTTTTCTCGTCAAGCCGGCCACTGCCGAAGCCTTGCTCAAAGCCTTGAAAAAAGCCGAGCGTCCCAGCCGCGCCCAACTGGCTGCCTTGACGCAACCGGCTGCGCAAAGTGGTAACGGGCCACGCAGCCATATCAGCGCACGTACCCGCAAGGGCATCGAGCTGATCCCACTCGGCCAGGTGGTTTACTTTATTGCCGATCACAAATACGTGACCTTGCGCCACGAGACCGGTGAAGTGTTGCTTGATGAACCGCTCAAGGCGCTTGAAGACGAGTTTGGCGAGCGTTTCGTGCGCATTCATCGCAACGCGCTGGTCGCCCGTGAACGCATCGAGCGCCTGCAGCGCACGCCCCTGGGGCACTTTCAGCTATTCCTGAAGGGGCTCAATGGCGATGCGTTGATCGTCAGCCGACGCCATGTCGCTGGCGTGCGCAAGATGATGCAGCAGCTTTAGCCCAAGGGTTGCGGCGCGGTCTGCATTCCTTATCCCGGTGCGACGTGGCCAGGGAGGCCCCGCACTTGCTGATTCAAATCAAAGCGTATTTGCCTGAGCTGTTATTATCCGCCGTATCTATTCAGTACGGATTGATCCATGTCCTCTCGCGAAATCCGCATCGCCACCCGTAAAAGCGCCTTGGCCTTGTGGCAGGCCGAATACGTCAAAGCACGCCTTGAACAGGCCCATCCCGGCCTCAAGGTCTCCCTGGTGCCCATGGTCAGTCGCGGCGACAAGCTGCTGGACTCGCCATTGTCGAAAATCGGCGGCAAGGGCCTGTTCGTCAAGGAGTTGGAAACTGCGCTGCTGGACAACGAAGCCGACATCGCCGTGCATTCGATGAAAGACGTGCCCATGGACTTCCCTGAAGGCCTGGGCCTTTTTTGTATCTGCGAGCGCGAAGACCCGCGCGACGCCTTCGTTTCCAACACCTTCGCGTCCCTGGACGAATTGCCGCTGGGCAGTATCGTTGGCACCTCCAGCCTGCGTCGCCAGGCCCAGTTGCTGACGCGGCGTCCCGACCTGCAGATCCGCTTTTTGCGTGGCAACGTCAACACGCGCCTGGCCAAGCTCGACGCCGGCGAATACGACGCGATCATCCTCGCCGCTGCCGGCTTGATCCGCCTGGGCTTTGAAGACCGCATCACCTCGGCCATCAGCGTCGAAGACAGCCTGCCCGCTGGCGGGCAGGGCGCAGTCGGAATCGAATGCCGCACCGCCGACAGCGAAATTCATGCGCTGCTAAAACCTCTCGATCACGCAGACACCGAAGTGCGCGTCACCGCCGAGCGTGCCTTGAACAAACACCTCAACGGTGGCTGCCAGGTGCCCATCGCCTGCTATGCCGTACTCGAGGGTGAGAACCTGTGGCTGCGTGGCCTGGTTGGTGATCCGGACGGCGGTAACCTGCTGACCGCCGAGGTACGTGGGCCGCAACGTGATGCCACGGCCTTGGGGATTCAGGTCGCCGAAGCGTTGCTGGAAAAAGGCGCGGGTACCATTTTGCAAAAAGTCTATGGCGAGGCCGGCCCGCAGTGACCGACTGGCGAGTGCTGCTGACGCGGCCTGCCGAGGAGTCGACGGCCCTGGCGGCGTTATTAGCCCAGAGCGGTATTCACAGCAACTGCCTGCCTTTGCTGGAGACTGAAGCCTTGCCGGTGACCGCAGAGCAACACGCGGTGTTCGGCGCGCTGCCGCGCTATCGCGCCGTCATCGTGGTGAGCAAGCCGGCTGCGCGCCTGGCGTTGCTGCGGTTGGGGGGCAGTGTGCCGCCAATGCCCTGGTTCAGTGTCGGCGCGGCCACGGCCCAGATATTGGCCGATCATGGCCTCAACGTTCACTTTCCCGCCACGGGCGATGACAGCGAGGCCTTGCTTGAACTGCCCGCCTTGCGCGAGGCTATTGCAGCGCCGGGTGCCCGGGTGTTGATCCTGCGCGGCGAGGGCGGGCGTGAGTTGCTGGCAGAGCGTTTACGCGAGCAAGGTGCTAGTGTCGATTACCTGGAATTGTATCGGCGTTTTCTTCCGGTGTATGAGAAGGGCGCGTTGATGCAACGCATCCAGTTGGAACGCTTGAACGGCCTGGTGGTCAGCAGTGGGCAGGGTTTTTTACACCTGCACGCGTTAGCCGGCCCCGATTGGCCAGAGGTGGCACAGCTGCCGTTGTTCGTGCCCAGCCCGCGTGTATATGAAATGGCGCGGGCCGCGGGTGCAGAAAAAGTTGTGGATTGTCGCGGCGCGAGTGCCGCGGCTTTGTTAGTGGCGTTAGGGAGCTATCCCGTTCCCACTCTCTGATACGCAAAGGACGGATACGTGAGCGAAACAGCCTTGCCTAAAGATGAAGCTCAGCCCGCGCTTGATGCGCCGGTCGAGACACCGGTCAGCGCGCCACGCCGTGGCAATGGCCTGGCAGTCGTCGCCTTGCTGTTGGGCGCTGCGGGCGTCGCCGCCGGCGGCTGGGGGATCTGGCAGGTCCGTGCCCTGCAAGCCAGCAGCCAGCACCAACTGGGCCAGGTGCAGACCCTGGATGACCAGTCCCAGAGCCTCAAGCAAGGCCAGCAACAGCTGGCCGCCCGCCTGGCGCAGTTGCCGGGTGCGGATGAGCTGGAAGAGCGTCGCCGCCTGGTCACTCAGTTGCAGGGTGATCAGCAGCGTCTCAACCAGCGTCTGGAAACCGTGTTGGGTGCCAGCCGTAAGGACTGGCGCCTGGCCGAGGCCGAGCATCTGATCCGTCTGGCCAGCTTGCGTTTGTCCGCCTTGCAAGACATCAACAGCGCCCAGTCGCTGGTGCAGGGGGCCGACGAAATTCTTCGCGAGCAAAGCGACCCAGGGGCTTTCGCTGCACGGGAGCAATTGGCCAAGAGCCTGGCCGCGCTGCGCAGCACCGAGCAACCGGACCGTACCGGCCTGTACCTGCAATTGGCTGCCTTGCGTGACCAGGTGGTGCAACTGGCGGCGATTGCCCCGGAGTATCAGCTCACGGAGCCTGCTTCCCAGGGGCGTCCCACCAGCGATACGCAGAACCAGTTGAGCCAGTGGTGGGAGCAGATCTCCCGTTATTTCCGCATCGACTTCAACCCGGATGACAACATCCGTCCCTTGTTGGCAGGCCAAGGCCTGAACCAAGTGCGGCTGGCCTTGAGCCTGGCGCTGGAGCAAGCCCAATGGGCTGCGCTTAACGGCGAGGCGGCGGTGTACAGCCGCTCGTTGGGAGAAGCGCGCAGCGTATTGCAGGACAACTTCAACCAGGACAACCCGCAGAGCAAGGCGATGCTGGCGCGTATTGCCGAGCTTGAGCCCAAGGCGGTGTCGGTGGTCACGCCTGACCTGGCTGCGAGCCTGGCTGCTGTGCAGGCGTACCTTGAACGCCGTCATCAGTCTGCCGACGAAGCCAAGGCTTCGGCTGGCAAACCGGCGACCCAGGAGTAGAGCTGATGAAGCGTTTCTATGTGATCCTGGTGCTCGCGATTGCGCTCGCGCTGGCCCTGGGTGTGGGCATTTCGAAACACACCGGCTACGTGTTGATTACTTATCCTCACCTGCTGCATTACGAATCAAGCCTGTGGGCGACATTGGTGGCGGTGTTCGCCATTGGCCTGGCGATTTACCTGATCCGCGTGTTATGGAGCCTGGTCAGCACATCCGGTGGCGTGGTCAACCCCTGGTCACGACGCAACCGCAGCCGTCGTGTGCAGATCGCTATCGAGCAAGGCCAGATGGACCTCGCCGAGGGCCGCTGGGCCAGCGCCGAACGCCACCTGCACCGCGCCGCCGAAGCAGAGCGCCAACCCCTGCTGTATTACATCGGTGCCGCCCGTGCGGCCAATGAACAGGGCCGTTATGAGGAATCCGACGGCTTGCTGGAGCGTGCGTTGGAACGCCAGCCCCAGGCCGAACTGGCCATTGCACTGAGCCATGCGCAGTTGCAGATGGACCGTGGCGATACGGAAGGCGCACTGGTCACTCTTCAGGCGATGCATGAGCGTCATCCGCATAACGCGCAAGTACTGCGACAGTTGCAACGTCTGCATCAGCAGCGCGGCGATTGGTCGTCTGTGATTCGCCTGCTGCCTGAGCTGCGCAAGGACAAAGTCTTGCCCGCCAATGAGCTGGCCGAGCTGGAGCGTCGCGCCTGGGGCGAGAATCTGAGCCTGGCGGCCCAGCGTGAAGAGCAAGGCGAAGCAGGATTGCAGTCTCTGGAGCGCGCATGGGAGCAACTGACCGCAGCCCAGCGCCAACAGCCACAACTGGTATTGGCGTATGCCGACCAACTGCGTCGATTGGGCGCAGATGCCAAGGCCGAAGAAGTGCTGCGTGGCGCCCTTAAACGCGGTTATGACAGTCACCTGATCCGGTTGTATGGCCTGCTGCGCGGCAGTGATCCTGCGCGGCAACTGAAGTTTGCCGAAGGCTGGCTCAAGGACCATCCAGGCGATGCCAGCCTGCTGCTGACGCTGGGTCGTCTGTGCCTGCAAAACAGTCTGTGGGGCAAGGCGCGGGATTATCTGGAAAGCAGCCTGCAAGTACAGCGCAATCCCGAAGCCTGCGCCGAATTGGCTCGCCTGCTGGCCCAATTGGGCGATACCGAGCGCAGCAACCAGCTGTTTCAGGAGGGCTTGGGGTTGCTCGACAATCGTCTGCTGTCCTCGCCGCTGCCAGTGCCTGCGCGAGTTTGAAGTAGGAAAGGGTGGATGGGTTGGCTAGGACCGATCTGACACCCAACCCTTCAAACCCTGCAACCCCTCGGCTTAACTGGCTTTGTTACTAATTCCTACTTGTCTTGGCTGATTTTCCTCGGGCCCGTGGCGGGATGTCCTTATGTTTTCGAGGAAAAGTCCGCTCTAGGGCGTATTGAAAGGGGTCGGGCCTTTCCTCTACCGTAGCGACCTATCTCTTGCAGTGCGGATAAACAATGTCTCTGGCCCCTTTACGCTCTTTGTTTTTCCTGGCGTTCATGGCGGGTGCGCTGACGTTGGGCGCGTCTTACTACCTTCAATACGGTGCGCTGCTACGACCTTGTTTTCTATGCCAGGTACAACGCCTGTTCCTCGCCTCTTTTGCCTTGATCAACCTGATTGCCGCGCTTCACAAACCTGGGCGTTCCGGCCTTTGTCTTTATGGGTTGGCGAGCATGGGCTGTGCGTTGCTGGGCGCCATCACCGCAGGCCGGCAAGTCCTGTTGCAGAACAGGCCGGCAAGCCAGGTGGGGGATTGCTGGCCCAGCCTGCAGGACATGCTTGAAAACCTGTCTGTCTGGCAGGCAATGCGCTCGGTGTTCAATGGCACGGTCGATTGCGTTGAAATCAACTGGACGCTGTTTGACTTGAGCCTGCCTGAGTGGAGCCTGCTGTTTTTTGTGGCGATGCTGATCCTGGGGTTCATGCAGGTGTCACGGCTGTTGTTCGGCAGGCATTTGCGCCTCGCAACACCTTGAAAACGAGACTCAGATTGTAGGAGCGGATTAAACACTTGTATGAACATTCTCTCCTGCGTACCTTGAAGCCATAGTCATGCGGGCATAATCTGGCCCGCACGCGTTATCCAAACCGCTTGTCAGACGCGGCCTTGTCCGTCTGCTGCTTCATCCTTGAAGTGTTGCGCAGGTACAGAGCTGCGGCGCCCCAATAGGGAAGAGAGATCATCATGTTGGAAAGTTGTCAGAATGCTCAGGAACGCTGGGGTGGGGTGCACAAGCTGATCGACAGCTGGTTGAAGGCACGTCACGAACTGGTTCGGGCCTTTGATGCTCTCGGCGCCAAGCCCGAAGCGTTGGGCGAGAATCGCAAGCCGTTGCAGGAGTTCTGTGAGGTGTTGGTGGACTACGTGTCTGCCGGCCATTTCGGCGTCTACGAGCAACTGACCAAGGAGGCCGAAGCCTTCGATGATCAGCGTGGCCTGGAGTTGGCTGAGACGCTTTATCCGCGCATCGATGTGATCACTGAAAAGCTGCTGGCGTTCACCGACCTGTGTGATGCCGGGAAATGTGTCGCGGAAAAATTCAAAGAGTTGGGGGCGCTGTTGCATGAGCGTTTCGAGCTGGAAGATTGCTTGATCGAAGTGCTGCACAACGCTCATAAGGAAGAACCCGCCACCCAGGCTTGAAGCTGGTGGCGAGGTAAGAAAAACGGTGCGCATGTCGCACCGTTTTTTTATGGGTCAGTGGCGAGTGCCGATTAGTTCGATCTCGAACACCAGCGGCGTATAGGGGGGGATCAACTCACCTGCGCCGTCTGCGCCATAGGCCTGGGCTGAAGGAATCACCAGACGCCATTTCGCACCCACCGGCATCTGTTGTAATGCACTGCTCCAACCGCTGATCACGCTGTTGAGGCGAAACCATTGCGGTTGCGTACTTTTGTCGAAGACAGTTCCATCAGGCAGTCGGCCCACGTATTTAACCTGCACTTCATCGCTGGCCAACGGCTTGTTGCCAGTGCCGGGTGTCAGCTCGGTGAGCAGGATCCCATCGGCCAACTGACGAACGCCGGCTGCGGCTTTTTCCCTTGAGAGAAATTGCTGCTCGGCAGCGAGTGCTTTTTCGCTTTGAGGTCGTTGGGCGTCGGCGGCGTTCTGCGTTTCGTGCTGCGCGAGGATCTGTTCGATGCGCGCGTTATCCAGCGCCAGTGGCTTGCCTTGGTAGGCTTGCTTGAGTCCGTCGAGCAGGGCCTGTATCTGCAGGTCGGGGACTTCCTGGCGCAACCGTTCGCCAAGGCTTGCGCCCAGGCTATAGGCAAGATCGTGCGGGGTTGCGGCGGTGGTGTTTGACGAGGGTTGCTCGCTTGCATCGGCCACGCAGATCGCCAAGCCGAACACTAGAAAAAGGTAACGCGACATGGGCATTCTCCCGGCGAAAGTGCGACGGATTATGCCAGTGCGAGTGCGTAAAAAGTGGCGCGGTTTTCCGTTATATCGATAAGAATTTTCGCACGCTGCAACGCAACGCAAAGGATACTGTCAACATGCCCTAGCGGCGGTAAGAGCAGAGGGCTAGTATGAGCCGCACCCACGTCAGCCAGGAGGTAAACCATGTCGGCCAAACAGAAGCCTGTAAATACCCCGTTGCACTTGCTCCAACAACTTTCGGGCAGCCTGCTCGAACATCTGGAAAGCGCGTGCTCCCAAGCCTTGGCTGATGCAGAAAAGCTGCTCGCCAAACTGGAAAAGCAACGCGGTAAAGCGCAAGAAAAGCTGCACAAATCCCGCACCAAACTGCAAGACGCCGCCACTGCCGGCAAGTCCAAGGCACAAGCCAAAGCCAAAGGCGCGGTCAAAGAACTTGAAGAGCTGCTGGATGCTCTCAAGGATCGCCAAGCCGAAACCCGCAGCTACATTTCCCAACTCAAAAAAGACGCTCAAGAAAGCCTGAAACTGGCCCAAGGTGTTGGCCGTGTGAAGGAAGCCGTAGCTAAAGCACTGGGTGCTCGTACGCCTGCAAAAGTAGCCGCCAAGCCAACTGCTAAAACTGCTGCTGCCAAACCAGCTGCCAAGCCAGCCGCTAAAACCGCTGCTGCCAAACCAGTCGCGAAGCCAGCTGCTAAAACTGCTGTCGCCAAAC